>DAMALH010000003.1:116687-164429 GCA_032000125.1 Buttiauxella sp. | reverse complement strand
CGCCAGAGCAAATAGACATAATTCTGGCGCCACGAAGGTGTGCGGCAACCAGCGCATTGCATAGCTCACCCGGCACCGGCGCGTCCGCGCCTCGCCAGCCTGGCACAATGATTGTGCCGGCCTGCGCCAGCAGCTCGGTGCCGCCGTCTACCGCCAGGCGAATCCCGCCGGTTGCGCGGAGTTCACCTTTATCGACGCCCGCCACGGCGAAACGATACCAGTCGTCGCCCATTTCCGGTCGGGCCAGCCCGAAGATTTCCACGGCAACGCCAAACTCGAAGGTACAGAGCCCGTCATAGGCTAGAGCAACAACTAAGGGATTCTTCAAGACGTGACCTGCGGGTTCGATTGTCATGATCTTAACGCTAATCGTCATTCCTGCCACCTGTCAAGCCAGCGATGCGGCCCTATAGTGAAACCTCACACAAAGAGGGAAGACCATGAGCTATGTATCTGAACACCCGGCCGCCGCGTCAGAAATTGCCGCCGCCCATTTTTTGCAGCGCCTGAGCCTTGAAACAGACTGCGACGACGTTCACTCGTCGATGAAAGAAGGTGAAATGGATTTTGTGCTGTTACACGTGGTGGGCTCGCCGGAGGCATTTGCCCGTCGGCACATTCCGGGCGCGTTGCATTTGCGTCACCGCGATATCAATGCTGAACGTATGAATGAATGGCCCGAGGATACGCTGTTTGTAGTGTACTGCGCAGGTCCGCACTGTAACGGCGCAGATCGGGCCGCGCTGAAGCTCGCCCGTCTCGGACGCCCGGTCAAAATTATGTTAGGGGGAATTACCGGCTGGGCGGATGAAGGCTTTAGCTTCGCCTGACGGCCGGGAAGACGCGCTACCCGACCGGCGAGCTTAAGGCTGGGGCTGAAAAAAGGCGCAGCTACAGGATGCGGCTGTTTGCCGCCAATAGCGAAGGGCTGATTTTTACCGGCACCGATTTGGAGGTTGGCGTGCCCGTGCCATCCCCCACGCTTGAAAGAGGAACCAGCGGGTTCGTTTCCGGGTAATAGGCCGCCAGATTGCCGCGTGGGATATTGTACGGCACGATTTTAAACCCGCTGACTTTACGCGTTATACCGTCGTTCCATACCGTTTCGATATCCACCAGATCGCCATCCTGTAAACCCTGTGCGAGCATGTCATCGGGATGGATAAACAGCACTTCGCGCTGGCCATATACCCCGCGATAGCGGTCGTCGAGGCCATAAATTGTGGTGTTGTACTGATCGTGGGAGCGCAGCGTTTGCAGGGCAAAGGGCGCGGTCAGCTCGCCAAATAACGAAACAGGAAGCGGCGCCGCGCTGAACACCGCCTTGCCGCCTGGCGTATTGAAACGTAGCTGTGCCGCAGCGTTACCGAGGTAAAAACCGCCCGGCTTTTCACAACGCTGATTGAAGTCCTGGAAGCCGGGAATGGTGGCAGCGATATGATCGCGAATCAGATTGTAATCATCGGCAAGCGCCAGCCAGTTCAGTTTGTCTTTGCCCAAAACGGCATCGGCAATGCCCGCCACGATGGCGGTTTCAGAGCGCTGAGTATCGGCAATCTGGTTCCCGATCCCTTCGGATGCATGCACCATGCTGAATGAATCTTCGACGGTAATAAACTGACGGCCCGTGGCCTGGATATCCGCCTCGGTACGCCCAAGCGTTGGCAAAATCAGCCCTTCCTTGCCCGGCACCAGATGGCTGCGGTTAAGCTTGGTGCTGATATGCACCGTCAGACCGCAGCGACGCAGCGCCTCTTCTGTTCGACGGCTGTCCGGCGCGGCGGCCGCCAGATTCCCGCCCAGCGCAATCAGCACGCCGATCTCATCGCGCAGCATAGCCGCCAGCGCTTCGACGGTGTTATGCCCGGCCCGACGCGGCGGTTCAAATGCGAAATGAGCGCCCAGGCTGTCAAGCAGGGCGGCTGGAGGTTTCTCATCAATGCCCATCGTGCGGTTGCCCTGCACGTTGCTGTGCCCGCGTACCGGGCACAGGCCCGCGCCTGGCTTGCCAATATGGCCGCCCAGCAGCTGCAGGTTGACTATCTCGCGAACCGTGTTCACTGAATGTTTATGCTGCGTAATGCCCATCGCCCAGGTGCAAATAACACGTTCAGCCTGCTGCCAGACGGCGGCGGCGTCGCGCAGCTGCTGCTCGCTTAAGCCGGACTGCCGGGTAATATGCTGCCAGGTGGTGTTATCAATTTCGGCAAACCAGTCTTCTATGCCCTGAGTGTGCTCAGCGATAAACGGCTCATCGAAGATCCCTTTTTCGCCGCGCGCAAGCCGGCTGCGATGGGTTTCCAGTAGCGCTTTCGCCATACCGCGCACGGCTGCCATATCCCCGCCGAGATTCGGCTGGTAGTAGTTAGTGCTGATATTGCCCGCAAGCGGTGTGATCACCTCCAGCGGTTTTTGCGGATCGGCAAATCGCTCAAGTCCCCGTTCACGCAGCGTGTTAAAGGTAACGATTTGCGCACCGTTTTCAGCGGCGTGGCGCAGGCTGTGGAGCATACGCGGGTGGTTGGTGCCGGGGTTCTGCCCGAAGACAAAGATGGCGTTAGCCTTATCAAAATCGTTGAGGTGAATGGTGCCTTTGCCTACGCCGATACTTAGCTTCATGCCGCTGCCGCTGGCCTCATGGCACATGTTGGAGCAGTCCGGGAAGTTATTGGTGCCAAGCATGCGTCCAAACAGTTGGTACAGATAAGATGCCTCGTTGCTGGCGCGTCCGGAGGTATACAGCTCCATCTGGTCCGGGCTTTCCAGCGCGTGAATACGCTGCGCAATCAGCGTCAGGGCGGCGTCCCAGCTTATCGGCTCATAGTGGTCACTTTGGGGGTTGTAGCGCAGGGGTTCGGTCAGGCGTCCTTGATACTCAAGAAAATAGTCGCTCTGCTGATAGAGCTTTTTGACGCTGTGACGGGCAAAAAACTGGCCGTCGATAAAGCGTCGCGTCGCTTCCCATGTCACGGCTTTGGCGCCGTTCTCACAGAAGCTGAAGGTGCTTTTATTGTCATCGCCCCAGGCACAGCCGGGGCAGTCAAACCCTCGGGCCTTGTTCATGCGCATCAGGTTGCGCAAATTTTTCAGGGCGTGTTTGCTGTCGATAACAAAACGAGTGGTGGCTTCTAGCGAACCCCAGCCGCCAGCCGCGGCGTGGTAAGGCTTAATGGCAGATTTAAATTTCATCTTACAGGTGTCTTGTTGCGCAAATAATTACATCCAGTCTACTCCTGTTTAACAAAAAGGGTATTGGCGCGTAGGGCGGGCGCACCTGTACGCCCACCCTCTGAAAAGAATATCACCTGACGAAAGTTCGCTTAACGCGAACGGATTTGAGGAAATAAGGCACCCAGACAAGCGCGCCCAGCACCGAAGGCATAATTTGGCCATAGTTAGTGATATGCGGCCCAATATTAAAATGCTCGATAGCGAGGCAGGTGTCGGTTACCCGGTAAAGCACTATCGCTAAAAGCAGGCAGATATAAGTCACAACCGTGCGGCGGCGGCGCTTAAAGAACAGCACGACGGTATAGACAGCCAGCAGCGCCAGAACGATTTGCCCAACCAGTTCAAAAATAATCAGCGGCATAATGTGCGGAACATTCTGTCGGACCGGCCCAATCACGCTGATGATATTCGTGATCGAGAACAGATACATGATAAGCCCTGCCACCAGCCCGAACGCGGGCACCCACAGCAGGCCGCCGATTTTACTGAAAGCCTTACGCTCGCATGCGTCGCAGCTATCAGAGTCTGATAATGCCTCGTTATCACAGGTGATACATTTCATCCCTTTTCCTTAATCCTCGCGCATTTAATTAGCAGCCGGGGTCGTTTGCCCGGCCATTTTTTGTGAGCAATGGTGTACTTGATCCCCTGATGCTGTCAATCGCGTCGCTTGCCGGGCGACGGGCGCTGTCGCGTCGGTTACGGCGTCTGCTTAATATGTGATCCACTTAACTTTTCACCGCTTATTTGCAACGAAGTCCACAGTTCTGCATCCCGGCCGTAAGGGTTTGGGAGGCCTTGCCGATGACGTTTCTACACATCTTCCTCTTAAGAGAATCCAGGATATGGCTACAAAACCCCTCAACCAACATGGCACGGTAAATTTCTGGCATCACATCCGCCTGGTCCCGCTGTTTAGCGCCATTCTTGGTGGTATCCTGGTTTTATTTGCCTTATGCATTGCGCTGGCAGGCTATTTTCTGATCCAGAGCGATAAGGCGCTGCAGGACGTCACCGAAGAAATTCAGGTCCGCATGGGTATCTCTAACAGTTCAAACCATCTGCGCTCGGCGCGCCTGAACGTCATTCATGCAGGCTCTGCGGTGCGCGTAGGCGATATGGAAGATAATAAAATTAATATCGCCGCGGCGGAAAAACGGATTAAACAGGCGCAGGACGGATTTAATTCCTATATGAATCGCCGGGTGAAAAGCCCGGAGGATGAAGCGCTGGACGCTGATTTGCGCAGCCATTTTGATGCCTATATCAAAAAAGGCATGCTGCCGATGATCAAATTTGCCAAAAACGGCATGTTCGAAGCGATCATTAAGCATGAGAACGAAGAAGCGCGCAAACTCGACGATGAGTACAACGAGGTCTTGCTCAAAGCCATAGCTATTCGTACCGAAAGAGCAACGGCGTTACGCACCGAAGCCCAGGCGCGCAAGCAGCTGAGCGTGATAATAATGGCCGGTGCGTTTGCCGTGGCGTTGTTCATGACCATCATTACGTTCGTGCTGCTGCGCCGCATCGTGATTGGGCCTTTGCAGGAGGCAGCGGCGCGCATTGAGCGCATCGCCGGCGGGGACCTGACGGTTCCGGAACAGGCATGCGGGCGTAGCGAAATCGGCAAGCTGAGCCGACACTTACAGGATATGCAGTCTGCGCTGGTGCAAACGGTAGGATCGGTGCGTGAAGGCGCTGAGGCTATTTATCATGGCACCAGCGAGATTTCCGCCGGTAACACCGATCTTTCATCACGCACCGAAGAGCAGGCGGCGGCGATTGAGCAAACGGCGGCCAGCATGGAAGAGCTGACTTCGACGGTAAAACAAAACGCCGATAACGCTCACCACGCCAGCAAGCTTGCGGAAGACGCCTCGAAAAAAGCCAGCGACGGCGGACGCATTGTTTCAGGCGTGGTGAAAACCATGAATAACATCTCTACCAGTTCGAAAAAGATTTCTGAGATCACCGCGGTAATAAACAGCATCGCTTTCCAGACCAATATCCTGGCGCTTAATGCCGCGGTGGAAGCCGCCCGCGCCGGGGAGCAGGGGCGTGGTTTTGCCGTTGTGGCAAGTGAAGTACGCACGCTGGCGCAGCGCAGCGCTCAGGCAGCTAAAGAAATTGAGGGGCTGATAAGCGAGTCCGTCTCCTTGATTGATTCAGGTTCCGAGCAGGTGGTTCATGCCGGTGAAACCATGAGCGGCCTGGTTGACGCGGTACGCCGCGTAACGGACATCATGCTGGAAATCGCCGCCGCGTCCGACGAGCAGAGCCGCGGCATTCAACAGGTCGGCCAGGCCATTAATGAAATGGATAACGTGACGCAGCAAAACGCCTCGCTGGTGGAAGAAGCCACGGCCGCCGCCGTCTCGCTGGAGGAGCAGGCAGAACGCCTGACCGCAGCCGTGGGCATCTTCCGTTTAAATGCGCAGGCGGCGAAGCCCGCCGTGGCTAAAGTCGCGAAGCTCAAACCGACGCCGGTGGTCGAAAGCGACGATAACTGGGCGACGTTTTGATGTTAAAGCCCCTCGGCTAAGGCGAGGGCAAGGGTGAGGGGGCGTGATAAAGGCAATGCGCCCCCTGGCTGAATTCCCTAATCCGCTGTATAAATAAAGAAATTTTCGAATCAACCGATATCTAAAAGGTACTCATTCGATTTTTTCGGACGGCGCGGGCTATTCAACGTCACCCAACAACAGGAACACACTGCTGTGAGCATGATCCAGAATCTGATTAAGAAGGCCTTTGGAACCGTCAATAGCAACGAGGCGGCCAGCTTTCTAGCCAGCGCATGCAATCGTATGAAAAACAGCAGCAAAGCTGAGATTCAGTATGAAATAGAGCAGGCCCTGTGCGGCGTGAATCTCAATCGACTCGGCAGCCATGACGTCGGCTTGCTGGCGCGCCTGAAAGCCGCCGAAGCCGAGACCATGCAGCTACGCGCCGCATTAAAAGCCGCGGGCGATAAAAGCAAAACGAAAACGGTTTATCAGGATAACCCTGAAACGCTCCGACGCCTGGCGGAAGTACAGGGCGAGCTTGCGGCAGCGCGGCTTAATACCGTGCCGCCGGCTGAAATCCAGCGCCTTTCAGCGCGTATTGCCGGACTGCAAAAGAATCTTGAAAGCGAACGCGAGCATCATTACCAGGAACTCGCCTTACTGCGCGAAACCCTGCAGCGCAAAATGGAAGAGCAGGTTCGCCAGACGCCGGATGGTAAGGTCACTCAGGCGCTGTCCGACCGCATTCTTGATTTGCAAAAAGCGCTCAATGCGCAAAAAGAAATGCACCACGCCGAGCTTGTTCAACTGCATGAAACCATGCAGCAGGATATCGATAATCAGCGTATGTTACGCAGCGATCTGGTTAAAAATGGCAATGCCCTGATCGAAACGGTCCAGGCATTGCAAAAGCAGATTGCCGATCTTAAACAACGGCTGCAGGAAACGGGCGCGCAAAGCGATACGGCGCGCGTCGCCTATGAGCAGGCACTACAGGCGCATCAAAGCTATATCAACGTGCTTAAGCGTGAACTCAGCGAGCTGGCCCAGCAAAATAAGCTGCTGGAAACCAGCGTCATCGAACACGGCCAGGAAGCTCAGGCCCTCCGCCTGGAAGCGCAGGAGCTGGACCAGAAAATTCTCACTATGCAAAGCGCTCTGGACGAGATGGCCGAAACCGCGCAGAATTACGCTCGTGCTAAAGAAAACGCTGAAATTGAGGTGTCGCAGCTCCGTTTCGCGCTGGAACAGGCGCTCAGCGATAATAGCCAGCGCGGTGAAGCATTGAGCCGCAAGCATGAAGCCGCCGAGGCCGACATCGCCCGCGCAAAAGGGGCGAAAGGTTTCATGCGCTGGATGACAGAAAAATAACCAACCCCGCAGGAATCGATCAATGAGTTATCGCTTTACCCTTACCGCACTCGCGGCTTTTTCACTTTTTGGCTGTGCAAAACCCGTCACCGGGGAGCCGACGGCAGACTTTACTACCGGTCCTACCCTCGTCACCGTGGAACATGCGTGGACGCGTACCGACGATGGCGCAACGGTGTATGTTACCGTTGACGGTAAAGATGCCGCGGCGTTAAAAGTCGGCGAAAGCGTCGCGCTTCGCCTGCCGGAGGGAACTTACCAGATTGGCGGTTATGCTAAATCGCTCATCGGCAAGGTCAGCGTCGAGCCCGTGAAACTCACCACCATATCCGGTGATGCGAAAGCGGTGGAATACGCTGTTACCAGGAGCAAACCTGCTTTTAAAGAGGTTGAGGCTGACGAGATAGCTAAACCTGCTGAAGATCCAAGCGCTTAATTCCTGCAAACGTACTCATCCTCTGGGCTGAGTACGCCGCTCATTCATTCCTTTAGGCTCCTTCTGATTCGGCCCCTGCGCATATTGTTATAGGGTACAGGTTGGTTTTTTTGGCATGGAGGGGTTATGTTGACGACAACGTTCCCGGCCTTACAGGCTACAACTATCGGCGCTATTAATATTCTTGGGCAGTGGCTGGCCCGCAACGATTTCACCGAAACACCGCGGGCAGAAGATGCGGATCTCATTGTGCTGGCAGGCAATGCGGTTATTCCTGCAATCGATGCCGCGTTTCAGTACGCGGCGAGCAGTGAACTCCCGCTGCTGATTACCGGTGGAATAGGGCATTCAACCACTTACCTCTATGGCGCTATCGCCGCTCATCCTCGTTATAACACTCTGCCGACCACGGGACGCGCCGAAGCGGCGATCCTTAAAGACATCGCCACAACGTTCTGGAAAATTCCGGCGGATAAAATCATCATTGAACAGAAATCCACCAACTGTGGCGAGAACGCGCGCTTTGCGAAACAGGTTATGGCCGAACAAGGGCTCAAGCCGCAGCGCGTGGTGCTGATTCAGGACCCGACCATGCAGCGTCGAACCCTTGCTACTTTTGAACGGGCATGGCAGGGCGAGGCGTTGCAGCCCCTTTGGCGTAGCTGGCCGGGGTTCCAGCCCGTAGTGGAAAGCGATGCACGAGTGACCCGTTTCATCCCGCAAGTCAAAGGGCTTTGGCCGGTGGCGCGCTATATTGCGCTGATCCTTGGCGAGCTGCCGCGTCTAAGGGACGATGCGCAGGGTTATGGCCCGAAGGGCCGCGATTTTATTACCCATACGGAAATCCCGGCGCAGGTCACAGAAGCCTGGCGACAGCTACAAAACGATGCCGCCGTGGCCGAGTGGACAAGCGAGCGAAGGTTATAAACTACCTGGTGGTAAAAGGGTGGACAGCGCTGATGCTTATCCACCCTGATTTTATGCCAGTCTGAATATCGCTACCGTCTCGTTAAGCATCTGCGACTGTTCTTTTAGCGACATGGCGGCTGCGGACGCCTCTTCCACTAAAGCCGCGTTCTGCTGGGTGACGACATCCATCTGCACCACAGCCTGGTTAATCTGCTCAATGCCGGTGCTTTGCTCGCGTGTGGAAACGGCGATGTGCTCCATCAGCGAGGTCACTTCTTTAATGGCTTTAGAAATGCGCTGCATGCTCTCGCCGGCTTTATTGACCAGCAGGCTGCCGTGATTGACCTGCTCGCCGGAAAGCTCAATCAGATCTTTGATCTCTTTTGCCGCCACGGAAGAACGCTGGGCAAGGTTGCGGACCTCTGAGGCGACAACGGCAAAGCCACGTCCCTGTTCCCCGGCGCGGGCGGCTTCCACGGCGGCGTTAAGCGCGAGGATATTGGTCTGGAAGGCAATGTCTTCAATGATGCTGATGATGCTGTCTATTTTGCCGGAGCTGGATTCGATGGTGCGCATCGAATCGATCACCTCTTCAACAATGCTATTGCCGTCATTTGCGGCAGTCAGCATACCCTCTGCCAGCGAGTTGGCCTGACGGGAGTTCTCGGAGGTTTGCCTTACGGTCATCGTCAACTGTTCCATGCTGGCAGCCGTTTCACCCAGCGACGCGGCCTGCTCTTCGGTGCGGGAGGAGAGGTCGGTATTGCCGGCGGCGATCTCTTCAGAGGCATGGGCCACCGTCTGGCTGGATTCACGCACCCGGCCGATGATGTGCGCAAGCGACCGGCGCATTGTCTCCAGCGTGCGCATCACGTCACCGATTTCATCATTAGCTTTTGCCACTATTGGCGTATGCAGCTGACCGCCCGCGATCTCGCTGCAGTGTTTTTTGGCCGCCTCTAACTCATTAATCAAGCGGGATTTTAGCAGGGCGAAAACACCTGCCAGAATGGCGACAAACAGCACCGCAAATACCGCAATAAGCCACAGGCTGGAGCTAAATCCGGCCTGCGCGTCCTTGTTAAGCTGCTGCGCATACTGCTCGCGGAAGGCCAGAAGTTTATCCAGCGTAATTTCATACTGGCGATCGAGCGCCGGTATGGTCATGGTCACCAGATCGTTCACCCGCTGCTTATCATTTGCTGAAGCCGCATCGAGTAACGGCTGCAAACCCCGGTCACGATAGGCGAGAAACGCGGCCTGATACGCATCGGCAAGAGGTTGTTCGCCAGGCTGTTTTGGCGCCTGCAAATAGGCCTCATAGGCATCGTTAGTTTTGCCCAGCACCGTCTTCGCGCCTTCAAGCGCAAGCTGTGCCTGTTCGGTGCGGCCGCGCTGCATCTCCTCCATCGCTTCCATCGCGCGCACTCGAAGAGTACGGCTGTGGTTAATCGGATCGATAACCGACAGCACCACGCGAATTTCACGGTTTACATTGTCCAGGGACTGGTTGCTGCGGGTGAGGGACCAGATATTAGAGGCGGTGCTGGCTAAGAAGATAATAAGTAACGTGCTAAAAACTAAAATACAAAAACGCCTGACTGACATGATAATCCTTAGATCTCTGAAATATTCTCGTTTACTACTGCGGATAGTTCCGATGAACCACCGTTTCGCCCTCTACTATCGGCAGAAACATCGGAAGGTTTATATAGCCTGCGCGGGGCGTTGCGGGCGGCGTCATATTTGTGTCATCTGGCTGCTTTATAAAACGGTGACTTAATATTAAAGGATGAGTAAAAACATGAAATTAAAAACACCTGCGCTATTATTCACCTGTCTTTTTCCTTTAGCGAGCCAGGCGGCCGAGCCTCAGGTTGATCGTTACGTTGTCACCTTTCCGCAAGGCGATCGTGTGGAATATAAGGGCGCTTATGCCAGCGCATTTACGGACGGGCTGCCGGTTGGCGTTGGCTCTGGTTTACAATTTGTACGTAAAGAGGGCAAAGACCTGATTTTCGCCACCGTTACAGACCGCGGGCCAAATGCGGATTCACCTAAAGCGGGCGAGAAAGAATCCAAGATTTTCGCCAATCCAAAATTCACGCCGCTGCTGATGACGATTCGCGTCGGCGACGGCAAAGCGCAGGCGATTGACGCCCACGCCCTGCACGATGAACAGGGGCCAATCAGCGGCCTGCCGCTGCCGGAAGGATTGATCGGCGCGACCAATGAAATCGCTCTGGACGATAAATTGCAGCAGTTGTCAGGTGATAAACGCGGCCTGGACACCGAAGGCATCACGCCGGATGGTAAAGGCGGTTACTGGCTGTGTGATGAATACGGTCCGTTTATCATAAATATCGATGCAAAAGGCAGGATCCTGAAAAAATACGGCCCACAGGCGGAGCAGAACGAGCAGGGCGTGGCCGGCGGCTTACCTAATATTATTAAATGGCGTCAGGCAAATCGCGGCTTTGAAGGGATAGCCCGTATGCCGGACGGACGTATTATCGCAGCGGTACAAAGCACGCTGGATATCGACGGTAAGAGCAAAAACAGCGCGCTATTTACCCGTCTGGTCAGCATTGACCCGGCAAGCGGCAAAACCGCAATGTACGGCTACCCGATTGATGCCGACGTCTACAAAAAAGCCAAAGATGCCAAAATCGGCGACATTGTGGCGCTGGATAATAATCGTCTGCTGCTGATCGAGCAGGGCGGCGATAAAAATAAAGTGATGCGCAACCTGGTTTACGTTGTCGATTTATCCGAGGCTAGCGATCTGAGCGAATTTGATAAAGAAAAGGCGCCGGAATTCGACGATGCGGCGCGGTTGCAGGCTCGCGGTATTAAGCTTGCCGGGAAGAAAGAGATCCTCGATCTGCGCAAGCTGGGCTGGCAGCAGGAAAAAGCGGAAGGGATGACGCTGATTGATAACCAGACCATCGCGTTTATCAACGACAATGATTTTGGCCTGCAGGCAGCGCTGGATGACCCGCAAGGCGCGGGCAAGAAAGCGAAAGATTACGAAGTGGACGGCAAAGGGCATCTCACCCTTGAAGGAAAAGAAGTCGCCGCCAGAATCACCCTTAAGCCGCTTGAGAAGCCAGAATCGCTTAATGAACTCTGGGTCGTCCGCCTGCCGGAAAGCATAAAATAGTCCTCAGCTCCAGGCGCTGGCGGTTTTTTGAACAGTCTGTTCGTGGTATCCTTATTGGGTTTTGATCACGAACAGACTGAGGATTGTAATGAAAACTGAAATCACCCCGACCGCTCTGGCATTTGAATATCTCCGCCGCGAAGAAGAAAACCTCACCCCGGCTCAGTACCTGATTCGTTTTAAGCAGCTCAAGCTGGAATTCGCTGACCTGCTGGAACTGACCTCCCTCGAACTGCGTGAAGAAATCTCCCACGCCTACCGTCTCGGTATTCATTAATTTGCCGTGCAGCCTTTTTAAGGCGGCCGCAAGGCAAATAATGCCCTGCTTAAATCATTCAGGCTGATTGACGAATAAAAATTGTGTGAGGGTTATCTGCACCCGATCGCGATGCATTTTGCAACCGCTAGCTGCAAGGCATCATCAGCCTGAAAAGGCCGCCTAACGCGGTCTTTAAGCCATACGTGACGCCTGCAAAGCACGGATGGTGAATCTCGTATTATAAATATAAAGCATAATCTGCTTTTTATAATTCATAAGACTTATGCATATTTCTTTTATATTGAAGCGCCTGCTGCTGGTGGTGCTTTGCGTACTGGCCGTTGCGTCGGGCGTCTTAATTCTCTTTAGCGATGTCATTTGGTTTCACGACTTTGTGCGTGAAAGCTCCTTTACTGAAATTGTTCAGGAATGCCTCCTGCTGACCCTTGCGCTGCTGTTTTTTTGCCATGCCAGAAAAGTGCCGTCGCGGCGTCACAGCAGCGTATTAATCGGCGGCTTTTTCACCTGCATGTTAATTCGCGAGCTTGATTTTATCTTTGATAAGCTGGCCCATGGCTCCTGGGTGTGGTTTGCCCTGTTGACTACCGCGATATGCGTCTCTTACGCATTGAGAAACAGGCAAAAAATGCTGGAAGGCATTGCGGCGTTTATGCGCCATCCCGCTTACGGCATGATGCTCTCCGGCCTGCTGTGCGTGATGATTTTCTCGCGCCTGTTCGGCATGCATGAGCTGTGGGAAGGGCTGATGCTTGACGGCTATAACCGGCTGGTGAAAAACATGGTCGAAGAGGGCACCGAGATGTTTGGTTATATCCTCTGTATGCTTTCCACCATCTGGTATCTGTGCCACAGGCCAGAAGGCTCAGCCTGACAGCCCGCCACGCGCTCAGGCCTTACGCGCAATAATAAACAGGCGTGGGAACAGCATCAGCACGTTCCCGTCTTCCTGCGTTGGATAGGCCTGCTGCAAAAGCTTATGGTAACGCTCTAAAAACGCCTCCTGCTGGATAGCGTCAAGGTTTGCGAGATAAGGCCGCAAGCCGGTAGAGCTTAGCCATTCGATAATCGCGCGGTGTGAAGGCATCACGTGGAAGTACGTGGTGCGCCAGATATCCACCCGGCAACCCTCTTTGGTCAGCAGGTCGTAATATTCATTGGGCAGAAGCAGCGCTTCGCGCCCCGCCGGCGGGTTACCCAGCTCCTCCGCTACCTGACGCATCAGCGCATGCGTCGGCTCCTGCCAGTTGTCCGGCATTTGCACCGCCAGCACGCCGCTTTCAGCAAGACTGTCCGCCAGATGCGGGAATAACGTGCGGTGATTAGCCAGCCATTGCAAAGAAGCATTGGCATAAATCACATCCTGTTTAACCTTTGGCTGCCAGCGGGCGATATCGGCCTGTTCGAACCGGCAGTCGGGCAGCGCCGCTCGCGCTTTTTCGAGCATGGCGGCAGAGCTATCCAGCCCGGTGATAACAGCGTCCGGCCAGGTTTCATGCAGCAGCGCGGTACTGTTGCCGGGCCCGCAGCCTAAATCAGAAATTTGTGCTGCAAAGGGATGATTGACGCGAGCGGCCAGCTCGGCCGCCGGGCGGGTACGTTCTGCCTCAAACTGCAAATAAAGCGCGGGGTTCCAGTCCTGCATATCGCTCTCCTCTGAAAGGTTGCCCTAAGCATAGCTATAAATAACGGGCTGCCTGCCGGAAATTTGCCGCTCGGGGAAAGGGGAACAGCCGCAAGATAAAAAAAGAGCGGCAAAATTTCTTTTGCCGCTCCGGTAATGCTTGTAAAAATTAAGCCGTAATGATGCTGTCAATCGCCGCTTTTGCGTCGGATTGCGCTTTCGTTGCCACTTCCGGGCCGTAAGCGATGCCCTCGGCGAACACGTAGTTCACATCGGTAATGCCAAGGAAGCCCAGGAACAGGTTCAGGTAAGGCACCAGCAGGTCGCTTGGGGTATCTTTATGGATGCCGCCACGGCTGGTCAGGATCACCGCGCGTTTACCGGTGACCAGACCCTCAGGGCCTTTCTCGGTATAACGGAAGGTGACGCCAGCGCGGGCTACCAGGTCAAAGTAGTTCTTCAACTGAGTAGGAATATTGAAGTTGTACATTGGCGCGGCCATCACAATCACGTCGTGATCTTTTAGCTCGGCAATCAGTTCGTCGGACAGCGCCAGCGCTTCCTGCTGACGCGGAGTCAGGGCCGCATCGCTCGGACGCAGAGCGCCCACCAGTTCACCATCCAGCACGGGGATTGGATTGGCTGCCAGATCGCGCACGGTGATCTGGTCAGCGGAATGCTGTTCACGCCATTGTTCAACAAAATAGTCGGACAGTTGGTTGGACTGGGAGTAACCTGCCAGGATGCTGGACTTAAGAACTAATACTTTGCTCATGGGTGATTCCTTTGTTTTGGTCATTCGGACAGATTGCCCGTTCGCTGGGACTTACTGTATTCACAATCCGATTGCAGTGATAGCGCAATATATCGAACTCTATGTTCGATTTTATTGAACAAGGCGTGAAAGATCCTGATGTGATAATCTACGAAGAATTAAGGACTAAAATTTAGCAGGCTGTGCCCTGCTGTAACGATGACGCTATGCAAAATACAAAATCCTCTTCCCCCTTGCTCCTGAGCCGCCTTGATCGCCTGATGCTGCGCGACCGCCAGCGTTTTTCTCGTCGTATTCACGGCGCGAAGAAGGTGAAAAATCCTGAATCCCAGCAGGCCGTCTTAGACGCGCTCGCCCAGGAGATTGACGCGGCGGCAGGCAAGGTTCTGCTGCGCGAAGCGGCGCGCCCTGGGATTACCTATCCAGAAAACCTGCCCGTCAGCCAGAAGAAGCAAGATATCCTGGAGGCCATTCGCGATAACCGGGTGGTGATCGTCGCCGGGGAGACGGGTTCGGGTAAAACAACGCAGCTACCAAAAATCTGTATGGAGCTGGGGCGTGGCATAAAAGGGCTTATCGGGCATACGCAGCCTCGTCGCCTGGCCGCACGTACCGTGGCAAACCGTATCGCCGAAGAGCTGCAAACCGAGCCGGGCGGGGCGGTCGGCTATAAGGTTCGTTTTACCGATCGTGTCGGTGAAAATACTCTGGTCAAGCTGATGACCGACGGTATTTTGCTGGCGGAAATCCAGCAGGATCGCCTGCTGATGCAGTACGACACCATCATCATCGATGAAGCGCACGAGCGCAGCCTCAACATTGACTTCCTGCTCGGTTACCTGCGTGAGCTGCTGCCGCGTCGTCCCGATCTGAAAATTATTATTACCTCTGCCACCATCGATCCGGAACGCTTCTCGCGGCATTTCAATAATGCGCCAATCATCGAGGTTTCTGGCCGCACCTATCCGGTGGAAGTACGCTACCGCCCGATTGTGGAAGACGCGGACGATACCGAACGCGACCAGTTGCAGGCTATCTTTGACGCCGTGGACGAGCTTGGCCGCGAAAGCGCAGGGGATATCCTGATCTTTATGAGCGGCGAGCGTGAAATTCGTGACACCGCCGACGCGCTGAATAAATTAAATCTGCCGCATACAGAGGTGCTTCCTTTATATGCGCGCCTGTCAAACAGCGAACAGAACCGCGTTTTCCAGTCCCATGCCGGGCGGCGCATCGTGCTGGCGACCAACGTGGCGGAAACCTCGCTTACCGTGCCGGGCATTAAATACGTTATCGATCCGGGTACGGCGCGCATCAGCCGCTATAGCTACCGCACCAAGGTCCAGCGCCTGCCGATTGAGTCGGTTTCGCAGGCGTCCGCTAACCAGCGTAAGGGCCGCTGCGGGCGCGTATCCGAAGGGATCTGTATTCGTCTTTATTCGGAAGACGACTTCCTGTCGCGCCCGGAATTTACCGACCCGGAAATCCTGCGCACCAACCTTGCGTCCGTTATTTTGCAGATGACGGCGCTGGGCCTTGGCGATATTGCCGCGTTCCCGTTTGTGGAAGCGCCGGATAAACGTAATATTCAGGACGGCGTGCGCCTGCTTGAAGAACTTGGCGCGATAACCAGCGATGAAGACCACAGCGTCTATAAACTGACGCCTTCTGGCCGCCAGCTTTCCCAACTGCCGGTTGACCCGCGCCTGGCGCGTATGGTGCTTGAAGCGCAAAAGTTTGGCTGCGTGCGCGAGGTGATGATTATCACCTCAGCGCTTTCCATTCAGGACCCGCGCGAGCGCCCGATGGACAAGCAGCAGGCGTCTGATGAAAAGCACCGCCGCTTCCACGACAAAGAGTCCGACTTCCTGGCCTGGGTTAACCTGTGGAACTATCTTGGCGAGCAGCAAAAAGCGCTGTCGTCCAACCAGTTCCGCCGCCTGTGCAAAACGGATTATCTGAACTACCTGCGCGTGCGCGAATGGCAGGATATCTACACTCAGCTACGTCAGGTGGTCAAAGAGCTTGGCCTGCCGATCAACAGCGAGCCGTCGGACTTCCGCTCGGTGCACTGCGCGTTGCTTACCGGCCTGCTTTCCCATATCGGCCAGAAAGATGCCGATAAACAGGAGTACACCGGCGCGCGTAACGCTCGTTTTTCTATCTTCCCCGGCTCCGGCTTATTTAAAAAACCGCCGAAGTGGACGATGGTTGCCGAACTGGTGGAAACCAGCCGCCTGTGGGGACGCATCGCCGCGCGTATCGATCCTGAATGGGTCGAGCCGCTGGCGCAGCACCTGCTTAAACGCTCGTACAGCGAACCGCACTGGGAGAAATCGCAGGGCGCGGTGATGGCCAGCGAAAAAGTGACGCTTTATGGTCTGCCGATTGTTGCCGCACGTAGCGTTAACTACAGCCAAATCGATCCGGCCCTGTCACGCGAGCTGTTTATCCGCCACGCGCTGGTTGAAGGCGACTGGCAGACGCGTCACGCCTTCTTCCGCGAAAACCTCAAATTGCGTAACGAAGTGGAAGAGCTGGAGCATAAAACCCGCCGTCGCGACATCCTTGTGGATGACGATACGCTGTTTGAGTTTTACGACCAGCGCATCGCCCACGACGTGGTTTCTGCCCGCCATTTCGATAGCTGGTGGAAGAAAGTCAGCCGCGAGACGCCGGATCTGCTCAACTTTGAAAAGAGCATGCTGATAAAAGAGGGCGCGGAGCAGGTCAGCAAGCTGGACTACCCCAACTTCTGGCACCAGGGCAACCTCAAGCTGCGTCTGACCTACCAATTTGAACCGGGGGCCGATGCCGATGGCGTAACGGTGCATATTCCGCTGCCGCTATTAAACCAGGTCGATGAGGCCGGGTTTGAATGGCAGATTCCAGGCCTGCGCCGTGAGCTGGTTATCGCGCTGATCAAATCTTTACCTAAACCGGTGCGCCGCAACTTTGTACCGGCGCCAAACTATGCGGAAGCGTTTTTAGGCCGCGCCACGCCGCTTGAGCTGCCGCTGCTCGATAGCTTAGAGCGTGAATTCCGCCGCATGGCGGGCGTGACTATCGATCGGGAAGAGTGGCACTGGGAACAGGTGCCCGATCATCTGAAAATGACCTTCCGCGTGGTGGACGAGCACAATAAAAAACTCAAAGAGGGCAAAGATCTCAGCGAGCTGAAAGGCGGCCTGAAGGATAAAGTTCAGCAAACGCTTTCGGCCGTTGCCGATGACGGCATTGAGCAGAGCGGGCTACATATCTGGAGCTTCGGCAAGCTCCCGGAAAGCTATGAGCAAAAGCGCGGCAGTTACCGCATGAAGGCGTTCCCTGCGCTGGTGGATGAAAAAGAAAGCGTGGCGATCAGGCTGTTCGATAACCCGCTTGAACAGCAACAGGCGATGTGGCGTGGTTTACGCCGTCTGCTGCTGTTGAATATTCCTTCGCCAATTAAATACCTGCATGAAAAATTGCCGAACAAAGCCAAGCTCGGCCTGTACTTTAACCCGTACGGCAAAGTGCTGGATTTAATCGACGACTGTATTTCCTGCGGCGTTGATAAGCTGATTGCCCAGGCGGGCGGCCCGGTATGGACACAGGAGGGGTTTGCCGCGCTGCATGAAAAAGTGCGTGCGGAACTGAACGATACCGTGGTGGACATTGCAAAGCAGGTCGAACAAATCCTTACCGCCGTTTTCAATATCAATAAGCGGCTGAAAGGGCGCGTGGATATGACCATGGCGCTTGGCCTGTCGGACGTGAAAGCGCAGATGGGTGGCCTGGTATACCGCGGCTTTGTCACCGGCAACGGTTATAAACGCCTTGGCGATACGCTGCGTTATTTGCAGGCGATTGAAAAACGCCTGGAGAAAATGGCTGTCGATCCGCATCGCGATCGTGTGCAGATGCTGAAAGTAGAGCAGGTGCAGCAGGCCTGGCAGCAGTGGCTGAACAAGCTGCCGCCTAAACGACGTGAGGATGAAGACGTGCAGGAAATCCGCTGGATGATTGAGGAGCTGCGCGTCAGCTTCTTCGCGCAGCAGCTTGGCACGCCTTATCCCATTTCTGATAAACGCATCGTGCAGGCGATGGAGCAGATCGCCGCTTAAAATCCGGGGCCCGGTAAGGCCCCGATTAATGGTGACTAGTCATTCACCCGCGCAATGGTAAAGCCGTCCCAGCCTTTAGCGCCAACCGTTTGTAGCGCGGTGGCGGTAAGGCGGGGATTTTTACCCAGCAGTTCAATAAATTTTCGTACGCCTTGTACCCGAGAATCCTGGCTTTCCGGGTTTGTGACAGCCCCATCGCGCACGACGTTATCGCCGATAATTAACGTGCCGGGCCGTGAATATTTCAGCGCCCATTCCAGATAAAGCGGATTGCTGGGCTTATCGGCATCAATAAAGATCAAATCAAAAGGGGCCTTGCTTGCCAGCCGCGGTAAGCTTTCAATGGCCGGGCCGATGTGCAGCTCAATGACTTCTTCAAGCTCCGCCAGGCGAATATTTTTCTCGGCGATCGCGGCATGGCGCGGATCGGCTTCCAGCGTGACCAGTTTACCGCCTGCTGGCAACGCTCTTGTCATCCACACCGAGCTGTATGCGCCGAGCGTGCCGATCTCAAGGATGTTTTTAGCGCCGGTTAGTTGCACCAGTAGCTGAAGGAATTGCCCCTGATTTGGCGCAACGTCGTGAGCAGGCAGGCCTGCGGCTTTGTTATTGGCGAGGATCTTCTCAAAAACGGGATCTTTAGGGAGCAGGGAGTGAACAAGGAAATCATCAACGTCTGACCATTGCTGCTGCATGGCATTACTCCGGAAGGTTATTTACCAGAACAACGGTGGAAGGCGCTTGCTTTTCCACCCACGATTTATGCTTTTTCAGGTTGGGTAAGGGCTACGCCACCCAACATACCCTGCTCAGGTTACGGTTATAACCCGCTCCATCCGCCGCCCAGAGAACGGTAAAGGTCGACCTGTGCGAGCAGCAGGTTGTTCTTCACCTGTACGACGTTAAGCTGCGTTGAGAACAGCGTGCGCTGGGCATCCAGCTCGTCCAGATAAGATGAATAACCGTTGCGGTAGCGATTCTGCGCAATTCGCAACGTCTCTTCGGCTACGTGCTCCTGTTCCTGCAATTCCGCAAGCTGCTCCTGCAGGCGCTCAATAGCGTCAATGCTGTCGTTAACCTCTTTAAAAGCGTTGCGAACCGTGCTTTCGTAAGCGTAAAGCGCCTGATTACGCTGCGACATAGCGACATCTACCTGCGCATTGAGCGCTTCGCGGTTCAGCAGCGGCGCAAGGATGCTGCCGCCGATGCTCCACAGTCGCAGCGGATTGTCGATAAGCTGCGAAAGCGTGCTGTCCTGCAGGCTCCCGCTGGCTACGAGATTTATCGAAGGCAAAAGCTGCGCCTGCGACGAGGCAAGGGTGGCATCCGTGGCGACTAGCTGTCTTTGCGCCTGAACGATATCCGGGCGGCGATTTAACAGCGTCGACGGCAGTTGTGCTGGCAGCGTAAGCGGCGTGAGCTGGTCAAATTCGCCGCCGCGTGCCACCGCGCCTGGATTTTTACCCACCAGCACGCTGAGCGCATTCTCCTGCTGGCTGATTTGATGCTGAAGCTGGGGGATTTGCGCGCGCGTTGAACGATATTCCGAATCCGACTGCATCAGCTCAAGCCGGGAGCTGTAGCCTGCTTCATACTGGCGTTTTGCGAGCCTGTACGCATTTTCACGGGCGGTGAGCGTGGATTGCGTGACTTTAAGCTGTTCATCCAGAGAAAGCAGGGTGATATAGCCTGAAGCAACGGAGGAGGCAACGGTTAAGTTTGCCGCCGCTGCCGCCGCTTTTTGCGCTTCAAGGCTCGCCTGCGCCGCCTGCGTAGCGCTACTGTACTGTCCCCATAAATCGACGTTATAGCTGGCGTTCAGGCTGCCTTTATACAGATCGCCGTGCGTCGGTAAACCCGTTGCCGCAGATTGTGAACGGCTGCGGCTCGCGTTTAGTCCGGCGTCCAGCGTTGGCCATTGCGCGCCCTCTGCGGACCGTACGCGGGCCTGATATTCATTAACGCGCTCGCGGGCCGTCAGCACATCGCTGTTGTAACGCAGGGCCTCATCCACGTAGCCGTTGAGCATTGAATCGTGGAAATTACGCCACCAGAAACCTTCCGTAGAAGAAGCCGGGCCGACCTGGTCACGCCACTGTGCGGGGATCTCAAGCGTCGGCTTAGCCTGCTGAACCTGAGCTGAATGGCAGCCCGCAAGGAGCAGCGCTGCGGCAAGACAGGAAAGTTTGAGCGGGCTCATTGGGCGCTCTCCCGCGTATCGATATGCACCTGAACCGACATCCCCGGCCGCAGACGCTTGCGCTTATCCGCCTCGCCAAGCACTTCAATACGCACCGGAATACGCTGAGCGATCTTCACAAAGTTGCCGCTGGCGTTATCCGGCGATATGGCGCTGAATTCAACGCCGGTGGCCGGGGAGATGCTCTCCACGCGCCCGTCAAATTTCTCATTCGCCAGCGCGTCCACGGAGAAGGTTACGGGCTGGCCGACCTTCATGTCCGCCAGCTGCGTTTCTTTCACGTTGGCGATAACCCAGTTATCCGGCGGAACCAGCGTGGTCAGCCGCGTTCCGGCGCTTACATACGCGCCAAGACGTACGGAAATCTGCCCAAGCTGGCCGCTGCGAGGGGCGATAATCCGCGTATTTTGCAGATCGATTTGCGCAAGCTCCAGCGCCGCTTTCGCGCTCTCTACGTCTGCTTCCAGCGAGCCACGGTTGACGGTCACGGTCTGCAGATCCTGGCGGGACATTTCAAGCTGGGCGGCGGCCTGTTCGATATCCGCATCGCCCTGCGCCGCGCTGGCTCTGGCCGCATCACGTTCGCGCACGGAGAGCGAACCGTCTGAGGTCAGGTCTTCCACGCGGCGTAAATCGAGCTGGGATTTTTTCGCCTGCGCCCGGGCGTTTTTCAGGGCCGCTTCATTTTTCTTAATGACGGCATCCGCGCTGCGGCGCTGCTGCTGATTGTTGGCGAGCGCGGCCTCCTTCATCGCCATCTGCGCCTGCGCCTGATGAACGCGCTGTTTGTAGATACGGTCATCAATGGTCATCAGCACGTCGCCTGCTTTGACGTATTGAAAATCCTGTACGTGCACCGCAGTGATATAACCGTTAACCTGCGGGCTGATAAAGGTAGTCATGCCTCGTACATAAGCGTTTTCCGTTGATTCAACGTGCCGCGTGAAGGGGGGCAGTTGCCAGGCGTAGAGAATGACCAGCACGCCAACGATGCCTATCGCGGCGGCGCTAAAAATTGACACTATGCGCAGGTTCTTTTGCTCCGGGCTTTGTGCCGGAGTCGTTCCTTGTTCGCTCATTGCAGCTCCGTGGTATTTTTTAATTGTTTTCTTGCCGCAAGCTTCAGGCGCAGCAGGCGCCAGAAAATCCACACCAGGGTGCATGTGGCGATGGATGCGGTCAGTAAATAAGTATCGTTGTAAGCGAGCACGTTCGCTTCCGCAGTGGCAACGCTTTGCAACTGCAACAGCGCCTGAGTATTGAGCAGCGTGCTGTCGCCCAGCACGCTGCTATAAAGCTGGGTATACTGGTTAACCCGTTCGCTGACCATCGGATTAAGCAGCGTAAGCTGGTCGGCCAGCAGGCTGGAGTGGAATTTCTCACGCCAGGTCTGGAAGGTGCCGAGGATGGCTGAACCCAGCAGTCCGCCGAGGTTCTGGCTCATGCCGAACAGCACCGAAAAACTCACCAGATTGCGCGGTTCGGCAATCACGCCGCCAATCGAGCTGAGCATTGCCGGAGCGAGGAAGAAGGCGCTGCTAAAACCAAACAAAAACTGGCTCACCATCAGCTGCGCCGGCCGGGTGAGATTGTTGGACTGGCTGTCCATCAGCGAGGCGATAATCATCAGCACCAGCGATATCACCACCGGGCGGATGAGCCTCTTGATATCAATGGTCAGGCAGCTTGCGATAATTCCGCACGCGATTCCCGCCAGAATCGACCACGCAAGATTGGTCATCTGTTCGTTTTGCAGGCCGATAAGCTGCAAAGAGCCAATTACCCCGGTATTTTGCTCCGCAAGCACAATGCGAATCAGCACCATGATAAGCCCAAGGCGTACGATGCTGCCGCTCGAAAGCCAGCGCGTGTTCAGCAGCGGGTTGCTGCGGTTATGCTCAAAGGTGATGGCGGTAACGATCAACACAAGCGAGGCTGCCAGCGACCAGCCAATCCACGGCGCTTCAAACCACCAGTCGATACGCCCAAGCGAAAGCACGGCGCACAGGAGCGCAATGCCGGGGGCAAGCAGGATAAACGTCAGAAAATCTTTCTTCTCAAAGACCTTTTTGCGATCGCTCGGCGGCAGTTTCAGCGCCAGCACGCAGGCCAGTGAGACAAGAGCGAGGCCAAGCTCGAAGTAGTAAAGACCGCGCCATTCGTTGAGCTGCAAAAGTTCTGAGGAAAACAGCCGCGCGATGGGAATAGCGAGCGTTGAACCGGTTATGCCAATGGTTAACGCTTTAAGGCGGTGCTTAGCAGGCCAGGCCTGAATCTGATAATAAATGCCAAGGGAGCTAAGGGCTGCGCCAACCATGCCGTGTGCGGCCCGCACCATGATGGCGGAATTAAGATCGTTCACGAAAAGGTGGAAGAAGGTGACCAGCACATACAGCACCAGGAAACCTTCGGTAAACGCCCGCAGCCCGTACTGCTGGCGGAATTTCACCAGAAGCAGGTTGATGGAGGCGTTGGTCATCACATAGACCGCGGGCAGCCAGGCGATTTCATTAGACCAGGCCGCAAAAGTGCCCTGCAGGTTGTTGAGATTCGCGGTGACCAGCGCGTTTCCAAGCGCCCCGGTGAGACATACCAGCAGCCCGACCAGGCCGTAGGCGATGCGCCTCGGCGTGGAGTGGATAGGCGTGGAAGGAGAACCGAGAAGCGCAGGTTTCTCATGCGGTTTCCACTCCCTTGGGATATAAGGATCGCGTTGAGGAAGGCGCATTATATTGCCTCGGTGGCTTTGAGCAGCCGGGTGAGTATATTGCGCGTCATGGCCTGCTCTTCTTCACTGATAGAGGCGAGCACTTCCAGACGTAGCGCTTCGGCGACCACCTTCACTTTCTGATAAAGCGCCTGCCCCTGGTCGGTTGCGATCAGCAGGCGCACGCGTTTGTCGTCAGGCGTGCGCACCCGCTGCACCAGGTTTTGCTCGACCAGGCGATTAAGTAAAGGCACAAGGGTGGCGGCTTCTACGCCAAGCTGTTGGGCCAGCTCATTTTGTGAAAGCGGCGAATCGCTGCTGGCGATGGCGGCCACCGCCACCCAGGTGGCCTGGCTCATACCGAGGTCTTTTAGCCTGCGGTCAACGGCCAGGCGCCAGTTATGCGCGGTGAGATGGAGCAGGTGAGAAAAAGTGAGCTTTTCGTAATCCACAGCGGCTAAACCAGTTCATTAGATATCTAACTAGTTTAAGACCGCGCTGCTCATTAATTCAAGTAAATATGAAAACGAATTATTGATAGCTGCATTATAGCCGCTGCGGACTAATTCAGCTGATAGTGCCGGTTCGGCTGCATTTTCTCAGGGACAGCATCCTCGTCGTTCATATCGCGCAAATCGCGTTCGATGGTATTACAGATGGCGTTCAGCGCGAGATCGTTGTCCTCCATGCCGAACGGATCTTCCAGCTCTTCTGCCAGGCTATCGAGTGCGATAAAGGTATAAGAAATAAAGACCGACAGGAACGGGGTCATATAGTGCACATCCTGCACCAGCGCGAAGGGCAGCATGATGCAAAACATATATACCGTGCGGTGCAGAATCAAGGTGTAGGCGAAAGGCAGCGGGGTGCTGGTGATACGCTCGCAGCCGCCGGCAACGGCGGAATGTTCATTGAGATGGTTATCCAGGCTGCGCCACAGCACGTCAGAAATAGTGCCGTTCATGCGCTGTTTTGACAGCCATTTTCCCATCAGCAGCAAAATCCGGTTGCACGGCGCATGGCTCGCGACAACCCATCTCAGCTCATCTTCTCGCAGCCAGGTACGCAGGGCATCTTCCACCGGCTGTTTGCGCAGCGTCAGCCGCAGGCAGTTACAGAACGCGACCTGCAGGTTTACGAAATAATTAATCTCTTCGCTTTGCGCCGCCGGGAGGCTTTTTACCTCGCGCAGCAGCGAACGTGAGGTTATTGCAAGCTGTCCCCAAAGCAGGCGCGCTTCGTTAAAACGCGCGTAGCAGGCGCTGTTTCTGAAACCGAGAAAGATGGCGATTGCCACGCCCAGAATGCTGAACGGAGCCATAGTCAGCTTGATGCCAAGCGCCTCATACCTCGGCAGGAAGAAAATCACGCTGACCGACAGCGCCAGGTTAAGCAGCAGGCGTGAATAGATTTTCTCCAGAACGGAGCCGTGCCAGACGAAAAGACGGATAATCCAGTGCTTATGCGGACGAACGATCATAGTGATAATGCTCAAAAACGGGACAGCGTATTTAACGGCAGAGTGTGACGCAGATCAATATTTAAAGTTACATCATTTTAACAACGTGAATTATTTTCAAGCCCCGTGAATTTTCCTCGTTTGCCCGAATGACGGCGTCATGCCATTCTCACTGCAACAAATAGCCGTCCAGACGGCTAAAAATTCAAATAATGAACTATCACTCTGCTAAATTAATTAGCCGGGTTATCAGGAGAATTTGTATGACGCAAACCACACAACAGCGTAACCAGGCCCCTTTCCGCGCGGATATTGTCGGCAGTTTTTTACGTCCGGACGCCATCAAAGAAGCCCGCCTGCAGTTTGCCGCCGGCGACATCACGGCGGATCGCTTACGTAAAGTTGAAGATGAAGCCATTCGTGCTTCGGTAGAGCAGCAGTGCGCATGTGGTCTGCACGTCGTCACCGACGGGGAGTTCCGCCGTGCCTGGTGGCACTTTGACTTTTTCGACGGGCTGCAGGGCGTTGAGCGTTATGAATCCACGCAGGGGATTCAGTTCAACGGCGTGCAGACAAAGGCACACAGCGTTCGCGTTGTCGGCAAGCTTGGTTTTGGTGACCACCCGATGCTGGAAGATTTCCGTTATCTGAAAAGCATTAGCGGAAATGCGGTACCGAAAATGACTATCCCAAGCCCGAGCGTGCTGCATTTTCGCGGTGGCCGTAACGCCATCGACAGCGCCGTCTACCCGGATTTAAACGACTACTTTGACGACCTTGCGACAACCTGGCGCGATGCGATTCAGGCGTTCTATGCAGCAGGCTGCCGCTATCTGCAACTGGATGATACAGTCTGGGCGTACCTGTGCTCAGACGCGCAGCGCAAAGAAATTCGTGAGCGCGGCGACGATCCTGATGAACTGGCGAAAATCTATGCTCGCGTGCTGAACAAAGCGCTGGAAGGTAAGCCGGACGACCTGACCATCGGCCTGCACGTTTGCCGCGGTAACTTCCGCTCGACGTGGATTTCTGAAGGCGGCTACGAGCCGGTGGCGGAAGTATTATTCGGCACGGTGAACGTCGATGCCTTCTTCCTTGAATACGACAACGACCGCTCAGGCGATTTTGCCCCGCTGCGTTTTGTGCGACCAGGCAAACAGCAGGTCGTGCTGGGGCTTATCACCACCAAAAATGGCGAGCTGGAAAACCCCGAGCAAATCCAGGCGCGTATTCATGAAGCGGCGAAGTTCGTTGATATCAGCCAGATTTGCCTCAGCCCGCAGTGCGGCTTTGCGTCTACGGAAGAGGGCAACAGCCTGACTGCCGAGCAGCAGTGGGACAAAGTTCGTCTGGTAACGGCGATTGCGGAGAAAGTCTGGTAATCATATAGCCCAGGCTTCTTTCTGCCGGCGAGCAGAAGGAAGCCTGCCTTCATCAGCTCTCACACACCTCGGCGCCGATCTGTTCCAGAGATTTGCCCTTTGTTTCGGCGACAAAAAAGACATTCAATAAAAACCACAGCAGGCAGCACAAGCCATATAAAAAGAAGGGGAAGCTGCCGTTAAATATCTCATTGAGCTTGATGCTGTTGGTAAGCATCGGGAACGTCTGGGAAACGATGAAACTGCCAGTCCAGATAAGAAACGTCGCCCAGGACATCAGCTTATCCCGAATAATATTGGGCGATAGCTCCGGGATGATTATCCACAGAATCGGGCCGATAGTTCCGCCAAAGAACAGAATATAAACAATCATCAACGCCAGCATAAACAGATTGGTCACGCCGAGGAAGATCAGAATACCCAGCAGGGTGATGGCGACGAAACAAACAAAAGAGCCGATAATCAGAAGCTTTCTGCGACCATATTTTTCTACGTTATACACAGCCCATACTGCCGCAGCAAAGAATGCAATTCCCACGATCACCTGTTGGTAATACGCCGTTTTTGCGCTGGCGATGCCAATATTCTCAAATAAAACGTTACCGTAATACAAAACGGCGTTGATGCCGCAAAGGTTGGCCAGTAACGCCATCGCCAGAACGATAAATGAAACGCGGCGGTATTTACTGGAAAATAAAGACGCCTGCTTTGCTAAAGCATTCTCCTTCATAAAAGATCTTTTTATCTCTGCGATCGCTTTTTCACGCTCAAAGTCATTACCGTTGAGATGGGTTATGATCTCCCCGGCCTCTTTTTCACGGTTTTTACTTATTAACCAGCGCGGCGATTCAGGCAGGAAAAATGCCAGTAGCATAAAAAGGCAGCCGGGTAAGGCCATGGCGCCAAGCATATAGCGCCAGGCGTAGTTTGTTGCCCATTCGGCGTCGGATATTCCGCTTGCGACCAGCGCATTCACCAGGTAGACCGCTAAAATACCGAAGGCAATCATCATCTGATAAAAGCCTAGCGTTTTTCCGCGTATTTTTTGCGCCGAAATCTCACCGATATACACCGGGGCCGTTGCCGACCCTAAGCCAACGCCAATGCCGCCAATGATTCTGAAAATAATAAAAAACGTAAAATTATAAGGGAAGGCGGTAAAGATACCGGCTAAAAACACCAGCAGGCCGGTTAAGATTAGCGACTTTTTCCTGCCGACGGCACGGTTGATAAACTGACCGCTAAACGCCCCAATCATAAAGCCTAAAACAACCGAGGAGACCGCCCAGCCGGTACCGGTATCATCCAGAGAAAAATAGTTGCTAAGATGCGCTATTGCCCCGGATACCACCGCGGAGTCAAAGCCATATAGCAGCCCTGCTAAAGAGGCGATAAGCGACAGCCTATAGCTTGCAGAATGCGTTGTGTTCATTGTTTCCACCCGTCAGTTAGCTTTAATTATTGCTGGGACAGCGTTATTTTTAATTCTTTGCGATCGCTCAGCATATTCGGGAAGTATTTTCATGGTGCTGTCAAACCAGGCATCCGGGTCCGTACTGGCGACTAAACCAAAATTACCCCAGGGCATCAAAGAACCTGAGCGAATAATAACTCTGGCTTTGCTATAAATATCGCTAACTAACTTCGCATGCGGAATTAATGTAAAATCTGCGCCAGAACCTGTAAATATCGTGGTGACCTTTGCAAGGAGCACGGGATTACTTTCCGGCACCTCATCGGCAAAAATAACGTTTTCAATAAAAATTTCCTTGCGCAGGACGCTTAGTATTTTAAGTAAATCAACGCTGCCGGCACAAAAGGCCAGGTCTATCCGCTGGGCGGTAGCAGGAATGGGCGCTCCGGCATCCGTTACCAATACAATATCGCCGTGCCCAAGGCTTGCTAAAGCCTCCGCGATTTGCGGATGTAAAATTTTTCCAGGCTGCATAATATTCTCCACAGGGTTGGATAACTATTAATTTCTGGTGCGCTAAATTCCTTTATTAATTTGTCGAGCTGTTGGTTGTTAACGGTGTAAAGTCAGTTCAATTTCCTCAAGCGTTTTTCCTTTTGTTTCCGGCACCATCGTCAGTACGAATATCAAAGCAAGGACGGATATCCCGGCGAAAATAAAGAAAGTGTTGGCCGCACTTATATTTTCTACCAGCACCGGGAAAAAACGAGAGACGAAGAAATTCCCGCCCCACAACGCGAAGGTGGCAATTGAAACCGCGATGCCACGAACGTGAATTGGAAAAATCTCTGAGATGATAACGTAGGCGACGGTGCCGTATGAAACGGCGAATATCGCGACATACGCCAGAATACACATCAACAGCAGGGTAGTGTGCGCTTCGCTGGCGCGGAAAAGCATGCCCGTGCCGCCGAGGGTAACCGCCATACCGATGGAGCCGAAAATGAGCAGCGAGCGGCGGCCAACTTTATCTATTATCCACATGGAGACAAGCGTAGAAACCACCAGCGTTACGCCGATCAGCACGGTAAAGGACATTGCTCCGCTGACGTCCACCCCCGCCGTTTTAAAAATTTCCGGCGCATAGTAGAAGATGGCGTTGATGCCGGTAATTTGCTGAAACAGCGCCACGCAAAAACCTATTACCAGCGCTTTACGTAGCCGGGGCTTGAACAACTCGGACAGCCGTGAACCGGTTTCGTTTTGCAGGGAGAATTTAATCGTCTCCAGCTGTTTGCATGCGGTGGCCTCATCGGGATTGATTTTACGCAGCACCGCCAGCCCTGCATCATAACGTCCTTTACGCACCAGCCAGCGCGGGCTTTCCGGCACTTTTACCAGCAAAAAAAGAAACACGATCGCCGGGACGATACCGGTGGCAAAAATAAGCCGCCAGCCGTTTTCAATGTTCCAGGCTTCGCTGGCGCTGCTGGCGATAATGGCCGCGACGGAAAATATCGCCAGGTTGCCAATACAGTTAAACAGCTGGTTAAGAGAGACCAGCCGCCCACGGATATGCGCCGGAGAAACTTCCGCTATATAAAGCGGCGCAATGGTCGTTTCCACGCCAATGCCGATACCCACAAGGATGCGATACCACACCAGCATTTCAGCCGAGTCTGCCATCGCCTGGCCCAGCACCCCAAAGACAAAAATCAGCGCGGTCAGCAGCAGAACTTTCTTACGCCCAATAGCGTCCGAGAGCGGGCCTGCCAGGGCAACGCCGAGAATACAGCCGACAATAATCGACGAGGTAACCCAGCCGATGCCGTCCGCATCCAGAGCGAACTTGCTCTGCAGGAAGCCAACCGAACCGGAAATACTGCCGTTATCAAACCCGAAGAGAAATCCGCCGACGGCGGTAACGAACGAAATTAACAGAACGTTACGCATCCAGGCGTTATTTGCTGTGACGTGTGCATGACTGACCATAATACTCTCCGTTATCAGGCGGGTGAGCGTTGAGGGTTAAACGGCGCGTACCGAGCAGCGTCGCTGTAGTTCGATAAGGGAAATATCACCGGCAAGTCCTGCCGTCGGGCTTGCGGCATTGGCGGCACCGCAGGCCGCCGCAAGCGTAAGGTGCTCCTGCCAGGGCGCTTCTGGCCGGGCGAGCAGGCTGGCAATCAACCCCGCGCAGTACGCGTCCCCTGAACCTACCGGGCTTAGCGTCTTCACCGCAGGCGAGGTGACTTCATAATTTCCCTCCGGCGTCAGCGCAAGCGTAGGCTGCTGGCCGTTGGTGATAATTACGCAACGCACGCCCTGCGCCAGCCAGCGCTCCGTGAGGCTGTGTCCCGCCATCTCGTTGGCCTGCCGCAGCTCGTCACGGTTAATTTTGATGATATCCGGCCAGGCCGCGGCGGACTGCAAAAGGGCGGCTCCGTGCGTATCAAGAAGGGACAGAGCGCCGCTTTTCCTCGCAAGCGTAATCCAGTGGCCGTACTCATCCGGCGTCAAATTCTTTGCCAGTGAGCCGGTGCAAATCACCGCGCTGGCCTGCTGCATTTCCTCAGCAAGCATGTCATGCAGCCTCGCTAGTTCATCCGGCTGGATCTCCGGTCCGGCGGCGTTATATACGCTTGCCTGATGCGGGCAAAGCTGTTCGGTTACCACTTCACAAATGCGTGTGCTGTCGGCTATCTCACACCAGCGCCCGGGCAGTTTTTCCTGCGCCAGCAGTTCCCGGCACAAACCACCGACCGCGCCGCCCAAAAAGCCCAGCAGCAGCGGAGCAGGCGCGTTTTCCAGCTGAGGCTGAAGCTGGCGCAACGCTCGCGCAACGTTCACCCCTTTGCCGCCGGCCAGCGTTTTGTCATTCAGCAGACGATGCACCTGGCCTGGCCGCTGGCTGTCTACCAGTAACAGACGTTCTATGGCCGTATTCAGCGAAGCGATAATAACGTTCACAGGCGGTTCTCCTGATGGGTAGCGATAAGCCAGCTTTCGCGCGCGAGGGTTGCCGCTCCCGTGGCAACCGGTTCAGCAATATTGCTGACGAAAAGCGGCATCTGCCATCGACGATGACGATGTTCGAGCATCTCCGGGCGTTGAAACAACGATCCCATCAGCACCGCGTCCTGGGGACGAATTCCGCCGATCTCGCACATATGATTAAGCAACTGGTATGTTCGATCGGCGATATGGTTAAGCGCCGCATGAACGATATCAGCAGGCCGGACGCCAGCAGTGAGATGATGAAGAGAAAACAGCCCCTGAGATTCATCCTCATTAATAGATACGGCCAGCTCCGTTGGGCGGTTTCCCTGAAGCAGCTCGCTGAAAAGCAAATCGAAGTCTCCCCGATAGAGCAATTCCGCCAGCGTCTGGATGATTTTGCCGGAAGGGGTGGCGCAGCCCATGACATATTCACCCGGCTGCCAGGTGCGTTCGATATCAACGCCCAACTGCCAGGCGAGAGGCGTATCCGGAAAATGCGGCGTAAGCACCATCAGATATTCGGAGGTGCCAATCGAGTCGAAAACATTGGTGGGCTGCTGGTTTTGAACAGCCCAGGCGCCCACTACCTGATCGTGCCCGCCGGTAAATACGCTGGCGCCCGGATAAAGCGCCACGCCGGGGAGACTTTGCGGGCAGATTTCTCCACAGCATTCTCCGCAATCATTGATAGCCGGGAACAGCTCCGGCCAGAGTCCGAGCTTTTCCAGCGTAGGTTCATGCAGCCGCATGGATTTGAGATCCACGCACTGAGAATGGGTGATCTGCGAACTGCTGGCTCGCCATTCTCCCGTTAAACGCCACGTCATAAAGGTGCCAAAATCGACCCATTGCGCAACGCGTTGCCAGATAGCCGGGTGATGCTTGCGGATCCAGCTCAGACGGTCGGGACTTTGATTCGGGCGCGAACGCATGCCGGAGATGGCGTAGTGCTGCGGACTGTCCAGCCACTGTCGTGTCCCGAGCTCCAGCGCCGCTTGCGGATAATTCTCCCACCAGGCCAGGGAAGGGTAGATAACCTCGCCGGCAGCGTTAACGGCCACCGACTCTTCCTGTCCGAACGTGCCAATCGAGATTGCCGCCAGCGGGCCACAGCTTTTGGCATCGTTTTGTGAATATTCACCGATCAGTACCGCCAGCGTTTGCCACACCGCCTGAGCATCGTGGAAGCTAAGCCCGTCACGCGTGCTGACGGGCGTGCGGCACTTTCTTACCGGCAGCAGCGTGCCTTCTTCGCTGACGCCGATAATTTTTATATGGGTCGTGCCAATATCAATGCCGAGAAACCACATCGCGATCGCCCCCAGTTAAAGCCCCAGTTTGCCGGGATTAAGAATGCCGTTCGGATCCAGCGCGTGTTTTACCCGCCGCAGCAACAGGTGCGCAGACCCCAGCGACTCGCGAGCATAAGGGGAGCGCACCAGCCCGCCGCCATGGTGGTGCGACAGCTCAGCTTTATGCTCAAGGCAGACGCGCATGGTTTCACGCCAGATAGTGCGCAGTTTTTCCACCGCCTCCCGGTCGTTTTCTTCGTGTCCGAGCAGGATCATGTACATGGACGTGCCCTGCGGATAGACGTGGGAGAAATGCGACAGAACTTCACCCGCAAGCGGCGTCAGCATTTTGTTTAAATCGTGATACAGGCTGGCAATACCGTCCCAGGTATGCGCCACTTCAATGGTTTCTGCAAAACCGCCGGTGCTGTCGAGCAACTTTTCTACCGTTGAGAAATCGAAGCGCCGATCCATCCATTTCAGTACGCCTTCGCTACCCAGAGATGTTCCATCGTGGCGTTTCACGATGGCCATAAAGGCTTCCATTTCGGCCCGGGCCACCACGTCAACGCCCTGAGTACCGAGGAACATCACGGGCTTATCCTGTGCGGGATTTTGCATCGCATGACGCGCCTCGGCGGTGTCGTACAGGCGCAGCAGGAAGGGACGGAGCCCGGCCATCGCCTGTTCGCGCATGATGTGCAGTCCCGCTTCGACGGACGGCAGCTCCAGAGTTTCATAAAGACGCGTCTGGGGCAGGGGGAACATCTTCAACTGCACGGAGGTAACGACGCCAAGCGTCCCTTCCGCGCCAATAAAAAGCTGACGCAGATCCGGCCCCATCGCGGCACGGGGAGAAGCCTTAAGACGCACCCGTTCGCCGGTTGCGAGAATCACCGTGTAGGCGGTGATCAGATCTTCGATACCGCCGTAATAAGAGGAAAACTGCCCTGTCGCAAGCGTGGACAGCCAGCCGCCGACGCTGGACTGATAAAGCGACTGCGGGGAGTGCCCAAGCGTCCAGCCCATTTGCTGCAGTTCGTCTTCAAGCTTGCCGCCGTTATAGCCGGTTGAAACTTCCACCGTCATATTGGTGGTATTGATTTCCCGGCTGTGGGTCATTTCGCTCAGGTCCAGAACGATGCCGCCGCGGGTTGGCAGCGGCTGCCCCGTCACCGAGGAGGCCAGCGCTCGCGGCGTGACCGGCGTATCGCTGGACGTGGCAAGCGCCAACACCTGCTGGATCTGCTTTTCGTCAGTGACTTTTACCACAACGTCTGCCTGATAATCATGGCAGCCCAGCTTTCTGAGTTTGGTAGACAGAGGCCAGGTATCGTGGCTTGATGCCTGAAGCGTATCGCGATCGGTTAAGATCTGCTTTTTCGGCACAACGGTTTCCAGCGCGGTGATAAGAGAAGAAATCCTGGACATACTCACTCCTGCGTCACAACATTTTATGGGCGCGCCCTTGCGAATTTGCGGGACAAAAACGACGGGGCATAATTCGTTGACATCGTGTTAGAGGCTAATATACGATCAATTTGCAGAAAGCTGCAAATTGCATTTAACTGGTTTTGACAACTTTGTGAAGGAGATCAACATGGATTCCCGAACCGGCAAAGCGCTTCGATTAGGCCGTATTTTACGCCCGGAAACCGGCTGTGCGGTGGTGGTCGCCGCTTCTCACGGCGTGATGTCAGGCCCGCCGTCCGGCCTGAAAACGCGCGACGAAATTGAATCAGTGTTTAGCAAGCTTCGCGGCGCCGATGGCGTTATGGTGTCGCCGGGCATGATTCCGCTGGTGGAAAAAACCTACGTAGGCCGGGACAGGCCGGGGTTTGTTCTTCATCTCGACTGGAAGAACCATGCGCGAAGCATCTATACGCCAGGGAAAGACGGGCGGGGAGAAGGGGTGCTGGCGCAGCTCGCGGACATCGGCGAAGTGGCGGCCTGCGGCATAGACGCGGTGATGACCTATATGTATCTGGGCCAGAAAGATACGGCGCTGGAGCAGGCGGAGATTGCCCGCAACACGCGTATCGCCCGCGACTGTGAACGTCACGGTATTGCACTGATTATTGAGCCGCGCTCGGCGCTGGAAGGCGTAGATCCGGACGCGTTAAGCGCGAAGGTAATGAGCATGTATTGCCGTATTGCCGCCGATATCGGTGCCGATCTGGTGAAGGCGCTCTGGCCGGGTTCAGTGGAGGCTTTTGCCGAGGTAACAAGCACTTGTTATACTCCGGTATTGCTTGCGGGGGGCGCCGGAGGCGAAGATCCTCACTCCACGCTGCAACTGGCAGCCGACGCCATGCAGGCAGGCGCAAGTGGGGTGATGTTTGGCCGACGTATTTTCCGTGCGCAGCAGCCTGCCGGCGTGCTTCGTGCGCTAAACGCCGTGGTGCATGACAAACAGAGCGTTGAGCAAGCGTCACGGCTTCTGGAATAAAACGAGTCGACGGGAACAATGACGGTTATTAATCATAATGTTAAGCAGCTTTCCCCGGTAGCCTTTATCGCCCGCACTATTCTCTCCGGCGGGCTGTCTGGCCGTTTGCCTATCACCGCCTGGTTTCAGGACGTGCTGGGGATAGGTTCAGGCACGGTGCAGAAGGCCTTGCAGGAGCTTAAAAAATCCGGCGCTGTCAGTCTCGTTTCTCGTGGTCATCAGGGGACCTTTGTGGTCTCCTGGAACTTTTCCCTGCTGTGGGACGCCGCGCGTATGCCGCCCGTGCATATTCTTCTCCCGCCGCGTGGGTCACAGGAAGCGACTCAGATTGCTTCAGCGTTTGCGCAGCAGTGTAGTCAGTGGGACGTGGTGGCAACGGCCGGTTATTTGCGTGGGGCGCATTCTCGCCTTGCGTCTCTTGAGCGTAACGAGGCGGATATCGTTTTGCTCTCGTCAGGCTCGGCCCAGATGCTGCTGGCGGACTCATCGACTCAGGGCTATGAAATGTTCGAGGTGGGCAACGGCAGCTATTACCGTCCCGGAAGCCTGGTGGTCGTTGAAAGAGACGAAGCGGCTGGCGTCACTCGTCCGCGGGTGGGAATCGACTGCCATTCAAGCGATCATCAACGATTAACCCGCGCGCAATTTCCGCCGCAGGATTATGAATACGTTGAAGTGGATTTTACGCTGTTGCCTCGCCTGGTGTTTACCGGCGAAGTTGACACGGGCGTCTGGCATCAGGAAACATCGCTGATTCCGCTTGATAAGGTGGGGCTGGCTATTCGCCCTCTGGATAAACCCGAGTCGCTGGAAATGGCCGATACTATTTCAAGCGCCGTGCTGTTAGTTCACTGCGCATCGCCGGTCGCTCAGTTGCTGCGTCAACTGGATTTCACGCTGCTAAGGTCGCAGGCCATGCTGCCGTTAGATACGGCTATCCCGCCTTTCAACAGCGTCCCCGTCGCGTTACGTTTCCGTTAAAAAAAGGGGGATATTATCCCCCTGAGACGGATGGCAAACCTTCCAGCGTGACAACACTAAAAAGGGCCGTCATTTAAACACAAGGAAAATCAGTTCATTGATTTTCAGCTGAAATCACAAAGAAGGAAAAACCACGCTTTTTCCTTCTTTGTCAGCAATCAGAGGGGGATATTATCCCCCAGTACAGTCACAGTTAGTTCAGCGCCAGCCGCGCATTCAGCGCGGCAATCTCCTGACGCCACGCTTTTTACACCACCGGCTCACATTAAGTGACAATGGGCTCGCATTTATCTTTTCCAGTTCGCCATCCATTGCTCCGGGCTCGCATTAACTGCAAATGGAATTCGATATTGTCCTGACGAGGCCTGAGCTAATACTTAGGGGACTCGTCGTGAATACGGATATGGTTTCCTGTGGTTTTGCTTTCATTAACTTTCAGCAATGTATCATCACTTTAATCCGAACCAACTCAACAACCAGGAACACATCATGGAACAAAACCCATCAGCCCAACTTTCACGCCGGACAATTCTAAAACAAACACTCGCTGTGTCGGCCCTTTCGGTCACCGGTCTGGCGGCCTTATCGGTGCCTTCTATCTCTTTTGCGGCATCACTTAGCAAAGAAGAGCGTGACGGCATGACACCTCAGGCGGTGATTGAACATTTTAAACAGGGCAATCTTCGTTTCCGGGAAAATCGTCCGGCGAAACATGATTACCTGGCACAGAAGCGTAACAGTATTGCGGGTCAATATCCTGCGGCAGTGATCCTTAGCTGCATTGACTCACGTGCGCCGGCGGAAATTGTGCTGGATGCGGGGATCGGTGAAACATTTAATTCCCGCGTTGCGGGTAATATCAGTAACCGCGATATGCTGGGCAGCATGGAGTTTGCTTGTGCTGTTGCAGGCGCGAAAGTGGTGCTGGTCATGGGACATACTCGCTGCGGTGCGGTTCGTGGCGCAATTGATAATGCTGAACTGGGTAACCTGACAGGCCTGCTGGATGAAATTAAACCTGCGATTGAAAAAACGGAGTACACCGGAGAACGAAAAGGGAGCAATTACGATTTCGTTGATGCAGTAGCCCGGAAAAATGTAGAACTGACCATTGCAAATATCCGCAAAAACAGCCCGGTGCTGAAACAGCTGGAAGACCAGCAGAAAATTAAAATCGTTGGCAGCATGTATCATCTTGCTGGCGGTAAAGTAGAGTTTTTTGAAGTATAAAGACAACGTGCCGGATGCGAAGCAACGATCCCTGTAATCTATTAAGCAACTATTAAATTATGTTCCTTAATATGGCTTTGTATAGCGTTGTTGCAAAGTTCGCGATGGGTTAGCCTTTCAGTGTTACTGAAAGGCCTTACATTTCAAAAACTCTGCTTACCAGACGCATCTCGTCCAGGCGATCGCCATAATAAAATGCTGAGGCCTGGCCTTTGCGTAGTGCACGCATCACCTCAATACCCTTGCTTGTGGCGTAAGCCGTCTTTATGGATTTAAATCCCAGCGTGGCGCCGATTATCCTTTTCAGCTTGCCGCGATCGCATTCAATGACGATATTTCGGTATTTAATCTGCCGGTGTTCAACGTCAGGCGGGCATCGCCTTCGCGGTTGAGTGGCGCAAGCGCACGGCCACAGGCGGGCGCCTTATCCGTGTTGATAAATCGCGGGATCTGCCACTTCTTCACGGTGTTGATAATTTTACCCAGGAACCGGTATGCGGCTTTGCTGTTACGACGCGGGGAGAGGCCCCTGTTGTCTACGGCCCGGTAAAGATAAGCCCGTCGGCCATTGACCTTCACGTACGTTTCATCAATGTGCCACGGGCAAAGTTCAGAAGGGTTACGCCAGTACCAGCGCAGCCGTTTTTCCATTTCAGGGTCATGGCGCTGAACCCGGCGGTAAATCGTGGAGTGATCGACATTCACACCACGTTCAGCCAGCATCTCCTGCAGTTCACGTTAGCTGATGCCGTATTTGCAGTACCAGCGTACTGCCCACAGGATGATGCCACGCTGAAAATTCCGGCCTTTGAGTGGGTTCATATGCTGCTCCGTCAGCAAAATGTAGCAATAAGTTTATCACCTCCAGATTTTTGCAATAGTGCCGTTATTTCAAAAACAATTCATTGTGGATTATTTATTATTCTGTGATCTTTATTTTTATCATATACACTCTTCTACGTATCACTTTTTAAGATACAGACTAAAGCATGGTGCAAACAAAAATATATTCATTCATTCTTGTTTGCCGGGTTAGATATATCCCATATATATAATTAAAGAATGTGAAAATTCGAACATCCATTAATCAGAGGGTTTTATCATGAGTGACAATGCAAAATTGGTCGTAGGCAAAAATGAAGATTACATGACAAATGCAGGAATGTTTCCTGATGGACAAAATATTTTCTTTATCAGCATCCTGAATGAAGATGCAACACCTTTAGATGAGGTTCACACCTTAAATATTCGTTCGAAAACAGACGGTGTAACGATCGAATTAACTGAAAACAATTGTGGCACTGAACGTTTAATCAGCACTGAAAGACAAGAACTCTCGTATGATTTTCAGCAAAGCGAAAAATTCACTCCGATGTATAATGTGAAAATCACCACTGATATTCAGACAGAAGTACAGGTGTCTTTCAGTATTGATAACGGTCCTGAGCAGGAGTTTAACTATCAAAGCTATGATATCGACCATATTTACAGCGTAGCAGACTTCGTTAACGTTGAGGATGGCAGTGGCAGTTCCTTTATCTATGCGTTTGTGAACCCTGATGCTCCTGAATATCTGGCTGGTGCTATCCAGTTTTCATTAAATAACGTGGCAAATACATCATCTAAAGTTATCAATGTCAGTGCTTCGTTTGATGACGATAGCATATACTTCACCGATATTGATGGTAACAAAATTGCTTCAACTGTTGATTTTCAGGCAACATCGAATGAAGTGGAAGTTTTATACTTTAAGGCTGATAATTTTATTAATTCCGGTGTCACATTTAATGCTTCCGGACATAACTCCGTTTACTTAAGCGTGCGTTATATGGATATTAAATACATGCCGGAACAAGGGAAAAAAGCGGAGAAAAAGGCACTGTTGCAAAAATCTGGGGGTGATAAACTTATTGCTACATTTTGCTGACGCAGCAGCATATGAACCCATTCAAAGGCCGGCATTTTCAGCGTGGCATCATCCTGTGGGCAGTACGCTGGTACTGCAAATACGGCATCAGCTAACGTGAACTGCAGGAGATGCTGGCTGAACGTGGTGTGAATGTCGATCACTTCACGATTTACCGCCGGGTTCAGCGCCATGCCCCTGAAATGGAAAACGGCTGCGCTGGTACTGGCGTAACCGTTCCGAACTTTGCCCGTGGCACATTGATGAAACGTACGTGAAGGTCAATGGCCGCCGGGCTTATCTGAGCCTCCGGCGCTACGATTTCAGGCTGAAAACAGCAACGACTGCTCGCCGTTTGAGAGGTCTCCTTCCGAACTCCAGCATATTGAACGGCCTGATTGGGTTGACCCTGCCCGGGATGAACCCACACTGATGTACACCTGCTTAAACCGAGCCCCGTACCACCAGCTTCCAGTCGAGGATCTCATTGACCGTTTCGGCCTGCGGATTGTCAATCCTCTCCAGCAGCAGCTGTACGCTGCGCACGCCGAGCTGGTGCATCGGCTGTTCTACGGTGGTGAGCGGCGGGGTGGTTACCGCGCCAAACGGCACGCCGTCAAATCCCATAATGGCCACATCTTCCGGTACCCGCAGCCCGTTTTCGTGGGCGTAATGCAGCGCGCCGCCCGCCAGCGCATCGGAGATAGCAAAAACGGCATCTGGCGGTTCCGGCAGGGTAAAGAGCTCCGCCATCGCCTGTACGCCAGCCTGATATTCGAGGCTGTCTGCATATACCACGGCCTGCCAGGCGGTGTTTCGTCCAGCCCGGTATCCCGCTTCGCGCTGCTGCGAATACAGATAGCGTAAATCGCCGTTAATTAACGCAATGCGCTTATAACCCGCGCAGGTGAGATGCTCCACCGCGGCCGCGGCCGCTTTGAAATTATCAATAGTCACGCAGGAGGCGTTGTAGCCCGGATCGCCTTCACCGCATTGCACCCACGGCGAGTCCCCGATAAGCGTTGTTAAGCCAGGTAAACAACTGATGGCATCCATAGTGATCACGCCGTCGACAACTTTGCCGCTCAGCAACTGCAGGTAGGCCGATTCACGCGGCAGGCGGGATTCAGAATTGCACAGCAGAATATGATAACCGTGTTTTTCCGCTTCCTCCTCAATGCCGCGAACCACCCGCGCGCAAAAAGGGTTCGTAATATTGGAAACCAGCACCAGCAGCATACGGCTGCGCGCGGTGCGCAACTGGCGGGCAAGAAGATTCGGTTGATAATCACATGATTCAATCGCCGCCAGCACCTTATCCCTGGTAGCAGATTTTACCCCCGGATTGCCGTTGAGCACCCTGGAAACGGTAGCGGTGGAAACGCCCGCCATACGAGCCACTTTATCTATCGACATGCTAATCCTCAGGGCCTGGCTGATTATTTGTGAAGCGCATTGCAGATTCGCATCAATAGTACCAAATAATTCCCGTGCAGGATGGAAAGCCACCTGAAATCGATTACATTTTTAATGAATCATTAATGTAATCGATTACAAAAATAACTCTTACCCTAAATCAATACTCTGTCGCGGAGGATTTATGTCTTCTCACTCAGCCGTTGGGGCGCAGGTAATCACCCACAAATGGGTTATTCCCCGCCTGTCGTTAATGATGTTTCTGCAGTTTTTCGTCTGGGGTGCCTGGTACGTTACGCTGGGCGTCGTCATGGGAAAATATGGCCTGAGCGCGGTGATTGGCGACGCGTACTCCACCGGGCCTATCGCTTCCATCCTTTCGCCGTTTGTGCTGGGCATGCTGGTGGACCGCTTCTTTGCTTCGCAAAAGGTGCTTGGCGTGCTGCATCTGGTAGGGGCCGCGCTGCTGTGGTGGCTGCCGGGCCTGTTTGAAAGCGGGCAAACCGGCCTGCTGTGGGTGATATTCGCCTATATGCTTTGCTATATGCCAACCATCGCGCTGAGCAACAACGTGGCGTTCCACAGCCTTGCAAACAGCGAGAAGGGCTTCCCGATCGTGCGCGCATTCGGCACTATCGGCTGGATTGTCGCGGGCTTAATCGTCGGCGTGAGCGGGCTTTCTGACAGCACCAGCATCTTCACCATGGCGGCGGTTGCGTCGGTCGTGCTTGGCATTTACAGCTTCACGCTGCCCAACACGCCTGCGCCGGATCGCGGTAAGCCGCTTTCCATGCGCGACCTGCTGTGCGCCGATGCCTTTGCCTTGCTCAAGCAGCGTCACTTTATGGTGTTCATTATCTGCGCCACGCTGATTTCTATTCCGCTTGCCGCTTACTACGCTTACGCCGCGCCGTTTATCTCCGCGCTGGGCTTTGAAAACGTCAGCGGCGTGATGGCGTTCGGGCAGATGTCCGAGCTGCTGTTTATGCTGCTTATCCCGTTCTTCTTCCGTCGTCTGGGCATCAAAATGATGCTGCTGATCGGCATGCTGGCGTGGTTTGCGCGCTACGCTATGTTCGCCCTGAGCATCGCGGAAGAAACCCGCTGGATGATTTACATCGGCATTATTCTGCACGGCGTGTGCTACGACTTCTTCTTTGTTATCGGCTTTATCTATACCGATAAGGTGGCGGGCGACAAAGTGAAAGGCCAGGCCCAGAGCCTGCTGGTGCTGTTTACCTACGGGCTGGGCATGCTTATTGGTTCGCAAATCAGCGGCGCGGTATTTAACCGCTCGGTTACCGCCCAGGGCGCCCAGGCGCTGGTTCAGTGGCAGCAATTCTGGTGGCTGCCTGCCATCGCCGCCGTGATTATTGCCGCCATTTTCTTCTTCACGTTTAATTATAAAGAAGGTGCGAAAGATGGCCGATAGAGCACTCCGGGTGCTGGTTGTGGGCTGCGGCAATATGGGCGCAGCTCACGCTCAGGCATATAAAGCGCTGCCGGAATTTTCACTCTGCGGGCTGGTTGCCCGCGGAACGTCCAAAGAGCACTTAAAAGAGAGCCTCGGTGAAGACATCCCGGTGTTCGACGAGATGCAGGATGCCATTAAACAGACCCAGCCGGACGCGGTCTGTATCGCCACCTGGCCTGACACCCACGAAGTTTTAGCGCTGACGGCGCTTGCCGCAGGCTGCCATGTGTTTCTGGAGAAACCTCTTGCCACGACCGTTTCTGGCGCTAAACGCGTGGTGGCGACCGCAAAGCTTGCGGGTAAACAGCTAGTGGTGGGCTATGTCCTGCGGCATCATCCCGCCTGGCAGCAGTTTATTCATCTGGCACAAAACCTCGGCAAGCCGCTGGTGATGCGTATGAACCTCAACCAGCAAAGCTCCGGCAGCGCCTGGCACACCCACAAAATGCTAATGCAGTCGCTTTCGCCGATTGTGGATTGCGGCGTGCATTACCTGGACGTGATGTGCCAGATGACGCAGGCAAGCCCGCTTTCCGTAAGCGCAATCGGCGCGCGCTTAAGCGATGAGCTTTCCCCGACGCAGTTTAACTACGGCCAGCTACAGGTGCGCTTCGCTGACGGTTCTGTTGGCTGGTATGAAGCAGGCTGGGGACCGATGATGAGCCAGACGGCGTTCTTTATTAAAGACGTTATCGGGCCGAAAGGATCGGCCTCTATTGTGGCGCGCGAAGCCGGTGGCGAAGGGCAGTCCGCAAGCGTTGAAGCGCACACGCGAACCGAATCGCTACGTCTGCATCATTCACAGCTCAACGCTCAGGGGGAGTTTGAGCTTCAGGACGAGTGGATAAGCGCGGCCGGCGAGCCCGACCACTTCGCTTTATGCCGTCTCGAACAGCAGTTTTTTGCACGTTCTATTATTGAAAATAGCGATTTAACGCTGCATCAGCAGCAGGCGGTTGAAAGCTTGGCCGTGGCGCTGGCGGCGGATCTTGCGGTTCGCGAGCAGCGTATGGTTAACATTAAGGAGATGCTTTGATGAAAACCCTGAAGGGACCCTCCATTTTTCTTTCCCAGTTTATTGGCGAGCAGCCGCCGTTTAACTCGCTGGATACGCTGGCGGCATGGGTTGCAGGACTGGGTTATAAAGCGGTTCAGCTTCCAACGCATTTACCGCATATTTTCGATTTGCGTAAAGCGGCCGAAAGCCCGGATTATTGTGCAGAAATCCGCGGGCGGCTTGCAAATGTGGGCCTGGAAATTAGCGAGCTTTCTACCCACCTCCAGGGGCAGCTCATTGCCGTGCATCCAGCCTATCAAGCCGCGTTTGCGGGATTCGCTCCGCCTGAACTTGCGCACGACGCTAGCGCGCGCCAGCAGTGGGGCGCGGATAGCCTGAAGCAGGCGGCGCGGGCGTCGCAGAACCTGGGGCTAAAGGCGCACGCCACGTTTTCCGGCGCGCTGGCCTGGCCGTATTTTTACCCCTGGCCGCCGCGCAATGCGATGCTTATCGACGAGGCGTTCAGCGAACTGGCCAGGCGCTGGCGGCCCGTTCTGAACAGTTTTGAAGAGGCAGGCGTGGACCTGTGTTTCGAGCTTCACCCCGGCGAAGATTTACACGACGGCGTAACCTTTGAGCGTTTTTTAGCGCTTGTCGATAATCACCCGCGCTGCAACATCCTTTACGATCCAAGCCATATGCTGCTGCAGCATATGGATTACCTGGGTTTTATCGATCTTTATCATTCGCGCATTAAAGCCTTTCACGTTAAAGACGCCGAGTTTCAGCGCTCGGCGAAAAGCGGGGTTTACGCCGGATACCAGCCGTGGACCGAACGCCCCGGACGTTTCCGTTCGCTCGGCGACGGGCAGGTGGATTTCAAAGGCATTTTTAGCAAGCTTGCGCAGTACGACTACGCCGGGTGGGCTACGCTTGAGTGGGAGTGCTGCCTGAAGTCGGGTGAAGCCGGCGCGCGCCAAGGGGCGAAATTTATCGCCGAACACATTATTCCCGTAGCCGATCGCGCTTTCGATGACTTCGCCCTGCGCGGAAGTGAAAAGGCGGCGGTACGTAAAATGCTTGGGCTGGAGGAAGAATGATGAAACGCATCCGGTTGGGTATGGTGGGCGGCGGTGAAGGTTCGTTTATTGGCGGCGTACATCGCATTGCCGCCCGGCTTGACGACCAGTTTGAACTGGTTGCCGGGGCGTTCTCGTCCTCGCCTGAAAACGCAAAACGCAGCGGCGAAGCGCTGTTTATTGCCCCCGAACGCAGCTATGCAAGCTGGCAGGAAATGGCAGAACAGGAGGCCGCAAGGCCGGACGGCATTGAAGCGGTGGCGATAGTCACGCCGAACTTTTTGCATGTGCCCATTGCCAGAGCGTTTCTGGAAAAGAAAATTCACGTTATTTGTGATAAACCGCTGGGCATTACCCTTGCGGAGGGCGAAGAGCTGGCTTTTGTGCTGAACGAATCCGGCTGCCATTTCATTCTGACCCATAACTACAGCGCACTGCCGATGGTACGCGAGGCGCGAGCGCGCATTGCCAATAGCGAAATCGGCGAGATCCGCAATGTAGAAGTGGAATACCTACAGGGCTGGCTGAACGACAGGCTGGAGCTTACCGACAATAAACAGGCGAGCTGGCGCGGCAAAGCGCAGTTTGCCGGGGCCGGGGCGATTGGCGATATCGGCACGCATGCCTGGCAACTGGCGGCGTTTGTCACCGGCATGGAGCCGGAAGCGATTCGCGGCGAGCTGCTGACGCGCATCGAGGGCCGCGAACTGGACGATGAGGTTTACGCAGAGATGCGCTATGCCAGCGGAGCCAGAGGGCGCCTGTGGGCAAGCCAGGTCGCGCCGGGCTATGAAAACGATCTGCGTTTACGCATCGTGGGCAGCAGGGGAAGCATCAGTTTTCGTCAGCAACAGCCTGAAATACTTGAAATTCACCCGCTGCACGGAAATAGTTACGTTGTCACGCGTAACGGGGTCAATAACCATGATTCTGTGCGTCACCTGTGCCGCACGCCCGCCGGACACCCGGAAGGCTATCTGGAGGGTTTTGCCCAAATCTATCGCGAAGCCGCAGTAAAAATTCGCGGGGGCAGCGCGCCGTTATTACCGGGAATAACGGAAGGCTTATCCGGCATGCGCTTTATCGAAACGCTGCGCGCCAGCAGCGATCGGGGCGGGGTGTGGATGGAATGGTAGCCAATCCTGCATTATACTGTATGTAATCACAGTAACCCCTTTGAAAGGAATCGACATGCAGAGTTTTACTTCTCGTCATGCCCGCTGCCGGGTTCGCTACCAGGATTTACCCGGCAGCGGCGTGCCTTTACTCTTTATTCACGGTCTGGGCTGCGCCTCTTCTTATGAATATCCTCGCGTTTTTGCTGACCCGGCGTTTGGCAGCCGCCGCAGCGTGCTGGTTGATTTGCCCGGTTGCGGATACAGCGAAAAGCCAGAGGGCTATACGTACAGCACCACCGATCAGGCGCTGGTCATTGGCGAACTGGTTGAACACCTGGGTTTACACCGGTTCTACCTTTATGGCCACAGCATGGGCGGCAGCATAGCTATCGAAGTCGCGGCGCTGATGCCTGCAAAAATCGCCGGTCTGATTGTCTCGGAGCCTAACTTCCAGGCCGGAGGCGGCATCTTTAGCCGCAGCATTGCCGGGCAGGATGAAAACACGTTTGTAAGCGAGGGTTATGACGCCTTGCTTGCCGCTGAACAATCGCCGTGGGATGGGAGCGTGCTCAGTAGCGCGCCTTATGCCCTGTGGCGCGGTGCCAGCAGCCTGATAAAAGGCGTTGAGCCGTCCTGGTTTGAGACGTTCACGACTATCCAGTTGCCGAAAGCGCTCATTTTTGGGGAGGACTCCCTGCCGGATGATGATTTCGCGGCCGTGCAGGCCGCAGGGATAAGCACGGTGGTTATCCCAAATGCCGGGCATTCCATGTCATGGGAAAATCCCGCAGGCCTTGCCCGCGCGCTGGCAAACTTCTGTGTAAACCACTAGCTAATAAGCCGGGAAAAAACCGCGGTGAGCGTTCTCGCCGCGGTTTTTGCGTTTAGCGGTGCAGGTAACAATTCACGCCAAGGTACTTACTGAACGCTTCCTGCAATACGGCCCCGGTCGCGGAGTGGTTCATGGCAACGTGATGTTCGAAGCCATTGTTGCAAATCCACGCCAGCAGGTTTTCCAGATGGGGCACTTCAATGACGGCCCGGCAGCCCACGGTATCAAGCGGGTCGTCCACCGACTGGCCTTCGCCCACATAGGCTTTCACTTCCCCGGTAAAATCATCAGATGAGAGGCGGAAATATGTCAGCGGCCCGCTTTTCATGCGCCCGTGCACGGCACCACAGGTGTTTTCCTTGCCAACCGTTGTGCCGATGATATCGGCGGTGCCCATCGACGGTGATTCCAGGCTGCTGCTGGCAAAGTTGCCGCAGTGGAACAGCACGCACTTATTACGATCGTCGCCAAAGTTATTGTTCCAGTCGGCGATGGAGGCCGGACTTAGCGAACAGCTTGCGAGGGCGTACATCGACAGCGCGCCCATCACATCCACCTCGCAGGCGCTTGGCATTAGCTGCCCGGACATCACGCTCATGATGGAGCATACGTTAATGCCCAGATTTTCCTGGAGCGACGTCCAGCACTGAATTGCCGTGGTATCAATGTCGTTTGCCACCACCCATTCGCTTATCACCACAAAGAGTTTTGCCATGGTGGTGAGCTTGTCGGCCGGAATGGCGCTGGCATCGGCGTTTTCCAGTAGCAAACCACGTTTTTCACTGACGCGCAGGTCGCTGTCGCTGATGTGTTTGATGCGGGTGAAGATCTCAGAGAGATCGAGGGTTTCTACCGCCACGCCCATTTTCTCAAGCAGCTTTTCGCTATAACGCACGGTGTTAAAGCTGGCAGGCCGGGCGCCGATGGCGCCGATACGCACGCCCTGCATGGATTTCACCACCCGGCAAATCTGGGCAAAGCGCTGCAGATCGCCGGCGAAAACGTCTCCGCTTAACGCACAGACGTGCTGGCTGGTTAGCGTAAACGGAATGCCGTACTGGCGCAGGTTGTTACACAGGGAGATCTTGCCGCAGAAGCTATCGCGGCGGGTTGCCAGCCCCATCTTGTCCAGATTATCTTCCTCGGCCTGAATCAGGACCGGCACGGTTAGCCCGGACAAACGAATGGCCTCCGCCACGGCTTTTTCATCGCCGAAGTTTGGCAGTAATACCACGATGCCGTGAATGTCATCGCGATGTTTACGCAGCAGCGCGGCGCAGACTTTGGCATCCTGGCGTGTTTCTACGCCGCCAAGGTGGGTTTGACCGTCTTCTAACATAACGGTGTTGATCCCAAGGTCTGCAAACAGGTTTTGCGCTTGTTCACGCGCTTCGGCCACTAAATAGCTCGGGAAAAAACCACGGTTTCCAATAATGACGCCGAAGGTTAATTGTTGTGGGATACGAGACATGGCTTCACTCCAGTAAAAGGTTATTTGGGCTGAAAGCGGCAGCGAGCCACGGCTTCGAGCCACTGTTTATAGTTGTCGTGCATTTTTTGCTGCTGGTTGCTGCGTGGGAGTAAACGTTCGCCGCAGGTGGCAAGCGATACGGGCATTTGCCCGTCCTGCCACCAGCCGAGAGCTTTGCCCGCCAGCAAGGCGGCGCCTAACGCGGAGACTTCTGCGGCCGGCTGGATAAGTAAAGGCCGCGCTAACAGGTCGGCCTGGAACTGCATCAGCCAGCGGTTTTTGGTGGCGGTGCCGTCCACGCAAAGGGTGTCGAGACGCGTTCCGCAGGCCTGTTCCATGGCGAAGAAGACGTCGGCAATCTGGTAGGCGATGGATTCCAGCGCGGCCCGCGCAAGGACGGCGGGGGTTGCGGCATCCGTCAGCCCGCAGATCGTGCCGCGTGCCTGCAAATCCCACCACGGCGCGCCCAGGCCCGAAAGCGCGGGGACGTAGTAAACGCCCTGGTTGCCTTCCGTCGTCTGCGCAAGCTCGGTGAGCCTTACCGGATCGCTGATGCCCAGCATGCTGCCAAGCCAGGCCGCCCCGGAGCCGGTATGGGTAATGTTGCCTTCTAATGCGTAATTCACTTCGCCGTCGTGCCAGGCAAGCGTGGTGCTTAGCTGGCCGGCAGCGATAGGCTCAGGCACCGAGAGCATTAATGAAGAACCGGTACCGTAGGTGGCTTTCACCACCTGTCCACAGGCGCGACGCTGCGCGTAGAGGGCGGCATGGGAGTCGCCAATCAGCGCCAGGATCGGGGTGCCGGGCAGCAAGCCCGCAATGGAGGATATCCCCACTTCGCCATGATGGCCGGACGAAGGGAGCACCTGCGCGAGCGCGGCATGGGGTATGTCGAACAGGGCCAGCAGTTCGTCGTCCCACCCGGCGCGATAA
>DAMALH010000003.1:27539-116625 GCA_032000125.1 Buttiauxella sp. | reverse complement strand
CTGGGTGCGCGCCGCATTGGAGAAATCCGTGGTAAAGGATCTGCCGCCGGTGAGCTGCCAGGTAAGCCAGGAGTCGATAGTCCCGATACACAGCTCGCCTTGCGCGGCGCGCTGCATACCGTCCGGTATCGTTTCGAGCAGGGCGCGGATTTTCGCAGCCGGGAAGAGGGGATCAACGGGCAGGCCGGTGAGACGAGTAATAAGCTCGCCATACCCCTGAGCCAGAAGCCGCTGGCAGCGCGCTTCGGAGCGCCTGTCCTGCCAGCTTACCACCGGCGTGAGCGGCCTGCCGTCGCTTCTTTGCCAGACCAGAACGGATTCGCGCTGATTGCTGATGGCGATGCCTGCAACCGTCACCTCGCTAAGCTGTCCGAGACAGCCGGTTAGCGCGTCGCACACCGCCTGCCAGATGGCGAGCGGGTCCTGTTCCGCAAGCCCCGGCGCCGGATGGTTCATCGCAACGCTTGCCCCGCAACGGGCGACTATTTGCCCGTCGCTATCCACCGCTACGACCTTAGCGTTGGTTGTGCCCTCATCAATAGCCAGAATAATTGGCCTGGACATGGTTATGCTCCTTTACAAAGCGCAGTCGCGTTTCGTATCACACCTGCCGCATCAATACCGTGATGCGCTCGCATATCCTTGCGGTCGGCGGCAATGGCATAGCCTCCGTCGGCAATGCCCGATCTCACCAGCGGAATGGCACAGCCCGCTTCGGCCAGCACTTCCGCGACCAGACTGCCCACGCCGCCGTTAACGTTGTGCTCTTCAACGGTCAGCACCCGGTGGGATTTTTTCAACGCCGCAAGCAGCTTTGCCGTGTCGCATGGACGCACAGAGGAGACGCTGATAACCGCAGCGCTGATACCCTGGTCGGCAAGCTCTGCGGCGGCGCTCACAATTTCGTGAACGGTCGAGCCCATGGCGACCAGCGCAATGTCTTCCCCTTCGCGCAGCACGTCAATGGCGCCGGGAACGAAGCGGTAGCTGGCGTCGTGAAGCTCCGGCAGCGCTTTACCATCAAGGCGAATATAAACCGGGCCGACGTGTTCGAGCGCATAGTCGATAATCTGTCGGCATTCCACCGGGCAGGACGGGGCGAAAATCTCAATATTGCCGAAGCCGCGCAGCACGGCGATATCATCGATGCTGTGATGGGTGCTGGCGAGCGGGCCATAGCTGGCGCCGGAATTCAGGCCGAAAAGCTTCACGTTGCTGTTGTTATAGCAGACGTCCACTTTAATCTGCTCGTTGGCCCGCGAGATTAAAAACGGCGCCGCGTTACAGGTTACGGCAATTTTACCGCCCATCGACAGGCCTACCGCCGTGCCTACAAGCGTCTGCTCGGCGATGCCCACGTTGACCAGCCTGTCGGGAAACCGTTTGATAAAGGGGGAAATCTTGGCCGTGGAGGTAGAGTCCGCCACCACCGGCACCAGGTCCACGCCGCGTTCAACGGCATCAATAAAGGCATTCACCATGACGGTGGCCAGATGTTCGCTATTACTCATCTTTCAGTTCCTCCAGTGCCAGTTCCACTTCATCGCCTTTCGGCACCCGGTGGTGCCATTCCGCTCGCCCTTGAATAAAGGAAATACCGGCGCCTTTGGTGGTGTTGGCGATAATCACCAGGGGCTTGCCGTTAGGGGTTAAACCCTCCAGCGTGGCGACGACTTCCTGCATGTTATTCCCGCTGCACTGGGTGACCTCCATGCCAAACGCGCGCCATTTTTCATCCAGCGGATCGGTATTAAGGATCTCTTTGGTGGCGCCCGCCAGTTGCAGGTTGTTCTTATCATTAATGATGATGAGGTTGTCGAGCTGGTAGTGGGCGGCAACGAGCGCGGCCTCCCAGTTGCTGCCTTCTGCAAGCTCACCATCTCCCGTGACTACAAAAACCCGGCGTCCGCTGCCGCTACGTTTAGCGGCCAGCGCAATTCCCACCGCTACGGGCAGGCCGTGGCCGAGCGCGCCGGTATTAAGCTCGACGCCCGGCGTTTTGTGTTTCACCGGATGGCCGGGCAGGTGAGAGTCGGCGTGTTGATAGGTCGGGAGCCAGTCTTCCGGAATAAAACCGGCCTCTGCCAGCACGCAGTAATAGCCGCCTACCGCATGCCCTTTGGACTGAATATAGATATCCCGCTCGTCGCTGTTAATCAGCTCCGGCGAACAGTTCAGCACGCGAAAATAAAGGGCCGTCAGGATCTCTACCTGCGACAGGTCGGCCCCGGTATGCCCACCGGCCGGACTATTGGCGTTGAGCAGAATGATACGGCGACGGATGGCGCGCGCTTTTTTTTCCAGATCCGTAACGGACAGTGAAAACGGATTCATAACTTCACCTCTTGCATTAAAAATCATATATGAATATTTATTCTGCGCGGCTAAAAAAAAGCGCATACCGGACACGCGCAACCTCAGGTTTTCTCAGCGCTTTCCATCAGGCTCTTTTGTGCCACCACCGCGGCTTTTTGCTGCATGCGGTTTTGCATCTGGTCAATGATTACCGCCACGATAATCACGATGCCTTTAATCACCATCTGCCAGAATTCACTCACTCCCATCATCACCAGCCCGTCGGCCAAAAAGCCAATCACAAAGGCCCCGACCAGCGTGCCAAGAATGGTGCCGCGTCCCCCGGCAAGGGATGTCCCGCCCAGTACCACAGCGGCGATAGCGTTCATTTCAAAAGCCGTACCGTTGGCCGGATGGCTGGCAACCAGCTGTGCAGAAACCACGATCCCGGCAATCGCCGCGCAAAGGCCGGAGAGGGTATAAACCCACACTTTTACCTGGCGAACCTTCACCCCGGAAAGCTCGGCGGCGCGCTCGTTATCGCCGATGGCATAGACGTGGCGGCCAAACGGGAGCCGGCGGGCGACATAAGCAATGGCGATCGCTAATACAATCATTATCCAGATGGCCCACGGAATGCCGAACAAGGTGCCGGAACCAATGAGGTCAAAGCCGGTATTGCCAAGCTGTGGATTACCGGAGAGGCCGGGGAAGGTTTCACCGCCTGATGTCAGCATGGCCGCGCCGCGCAGGACATACATCGTGCCAAGGGTGCAGATAAACGGCGCGACGTTATAGCGCGTAATTATCCAGCCGTTGGCCGCGCCAATCAGGCCGCCAATAAGCAGCACCAGCGGCACAATGACCCACACGCTTGGGAAAATCGCGATGCCGAACATCGGCAGCACAATGCCTTTGGTGATAAGCCAGCCGGCTATCATGCCGCACAGGCCAAGCGTTGCGCCGATGGACAGATCGATCCCGGCCGTGATGATGACAAAAGTGATCCCCAGCGCCAGGAAGGCGTTGATGGCGATGTGTTTAATCATGATCACCAGGCTGCCCATGGCGAGAAAATCCGGCACCATCACGGCAAAAAAACCGACGATCAAAAACAGGGCGATAAAGGTGCGCAGCTTAAGCAGCAAGAGCAGCAGATTTTCGCGCGATTTAAACGCCGAGGCCGTTGCGGCGCCGAGCGCGACCGTGTCATTCGTTTTCATATCAGAACCCTTGTGCACTAGCGGAAACCAATGCCGATTCTTCGGCATGTTCGCGGAGAAGGTTGGCGGTGATTTTCCCTCCGGACATCACCAGAATGCGGTCTGAAACCGCCATGATTTCTTTCAGATCGGAGGTTGAAAAGACCACGGCGATGCCCTGTTCGGATAGCTTCACCATCATGCGGAACACGTCTGCTTTCGCGCCCACGTCGATACCGCGCGTTGGCTCATCAAGCAGAAGCAGCTTGGGGTTAGTCAGCAGCGACCGTCCGATAACCACTTTTTGCTGATTGCCGCCGCTCAGCGCCTGGATCTCCACGTCCGGGGAGGATACTTTTATCGACAGATTGCCGATGGTGCTTGCCACCGCGGCAGTTTCATCGGCGCGGGAAATGGTCAGCCCACGCTGCAAACGCCGCCACAGGCTGGCTATCGTCAGGTTACCCGCCACGGACGATATCGGGAAAATACCGGTGCGCTTACGATCTTCCGGCACAAGGCTCATCCCCATGCGGATGCGTTCGGCGGTCGCAAGGCGAGGAGGGACAGGTTTGCTGTCAAGCCACAGCTTGCCGAGGTAGCTGTGCTGAGTACCGAGCAGGCATTCGAACAGTTCGGTGCGCCCGGCGCCCATCAGACCATAAATGCCGACGATTTCCCCGGCCCTGACCTGGAAGCTCACATCGTCCACCACCGCATTCCCGGCGGCATTCACGCAGGTGATATGTTCAGCCTCAAGCACCGGCATACCAAACTCGCGGCCGGGCTTAAGGAAGCTTGATACCGGCTCGCTGCCGAGCATTTCCCGCACGATCCACGGCACGTCGATATCGCAGACCTGAGCTTCCGCCTGGAATTTGCCATCGCGCAGGATAGTGATGACATCGCCAATGGCCATCAGCTCTTCCAGACGGTGGGAGATATAGATAATAGAGACGCCCTGCCGGGTCAGTTCGCGGATAACGCGGAACAGGATGTCCACCTCGGTTTTGCTCAGGGCTGAGGTCGGCTCATCAAGGATCAAAATATCCGCGTCTTCCGCCAGCGCTTTGGCGATTTCCACAAGCTGCTGCTGCCCAACCTTGAGGCTTGCGACCAGCTCTTTAGGGGAGATAGGCTGATCGAGGCGCTTGAGCAACGCCGCGCTGCGCTGCTGCTGGGTTGCTTCATCAATAGGCGCAAGCCCCTGCTGCAGTTCGCGTCCGAGGAAGATGTTTTCCGCAACCGTAAGGTTTTCAAACAGATTCAGTTCCTGATGCACCATGCCGATACCCTGGGCGGCAGCTTCTCTGGTGTTTGCGAACTTCACCGGTTTGCCGTTGAGGGTTATCTCGCCCACGCTCGGCTGCTGTACGCCTGCGAGGATCTTCATTAACGTCGATTTGCCCGCGCCGTTTTCGCCGATGATGACGTTTACTTTGCCGCGCCAGACGTTGTAATCCACGTTATCCAGCGCCACCGTGCCCGGAAAGTACATCGAAATTCCGCGGGTACGCAGTACTATCGGATCCTGTTCCATTACGGCGTCTCCCGTTGCAAATCGAGCGCTGCGGCGTCGCTGAACGTGCCATTACGCAGCGTCACGGCCATCAGCACCGTAACCGGCTGCTGTTGCCAGCTTTCATCGACGGCGGGTAAATGCCTGGCCGCTTCCCGGTTATAAGCTTTTGAAAGCTGCGCAAACTGCACCTGGTTGGTAAAGTCCGCAAACTTAAAACCGGCGGCATCGCGAATGGCGTTGCCGCGGATCATCGGCCCGACCTGAACGCTAACCGGCTTATTGTCTAACGTGAAAGTCAGGGTTCGTTCACGGTCGTTGCTGAGATCCACTTTTTCCACCGTAGCGCGCGCTTTGACAAAGACGCTCTCGCCTTTAGCGTTTGCGGCCATGTTATGCAGGGCGCTGGCATCAAGAGCATGGTCGCGCGCCTGGTCCATCACGCGCGCGGTCCAGGTTTGTTGCGCTATCTGCGCTGGGGTTTGGTTTGCGAAACTGGCCTTCGCGTTGGGATCGGGCGGAATGACAGGTTTGCCAGACTCGTCCAGATCCACCACCCGGCAGGCAGTCAGCAACAGGGCGCTGCAGCATAACAAGCCAGTGCCCCATTGTTTTAATGACATAGTCCCTCCGGGCATCATTTATTCAGGCTAAAGGCTTTGAGCTGCGAGGCGTTGCTTTCATCAATCAGCACGCAGTCCATCAGTTGTTTTTCCTGCTCTTTCGCTTTGCCGTTTTTCAGGAAGTAATCGGCCTGCACGACGGCCATCTGCGCCTGTTCCCAGCCAGGTTGCAGGACGGTGGCCTTGATGTTGCTTTTCGCAGTGATGGAATCACGAACGTAATCGCTGCCGTCAAAGCCGACAACGATGACGTTGCTTTTACCGGCGGCTTTCAGGGCGGCTTCTGCACCCAGCGCCATGGTGTCGTTACCGGAGATCACGCCGACGATATCCGGCTGGGTTTGCAGGATGGCTTCCATACGGGTGAAGGCTTCGGTCTGGCTCCAGTTAGCGGTTTGCTGGGCCACCATTTTCATATCTGGATAGTCGTCCAGCACGTCGTGATAGCCCTGCGAGCGCACGTGGGCGTTGGTATCAGACTGGCGCCCCAGCAGCTCGACGTACTTGCCTTTACCGTCCAGCAGTTTGGCGAACTTTTCTGCGCCTAGCTGTGCGCCCTGGTAGTTGTTGGAAACGATTTGCGCGACGGCAACGCCGGTTTTGTTAATTTCCCTGTCGATAAGGAACGCCGGCAGCCCTGCGGCTTTGGCTTTTTCCAGCGGCCCGACGGTGGCATCGGCGCCGGCGTTATCAAGGATGATGGCTTTGGCTTTACGGGCGATAGCGGTTTCGATGAGCTGGTTTTGCTTATTCACATCGTCGTCATGCGAAGCGACGAGCGTGGTGTAGCCAAGCTCTTTCGCTTTTGCGGCGGCGCCGTCGGCCTCGGCCTTAAAGAACGGGTTGTCGTGAGAAGGCGTAATAATGGCTATTAGCCCGTTATCCGCCGCATACAGCGAAGCAGAATAGGCCAGCATGGCCGCAAGAATTGAGGTTTTCAGTAGGGTACGGTTCATTTTTATCTCCACATTGAATATATATTCAAGCATGATTTATTATTCAATGTAACGATATGCCCCGTTTTTGCATCTGTCCATGGGGAAATCGTGGAAATGATGAAAAGGAGAATGCGATCACAGATTGTTCGATTAAGCCGCAAAAAGCCCCTTATCTTGTTATTTATTCGCAGTTGAATAAAAATACTGAGAAGACTCAGGAGGCGTTATGTCAAAGCAGGATGAACAACGGCTGTTGGTAAAAATCGCGACGCTGTATTACGTCGACGGCATGAAACAATCGGAAATTGCAGGGCTGCTGAATCTTTCGCAGTCTTTTGTTTCCCGCGCGATTACCCGCAGCCAGAAAGAAGGGGTGGTGAAGATAAGCGTTATCCAGCCCGCCAATATATTTCTCTCGCTTGAACAGTCTATTGAGCAGAAGTACGGCATTCGCCAGGCGGTGGTGGTGGATGTGGATGAACCCGCCACGGGCGCGCAGATCAAACACGCCATCGGCAGCGCCGCCGCCCACTACGTCGAAACGCGCCTGCGGGTAAACGACCTGGTCGGTATTTCTTCCTGGAGCAGCACCATCCGCGCAATGGTGGATGAACTGCATCCGCAAAGCATCAAAGCGCAGGGCGTTATTCAACTGCTCGGCGGCGTGGGGCCGAATGGCAACGTGCAGGCGACGATCCTGACGCAAAATCTGGCGGCCCAGCTTGACTGCCCGGCCTGGCTGCTGCCCGCCCAGAGCATTGAACATTCGGTTGATGAACGCGCAAGGCTTGTCGCCAGTGAAGACGTGGCCGAAGTGGTGAAAAAATTTGCTGAGGTGGATGTCGCCATCGTCGGCATCGGGGAGCTGGAGCCTTCGCAGTTGCTGAAAAACTCCGGAAACTACTACGGAGAAAAAATGCTTCAGACGCTCGCCGAACGGGGCGCGGTCGGGGATATTTGCCTGCACTACTTCAACGCGCAGGGGGAACCGGTACTGAGCAAAGATGAAGATCCCGTTATTGGCATGGAGCTAAGCCAGGTCCGCGCCTGTCCGCACGTGGTTGCGCTTGCCGGCGGCAGCGACAAAGCAAACGCTATTCGCGGCGCGCTTAACGGCGGCTACATTGACGTATTAATCACCGATTATCCCACCGCTCGAGAACTGCTCTGAACCTGCCCGAATTGACCGTTTTACATGGCTGCCATCTGAAACGGTCAAGCTCATGTTGTTAATCTGTAAATAAATTCGCCCTCACGCGCCGATTTTATTGAGTGCCATCACAAAACATGACCGTTTTGCCCGAACGCCCGCGTTTGACGCCTAAAGTGATTACAAATATTTTACCTGCGCATAACAAAACGCATTCACTCTGCACATACAGGAGTCGGTCATGACAGCACCCGTACAGCACCCGATGTATATCAACGGTCAGTTCGTTCACTGGCAGGGCGAGCAATGGATTGACGTGGTGAATCCCGCCACGGAAGAGGTGATTTCCCGTATCCCGGACGGCAGCGCGCAGCAGGCGCAAGAGGCGATTGAAGCCGCTGCGAAAGCGCAGGACGGCTGGGAAGCGCTGCCGGCTATTGAGCGTGCGGGCTGGCTGCGAAAAATTGCAGCAGGTATCCGTGAACGTGCGGCCAGCATCAGCGCGTTAATCGTTGCCGAAGGCGGCAAAACTCAGCAGCTGGCCGAGGTTGAGGTGGCTTTCACCGCGGATTATCTTGATTACATGTCCGAGTGGGCGCGCCGCTACGAAGGTGAAATTCTGCAAAGCGATCGTCCCGGCGAAAATATCCTGGTATTCAAGCGGGCGCTTGGCGTGACGACAGGGATTTTGCCCTGGAACTTCCCGTTCTTTTTGATTGCCCGCAAGCTGGCTCCGGCGCTGGTGACGGGCAATACCATCGTCATCAAACCCAGTGAGTTCACGCCAAATAACGCCATTGCGTTTGCGGAGATCGTGCACGATATCGGCCTGCCGAAAGGCGTCTTTAACCTGGTGCTTGGCCGTGGCGAAACGGTGGGCCAGGAGCTGGCGGGTAACCCGAAAGTGGCGATGGTCAGCATGACGGGCAGCGTGGCGGCGGGTGAAAAAATCATGGCTGCGGCGGCGAAAAATATCACCAAAGTCTGTCTGGAACTGGGCGGCAAAGCGCCAGCGATTGTGATGGACGATGCCGATCTGGATATCGCGGTAAAAGCGATTGTTGACTCACGCATGATCAACACCGGCCAGGTCTGTAACTGTGCCGAACGCGTCTACGTGCAAAAGGGCATTTACGACGAGTTTATTACGCGTCTGAGCGAAGCCTTCGGGCAGGTGAGCTTTGGCGATACGGGCGAGCGTAACGACGTGGCGATGGGGCCGTTAATTAACGCCGCCGCGCTTGAACGTGTAGAGCAAAAAGTGGCGAAAGCGGTGAGCCAGGGCGCTCGCGTGCTGACCGGCGGCAAGACGCCTGAAGGCAAAGGCTACTTCTATCCGCCGACGCTGCTGGTGGACGTGCGCCAGGACATGTCCATCATGCATGATGAGACTTTCGGCCCTGTGCTGCCGGTCACCACTTTCGACACGCTGGAGCAGGCGGTAGCAATGGCTAATGACAGCGACTACGGCCTGACCTCTTCCGTTTATACCCGCGATTTAAACACCGCCATGAAAGCGATCAAAGGGCTGAAGTTTGGCGAAACCTACATCAACCGCGAGAACTTTGAGGCGATGCAGGGCTTCCATGCGGGCTGGCGGAAGTCGGGCATTGGCGGGGCGGACGGGCGTCACGGACTGAATGAATATCTGCAAACGCAGATGGTTTATTTACAGGTGTAGGCCTTGCAGCCCTCCTTCTTCCTGCGCGGGGGAGAAGGAGGGCCAACACCGGGATCGCCCGTTGTTAATTTGTTAATGATAATTATTTACTTTTCCTTGAGGATAATGATAATCATTACCACTATTAACCCGCCCACATAGGGAGATTTATGTTTTCTTCAATGGACTCTTGCGCGCAGGCTAAACGTCGCGTTTTACCCGTGCTTGCGCTTTCTACCTTCCTCTTTTCCACCTCGCTGTTTGCCGATACAAATTTCACCCTTGAGCGTAAACCGGTAGGTAAAGGTGCCTATGAGATGGCCATTACCGGCGAGCCTTCTGCGCTGTACGTGGCGACGTCTCAGAGCCGTAAGATGGATAAGGGCGGGGTAGTTTATCGCCTTGACCCGGCTACGCTTGAAATCACTCAGGCCATCCACAATAACCTGAAGCCGTTCGGCATGGCGGTGAATCACATTACGGGCACGCTGTTCCTCGGCAACACCACTAGCAGCGCGCTGACCGCGGTTGATGTGAAAACTGGCGAAGTGAAGAAATCTCTGGTGCTGGATGAGCGTAAACGTACGAAAGAAGTGCGTCCGTTTGCGCCGCGTGAGCTGGTGGTTAATGAAGCGACGAATACCCTTTACGTTGGCGGGCTGGGCGCATCAAGCGTGCTGTGGGTCGTGGATGGCGATAATCTGACGCTGCGCGCGACCATTGAAGGTTTAGGTAAATCTGCGACCGGTCTGGCTATCGATGCTAAAGCCTCGCGCATTTACATGACCAATGCAGACAACGAATTTATCGTTATCGATACTGCGACAAACAAAGTTATCTCCCGTCATAAACTCGACCAGCAAGGCGAGCATTTCTATCTGAATCTGAGCCTGGATACGGCCAGCCACCGCGCGTTTATCACCGATTCAAAATCGCCGCAGCTGCTGGTGGTCGATACCCAAAACGGCAAAGTGCTGAAAAAAATTGAGCTGCCGGTTTCCCTGGCCGTGCTGTATAACGCCCAGCGCAACGAGGTATACGTCACGCACCGCGAGTCGGGTAAAGTCAGCGTGATTGATGCAAAAACCTACAGGGTGCTTAACACCATCGATACCCCAACGCATCCGAACAGTCTTGCATTGTCTGATGACGGCCAGACGCTGTTTGTCAGCGTGAAACAGCCGGGTTCGCGTGATAAAGAACCAACCAGCCCGGATGATGTGGTGCGTATTAGCTTTAAATAATTTCTGCCTTACACAACCCTCTTTCTGAGGGTTGTGTAACCGATGACAAACCTTCCAGTGCGATAAAACTAAAAGGCGCCGTCATTTAAAAACAAGGAAAATCAATTCATTGATTTTCGGCCGATCGTCACAAAGAAGGAAAAACCACGCTTTTTCCTTTTTTGTCAGCAATCTGACAACCCTCTTTCTGAGGGTTGCTTTTTATCCCCAATCCTTAGCGATAAATTAACTTAGCTTTGCCAGAAAAAAATTCTATCCATATAAGTATCGATTCTTTTAATTGTTAATTTGCTGTTTCTATACTGCGAGTCCACTTAACATTTAAAGGCCCGCCGTTATGACGATTAATTCCTCTCAGGTCGATGCTGAATTTCCCGGTCTGTCCATTCGCCGCGTTGCCGGTAATATCGGTGCCGAAATTTTGGATGTTAAAATAACGCCCGAGATTGATGCGGAAACCTTTTCGCAAATAGAGGCCGCGCTGGTGAAATATAAGGTCCTCTTTTTCCGTAAGCAGACGCAATTAACAGATGAAACGCATCAGGCATTTGGCGCGCGATTTGGCAAAGTGGTGGCTCATCCTACCGTTCCGTCGCCAGCCGGTACAAAACTGTTTGAACTCGATGCGTCTAAAGGCGGTGGCCGCGCGGATTCCTGGCATACCGACGTAACCTTTGTAGAAGCCTTCCCAAAAATTTCTATCCTGCGTGGGGTAACCATCCCGGCCTACGGCGGCGATACCGTCTGGGCCAATACCGTTACCGCATACGAAAACTTACCGGAAGAGTTAAAGCGCTTTGTGGAAAATCTGCGTGCGGTGCACAGCAATGATTATGACTACGGCGCCGAGCGCCTGGTGGCAGAACAGCAGCGTCTGGATCATCATCGCAAAGTGTTTGTTTCTGCCGTTTATGAAGCCGAGCATCCGGTGGTTCACGTGCATCCCGTAAGCGGTGAGAAAGCCTTACTGCTGGGCCATTTCTTCAAGCGTCTTTCCGGCTTTAGCAGCCGCGAATCTTCCCGCCTTTTTGAACTGCTGCAAGCCCGCGTTATTCAACTGGAAAACACCGTGCGCTGGCGCTGGCAGCAGGACGACGTGGTTATCTGGGATAACCGTGCGACGCAGCATTACGCCGTTAATGACTATGGCACCCAGCCGCGTCTGGTGCGCCGCGTCACCATCGAAGGTGATGCCGCCGTTGCCGTTGACGGCAGCCGCAGCAGAACGGTTTCCCGACCGGAGCCGCAATCTCCCGTCAGCGCCGTCGCCTGATTCTCCATAATAAAAAAGGAACATGATGATGCAACGTCGGGATTTGTTAAAGGCGATGGCGGCCTTTGGGGTGTACGCCATGGTGCCAGCCTTTGCTCGTGGCGCAAACGGAGCAAAAAAATACGATGGCGTAACGCTGAATGTCTCAACGTTTAGCACCGCGTATCCCACTTTATTGCGTCAGTGGCTGCCGGAATTTGAGGCGCTCACCGGCATAAAGGTGAACCTTGATACGCCTTCTTTCCCGGTATACAACCAGCGTGCGGATCTGGAACTATCCACTAAAGGCGCCGCCTATGATGTGGTAAACGTAACCTTTATCTACAGCAGCCGCTGGATTAATTCCGGCTGGTTAACGCCGCTTGATGAGTTTATCGCTAACCCTAACCTCACCAGCCCGCAGTGGGATGTGCACGATTTCCTGCAGGGTGGAATCGCGCCGGAAACCGGACGGGACGGCAAACTTTACGGTATTCCGTGGGTGGTGGAAGGCATGCTGGCGGGCTCGTCACGTTTTGACCTGGTGACCGAAGCAGGCTTCACCTTCCCGGACACTACCGACGATTTGGTCAAGGTCCTGCAGGCGGTCAATAAAAAGCAGCGCGTTGCGGGCTATGTGACGGACAGCCACTACGGCTGGACCTTTATTCCCTATCTGCAGGCCTTTGGCGGCAATGTCTTCCGCAATCCGCCTGACGATCTGTTCCCGACGCTCGATACGCCGGAAGCGGTGGCGGCAGCCGATTACTTTGCCCGCCTGATTCGCGAGTTCGGGCCAAACGGCGGGCTGACTTACAGCGCCGACCAGTCTACGCAGGCGCTGAAGCTTGGGCGGGTTAACTTCTCCGATTCCAGCCTGGCCTACCTTGCGCAACTAGGCGATCCGGCTTCTTCCCGCACGCTGAAAACGGCGGGCTTTGGGCAGATGGTGCAGGGTCCGGCAGGACGCTTCCCCGGCATGGCGGTGCACGGGCTGGGTATTCCGGCAGGGTCGAAAAACAAAGAGGCCGCCTGGGCGTTTATCCAGTGGGCGCTTTCCAGGCCGGTTACCCAGCGCGCCATTCAGGCCGGCTACGGTTCGCCAACCCGCCGCAGCGATATCACTTCGTCAGCCTATCGCAGCAAGCAAATCATCAACGGCGTGGATTTGGCCGAACTGTCGCTAAACGCTATGGACCGGGCAGCGCAGGGCGGCTACATGAAATACCGCACGGTGGATGTTTATCCGCAGGTCGATCAGCAACTCAATAAGGCGATTGCGCTGATTGTCTCCGGCCAGCTTTCAGCAAAACAGGCGATGCAGCAGGCGCAAACCGCTTCTATTGCCGACCTGAAACGCGCGGGCGCGAAGATTTAAGGAGCGAGTATGCACGCTAATATTAACTGGCGCAGCCAGCGGCGGAATGCTTACCTGGCGGGATTGCTGCCGTCGCTGGTGGTGCTGGCAGTAATTACGTTATTACCGGCTGGCGCATTATTCATCACAAGCTTAACGCCGTTAAGCCTGACTAATCCCCAGGCGACTTTTGAGTTTAGCGACCCGTTAATTAATTATCGCCAGCTTCTGGAGGATCCGCGATTCCTTAATTCCGTGGTCACGCAATTAAAAATGTCGCTGGTTAGCGTGTTATTTCAGGTAGCCATTGGGCTGGGCCTTGCGGTATTACTCAACGGTGCATCGGCCTGGCTACATACCGCCAGAACGTTATTTCTTATTCCAATGGTTCTGCCGCCGATTATTGTAGCGCTTATCTGGAAGATAATTTATACCCCTGATATTAGCCCGCTGCATCAGGTATTAGAGATGTGGGGAATAACGCTGCCTTCGCTTATTGCTAATCCAGCCACCGCGCTGTGGGCCATTGTGGCGGCGGATATCTGGCAGTGGTTTCCGTTTACCATGCTGATGGTGCTGGCCGCGCTGCAGATGATCCCCAAAGATCCGCTGGAGGCGGCAAGCCTCGATGGCGCTACGCCGGGTAACATTTTCCGCTATATCGTGCTGCCATATATCAAACCGGTGCTGGTGGTCTGCGCGCTGTTCAGGCTTATCGACAGCTTCAAGGCTTTTCCGCTGATTTATGTGCTAACCGACGGCGGGCCGGGTTCGGTGACGGAGGTTACTAACTATTACGGTTTTATTCAGGCGTTTAATTTCTCGTACTGGGGATATGGCAGCGCGATTGCGGTGGTCATTCTCGTGGGGGTATTCGTGTTGAGCTATATCGTGGGCAAAGCGGGGTGGAGCGATGAGCGAAAAACTGATGCTTGAGAATATTAACGAGGTGTCCGTGCGCAGACGTAAGCCGTTTCGCCTGCGCGGCGGCCGGGAAGTGCTGACATGGCTGTTACTGCTTGCCGTGCTGTCACCGTTTTTATGGATGGTGATCATGGCGTTTCGCCCGGCGATGGAAGCGTTTGATTTAACGCTGTGGTTTACGCCAACGCTTGATGCGTTTCGCTCGCTTTGGCAGGGGACTTTTCTGCATTCGTTTGGCAACAGCCTGCTGGTCAGCACACTTTCTACAGGACTGTCGCTGATTATCGGCGTTCCTGCGGCATGGGTTTTAACGCGCTGGCAGTTTCCGGGACGCGGACACGTAGCGCTGTGGATTCTGGTAACCCGCATGGCGCCGCCGATTGCGTTTACCATTCCGTTTTATCTTGCGTGGCGCTGGCTCGGTTTGCAGGACACGGTACTTGGCCTTGCCATCGTTTATCTGACCTTCAACCTGGCCATTGTTATCTGGCTGATGCAAACCTTTTTTACCGCGGTGCCTGCAGCGCTTGAAGAAGCGGCCTGGCTTGACGGCTGCTCTATCTGGCGTACCTTCTGGACCATCACGCTGCCGCTGGTTGCGCCGGGACTCGCGGCAACGGCCATTCTGTGTTTCATCTTCTCGTGGAACGATTTCTTTTACGCCCTGATCCTGACGCGCACCCAGGCCGTTACGGCTCCGGTGGCAATCGTTAATTTTCTCCAGTATGAAGGCTGGGAGTGGAGCAAGATAGCCGCCAGCGGCACGCTGGTTATGCTGCCGGTAGTGGCGTTTACGCTGCTGGTGCGGCGCTATCTGGTTCACGGCCTGACCGCTGGCGGTCTGAAGGATTGAGCAATGACGACCATTACGTTAAGCAATATTCACAAGCGTTATGAAGATAACGTGATTATCAAAGGGCTGGATTTAACCATTCGCGAAGGGGAGTTTGTTGCGCTCGTCGGGCCATCCGGCTGCGGGAAATCCACGCTGCTGCGCATGATTGCAGGTCTGGAAAGTATCAGCGATGGCGAAATTGCGCTCGATGGCGAGGTCATTAACGATATTTCTCCGCAGGCGCGTAATATCGCGATGGTTTTTCAGAACTATGCGCTTTATCCGCATATGTCGGTGGCGGATAACCTCGGCTTCTCGCTTAAGATGCAGGGCGTGAAAAAAACCGTGATTGATGAACGCGTGGCGCAGGTTGCCATCACGCTTGGCTTATCCGCGTTGCTGAAACGTAAACCCGGACAGCTCTCCGGCGGGCAGCGTCAGCGAGTGGCGATGGGGCGCGCTATTTTACGTAATCCTCGCGTGTTTTTGTTCGATGAGCCTCTTTCGAACCTGGATGCAAAGTTACGCGTCGAGATGCGAACCGAAATTAAGGCGCTTCACCAGCGGCTGAACGCCACTATGGTCTACGTCACCCACGATCAGGTTGAAGCAATGACGATGGCCGACAGAATAGTGGTGCTAAAAGATGGCGTAATTGAACAGGTGGGCACGCCGCTTGAGCTGTATGACAGGCCGCGCAACGCGTTTGTGGCAAGCTTTATCGGCTCGCCGTCTATGAACCTGCTTAGCGGGCGGATTGAGCGTGAATCTGTGGTTACCGATGACGGGCTGCGCCTGCCGTTGATTAACGTTCCCGCCGCAGCTCAGGGTAAAAGAGTGTTGTACGGCGTCAGGCCTGAACATTTTTCCCAGGTCACCCAGGGCGGCGTGGCGGCAGAAGTGAACGTGGTGGAACCTACCGGTGCGGAAACGCAAATCGCGCTGAATATTGGTAAGCAAAAGGCGATAGCCGTATTTCGTGACCGGGTGCAAACGAAGCCGGGAAGCGAGCTGCAACTGCTGCCGGACGTGCGCCAGGCACATTTGTTCGACGAGCAAAGCGGGGCGCGGATTAACTAAAATATCCCTCTCCACATAGGGAGAGGGAAAGTTATTGCTAGTGTTTTGCCACGGTATCCAGAACGCGAACCAGCTGCGAGACAAATCCATATTCGTTATCGTACCAGGCAACGGTTTTCACCAGCTGCAGGTCGCCTACTTCCGTGACTTCGGTTTGCGTGGCGTCGAATACGGAACCAAAGTTGGTGCCGACAATATCGGATGAAACAATCTCTTCATCGGTATAGCCGAACGATTCATTTCCCTCCGTGGCCTTTTTCAGCGCGGCGTTAATCTCGTCCACCGTCACTTTCTTCTCAAGAATGGATACCAGCTCGGTGACCGAGCCGGTAAGCGTCGGCACGCGCTGGGCGTGACCTTTAAGCTTGCCCTGGAGTTCCGGGATAACCAGCCCGATAGCTTTCGCGGCCCCCGTTGTATGCGGAATAATATTTTGCGCGGCGGCGCGTGAAGCACGCAGATCTTTACCGCGTGGGCCATCAACCAGCGATTGAGTGCCGGTGTAGGCGTGGATGGTGGTCATGGTGCCAAGCTTGATGCCGAAGCTGTCGTGAAGGGCTTTCGCCATCGGCGCCAGGCAGTTGGTGGTGCAGGAAGCAACCGACAGGATTTTATCCTGAGGTGTAATGGTGTCGCAGTTGACATTAAATACGATGGTTTTCATATCCCCCGCCGGGGCGGAAATCAGTACTTTTTTCGCACCAGCTTCCAGATGCGCGCTGGCTTTCTCTTCTGAGGTGTAGAAGCCGGTACACTCAATGACAATTTCAACGCCGTCTTTGCCCCAGGGAATATTTTTCGCGTCTTTTTCCGCATATACCGCGATCTTCTTGCCGTTTACTACCAGCGCATCCTCGGTGTAATCCACCGTGCCGTCGAAGTTTCGATAGCTTGAGTCATGCTTGAGCAGGTAGGCCAGCACTTTCGGGGAGGTGAGATCGTTTATCGCGACGATATCCACTTCGCTTTTGGTTTCCAGCACCCGGCGTAACACCAGGCGTCCAATACGACCAAAGCCGTTAATGCCAATTTTTTTCATGACGGATACCCCGTTATTTACAGTTGGAAGTAGCAAAATCCGTAATCATCACTAGTGATAGCCCATAAACAGGGCAGCCGCAAACCGGGTCCCGCGTGCCAGATTGTCAGGAAATTTCATCAGATCTTAATGATTTTCAGAAAGTTTACCGTTATCCTGGTGCCATCGTCGTCACAGGACAGGAACCTTTAATGCGTAGTAAATACACCTCGTTACAGATAACGCTTCACTGGCTGGTTTTTCTTTTAATTGTGGGGGCCTATTGCGCCATGGAGCTAAAGGGCTTTTTCCCGCGCAGCTATCGGCCAACCATTAACGCCATTCACGTTACCTGTGGGCTGAGCGTGCTGGTTCTGATGGTTGTACGCCTGCTGGTGCGGATTAAATATCGCGCGCCGGCCATTACCCCCAAGCCGCACCCGGCCATCACCGGCATTTCGCATCTGGTGCACACCATTATTTATTTGATGTTTATCGTGTTGCCTGTCTTCGGCTTTCTTACCGTCTATTTTAAAGGCCACGACTGGTCGGTTCTTGGCATTCCTATGCCGCACGCCCCGGAACTGGATGAGGACAGGCAGTTCACGGTAAAAGAGATCCACGAACTGATTGCCAATACGGGCTATTTTGTTATCGGCATTCATGCTTTTGCCGCGCTGTTCCACCATTATGTCTGGAAAGACAATACCTTGCTGCGCATGCTGCCGGGGAAAAAAGATCGGGGCTAGCTGCGCTATGCAACAAGCAGGATAACCGGCTGCCATATCCATTTTTCCTGCTTAATTTAAGCGTAATATGACTTCGTCTGAACCATTCGGAGTCATTATGAAAAATTTCCAGTTATACGTTGGCGGCGTTAACGACATCACCTACCGGTACGACATACGGGAAGTGGATGATGTCTTTAGTGTGAGCATCTTCAATGTTGTTAAGCAAAAGCACATTGAATCCGGCTCAAAATTGATGCATCACATCAGCCTGCCGGACGTGATTGAAGAATGCGCGTCCCACTACAGGCGTCAGGCTAGTAGCGTTAAAGGTTTCCTGAAATGGTTAGGCTACAGGTAAGGCCCCTGAGCAGGGATAATCGGATGAAAAGCAAATAGATATCACCTAAGATAGGCTTCCGTATGTCGCTTTGTAACACCTGAGGGCAGGATGGCTGTATCAAGAGAGTTTCTTCTAAACGTTTATGAGAGATGCAACGAACATCTCAGGGATCAGTCCACCAAGCGAGACCAGGCAATAGCCTTCTACCTTGTGGTGATATCTTTCTATTTTGGTTCATATAGCAACGTTGCTAAGTTCTTAACCGGCGCCTGGGCCCCTGTTTTGCTGAATGTGGTAATGGTTTTGATTAGCGGCATGACGATAAGAACATTATCCGGACTCAGGTCCTGGCATATGCAATACAGCAATGCCATTGTGCTTTTGAATATGATAATAGCCAGAGATATACTAAAGCTGAAAGATATAAATCATGTGGCTACGGCATATTTTTCCAAAAAAGACAGACTTAATGCAAAAATGGAAATTAAAGATTTATTTAAAGGCATTGAGAATAGAGTGATATTTGGGATGATTTTTATTTCCGGGCTGCCGGCCGCGATGCTGATGAAAGAACTGGCGGGTATTTTGAAGTTTCAAAGCAAGGATATTGTTTTTCTGCTGGAGGCTTTTTCCTATCTGGTATACGTAATTATCTATCTAAAAAGTACTATAATGGTGATTCGTAACTCGGCTAAGCATAAAACCTGGATAATAAATTTTGGAAGCTAAAACCATTGAAAATCAATATCTTGTAGTAAGATTAAGTACCGACGGCTATCTGCATATAGCGCAAAAAAACGGCGGGGTGGTCGTCGCGCCTTTTTTTAACGATGGTTACGTTTTAATTAAACACAACCGCGGAAATGAAGTTCTGCTCGAGTTTCCCAGAGGTTTTCTTGAAAACGACGAGACCCATTTAGAAGGAGGGGAAAGAGAACTAAAAGAAGAGTTAAATTTTGTCGCGCAAGATTCAGAGGTGCTCGGCGATTTACGTACAGACTCCGGGCTTATTAGCGACAATGTGAAAGCCATTAGATGCAAAGTAAAGGAGCTCGACAGCCTTAAGGTGCAAACCGAAGAGGGTGTGCTGTCTTGTAATTTATATTCGCGGGATGAGCTGATAACCGCTGTAAAAGAAAACAAAATTAAAGACAATTTTACGTTATCGACTTTGATGCTTTTGATGGCAAAGGGCTATCTCTGATGTTCCTGACGCCGCTTGTCAGCAGGCGTATGTTTTATTGGTAAATGCCGCTAAAATTTCAGGCCGCATCTCTGCGACCTCTTTGTAATATCCAGTTAACCAGAAAATTTTCTCAGGCCCGGCTATACCGATGTACCCAAGCCAATCACCGCATTTACAACAGACGATGCCATAAAAACACTCCCCAGGATCAGGTAAACCGACTTTTTCTGCGTTGCGGCCAGAACCAGCATGACTATGGCGATAACAAAAAATGGTATGGCTATGATACTGAAAGTAGACATGTATGACCCCTTCTTAAAGAGACGCTAAGGCGAACCCCTGTAGTTTGTTGTACTTGATTGACGGCGGAAACAATGCGTTTCAATCGCCTGCAGGCTCTCGACGTAAAAATGCTTTTATAACCGAGCGTATACGCGCCTCAGGATATGATCTCCAGACAGTGTATCCCTAAGACGATGTAATATCAAAAATCGCATAAGCGGTTGATATTTATTAATATGATTGTAAGAACTTAGGGGTTTATAACCGGTTGAGGTCACGGGTAGGCAAGAGTGAGGCGAGGATTATGTCAATCATCAGTGCGGTATTGATTACTGCTGCTATGAATCCGGGCTGGTTTAAGCGGGATGAGTGAGTAAAGCCTTATTTAAAGAGGCCTCGCTTGAGACCTCAACTTAAACCACTTTCTTAAGCCACCGTCTCCGTCTCGGAATGGGTATGCATGAAATAGCGGTGAGGCGAATTCCACAGAGGGAACAAACAGCACCGTGAGGTTGGTTATTGTTCGGGCTAAAGGACGTGAAGAAGAACTTTTTGCTTTTACAAACCGGGCATTCGAACTTGATGTTGGGGATAGCCCCTCCGGCCGGGTGAATTGAGATAACACTGTAGATCAAATAATCAATACTGTAATTATTTTAATGTTTTTTTTATGCTAATAGTCACAATTATTACAGGGCATTAGCGTTGCTCCAGGATTTACAGCGGGGCAGACAGCACGCAAAGAACGGCATGACCCGGGCGCCAGCCCTGGCGAAGCTTAAGAAGAATTCAGCCTTAGGATAAAAGCTGATATAAGTTTTCGCCCGCTTCAATATTAAGGACGAGCGATGCGCCTTATATTTTGCAGGCGAGGGCATAGCTGGAATTAAGAGGGCTTAACTTCGGCTACCCAGATCCCGGTCTTCAAGATTCCCGCTGATCATCTGCGTTAGCTCTTCGCAACGAACTATTTTGTCTGATGAAAGGGTGAAGCGGGCCATAACCTCAAATTGGCTTTTTTCGCACTGATGCTTTTCTACCTTTACGTGGTGATGCGTAAAGACCGTGTCGCCTTCAGCGACGATGGAAAGAAACGTGACGTCCATACGTTTCGTATGCGCTTTGAGTAACGCCATGTGCTTAATAAAGCCTTTATAATCAAGGTGTTTTCCATCAACTTTTTGTTGGTAATTAAGGTCAAAATATAGTGCGATTCTGGCGGCGTCGTGCGCTGGGTTACCGACAATTTCTGTCAGGGCATCTGTTACTATCTGGCTCGTCTTTTTCATGCATTTCTCCTCTCTGAAAATATAAAGTCTACAGAAAGCGCAGATGGTGTATTATCCGTATCTGGACATAATATACGGCTAACAGGCCACTACTATGCACATTGAGACGCTGGAACATGAATGCCAGCATGTTACGCCCTGGCATGAACATACTTCTGGCCAGTTATACTGGCTAAGCCAGGGCGTAATTATTATTGAAACAGAAATGGCACAGTTGACGGTCACTCCGGGTTCGTTAGGTTGGTTTCCGCCAGGCCTCCGTCACAGAGCCTGGGTTCCCGGTGTCCTGAAGGGCAAGAGCATTTATCTCAATCCGTTATCCTGCGCGTCATTCCCTTCTAATCCCGGCGCTTATGGCGCGGATTCATTCGTGCTGGCACTTCTTGAACGTGTGTTTCAGAGCGGGCAGCTAGACTCCTGTGCTGATTACCAGAACAAACTGCTGGGGGTGCTGGAGTGTGAAATGATTCGGGCCAGTGAACTGCCGCTGCAGCTAATGTTACCCGTCGACCGGCGAGCACGTAACGTTGCGGATGAATTACTGAAAAATCCGGCGTCCATGTTGGATCAGGCACAGCTGGCACAACGCTGGGGATTGAGTATCCGCACCTTAAGCCGTTTGTTTCGTCAACAAACCGGGCTCAGTTTTAGTCAGTGGCGGCAACAGGCAAAAATAGTGGTATCGCTTCAGTGGGTGCTGGCAGGAGAGCCGGTCAGCGAAGTGGCTGCGCTTAGCGGTTACAGCAACGTCAGCGCTTATATAGATGCTTTTCGACAGCGCTTTGGTAAAACGCCGGGCCAGCTTCAAAGCAGAGGGGGAGAATACCAAAATGCCCTGTGGCGGTCCTTGCAAGAATGACAAGCGAAGCTGAGCGAACGTACTCGCTTCTGGCTTTGCAAATTACCGCGGACGTTATTCTTATATAACCAGTGATTAGCGGACGCAGCTATCGTCCGCATGTTGATACTTTAAGCCATAACAAACGCTTTGCTGAACTGATTTTAACAGAGGGCAGAATTACATTTACTTCGATAAGGAGACATATCCTTTCCTTTAATGCGAGCTTATTCTGCTGGGTTCGCAGCCAGCATATTTTCAAATCTCTGCTTTTCCAGCTTCATAGGCGTTACCGGCATGCCATAAAAATCATAGGTTTCTCCCGTAACTTCCCCACCAAGCTGGCTGATAATCTTCATCGTAGTGTCGCGGGCATCGATTATCACTTCATTGTTTTCACAAAAAATTTCCTGCAGCGATATCAGAGCCAGTTTTTTACCTATGCCAAGCTTTCTGTAGGCTGGGTCAACGGCAAACCGTCCCCAGTGACACTGTTCGTTTTCTTGCCAGCAGGCTGCGGCACCCAGCAAATATTCCCCGGAGCGCGCTATCCACCATTTACTTGCATATTTTTCAGGGATGGCGAGCAGTTCTTGCGGGATCTGCTGTTCTTGCGAAAATATATGAAGCAAAAGTTTTTGAACATCCGCGTGATAGTTACCGCGTAAATGCTCAACCTGAATCCTTGCGGGTTCATGAATAGCGTTACGCCGGAAGGCGCCTTTGCGGAGCGTGCGTAGCCCTTCAGTCACCGTTTTTATTTCTTCCTTTTTCATATCCTCGTTAATAAAGCTTATTTCACCGTCCGCTGCTTTATCAGCGCTGAGCAGTTTCTCTTTACCCAGCGACGTAAGCCGAAAGTGTTTATGCCGCTTATCCTTGAGAACAGAAAGAGACTCAGCGTAACGCTTTGTCGTCAGAGCAGTCAGCACCCTGCTCAGCGAGGCTTTATCCATATTCAATTGCAGGGTGAGTTCGTTAAATGAAGTCAGGCCATTTTTTGACAGGTAGGTAAGGACATGGGCCTGCGTTAACGACAGCCCGGAACGAAAGCAATCTTTATCGAGCAGACCCAGCTCTCGGACGAGATAGCGTAATTCCGCCCGTATTTCATGTACTGAAGACATTTGCCACCTGATGTTTGATAGTGTCAACTATATAAGTAACACAGTTAATTCAGCCCATCAATTAGCCAGTTGATATTATCAACCAGAAGCAGGTCGCAAGAAATACACTAGCCTGGCAGGTAAACGACGTGGGCGACGCTTTTGCTAAAACGTTAAGCGCCGCCGGGGGTGTTGGCTTTACCGAATGTTCTTGTCCAGGAACTCACGAATGACAGGAATAATTTCCTTACCGTGGGTTTCTAGCGCGAAATGTCCGGTGTCATAGAAGCGAATATCCGCCTCGGGGATGTCACGTTTCCAGGCTTCCGCACCTGCGGGAAGGAAGAACGGATCGTTTTTTCCCCAAACCGCCAGTAAAGGCGGCTGATACTCGCGGAAATATCGCTGAAAGAGCGGGTACATCGCCACGTTCGAGGCGTAATCCAGCAGCAGATCGAGCTGAATTTCCGCATTGCCAGGACGCAAGATTTGAAGCCCTTCCAGCGTGTAGCCGTCCGGTGAAACCAGGCTCCCGTCGGTAACGCCCTCCAGGTATTGCCACTTAATCGAGGCCGGTGTCGGAAAGTCATGCAGGGCATCCCGATTTTCCTGCGTGGGTTCGCGCCAGTATTTCTGAATGGGCGCCCAGCCTTCACCCAGTCCTTCTTCATAGGCGTTACCGTTCTGGGAAACGATGGCTGTCACCCGCTGCGGATGGGCGACAGCCAGACGCCAGCCCACCGGGGCGCCGTAGTCGTGAACCATGAGGGCGTAGGTGTCGAGCTTGAGCTGTTCGGTGAACCGGCCAATGGTTTTCGCCAACTGGCTGAAAGTATATTCATAATCGCCTCGTGTCGGAGATTCGGTAAAGCCGAAGGCGGGCAGATCTGGCGCGATAAGGTGGTAGCGATCGGCCAGCCTGGAGATAAGGTCGCGGAACATAAATGAGGAAGCAGCAAAGCCGTGAAGCAGCAGTATCGTTGGCGCATCAGGATTGCCTGCCTCACGGTAGAATACCTTCACGTCATCTATCTGTTCGTAGCGGTAGTAAACCGGCACGTTCGAACAGGCAGACGGCACAGCAGCATCCAGCCCGGAGAAAGAAGGTTGCGCATCTGGAATTGATGTAGAAGAGGCCATGATAATCTCCTTGTAACCAGTAAAAAGTCAAATTGAAGGTTACAAAGGTTTCTGGTAACCTGTCAAACAAATTTTATTGGTTACGGGGCACTATGAATCCTTCCGACATTTCTCCTGGTTTCCTCTTTCTGGCGGATAACCTGGCGCTCGACTTCATCAACAGTGAATACGGTGTGGGCGAGGAACGACATGACTGCCTTAACAACGATCGCAGCGTCATGAGCTGGCTAACGCAGGCGGACGTATTACCTGCCAGCGCTGAGATTCCGCAGGGGTTGCTGGCTGAAGCTCGCCGGCTACGCGATGAGTGCAGGGCTGTAGTGAACGCCGCCATGAACGGTGTTGCGGTGGATTTAACTGCGATTAATCGGATACTTGAGGCAGGCAGCCCGGTGAGGAGACTGGAATGGGACGGCGACGCACAGCAATTTCGGGTCGATGTACATCAACGGAACAGCAGTCCGGCAAGCCTGCTCTGGCCGGTCGCCGATGCCCTGGTAAAACTGGTCACCGGCGATAAATTTGAATTCGTTCGCCAGTGTGAAGCCCATGACTGCATTCTGCTCTTCCATGACCTGAGTAAATCGCATCGCCGCCGCTGGTGCAGCATGGCGACGTGTGGCAACCGCATGAAAGTGGCGGCGTTCCGCTCCAGGAAGAAACCTGAACGGGGTTGATTAGGTAGCGGAAGGGGGGACGTTTGTGATTGAGGCCATATGCAGAAGTTAGGCGACGAACAGGGCTAACCCCTGTCAGAGCTATATTCAATATGGTTTGTTTCCCATTCTAAGATTCCGAAATATTTAACACTTTTATTATTTCCATTTACTCAAAATGGGATTAAGTAGTTCTCGTTCTGCCGGCTCGCATTTCCGTAAAGATTATTTCCGGTGTCGGGCCCATTTCTTTGAAGTCATTGATTTGAGGATAAAGGCGGCTGAGGAAGTCTTCCTTTACCGTTTCCTGAGCCTGCTGTGATGATATCTCCGCACAGTCTTTTCCTTCTTGAGATGACTAGAATTGATAATGCCGGACGGGATGGGCAGCGCATTAAATAAGCGGCTGGCGGAAACATAAAAATTTTACGCCGGGAGTAGTCCGTTGGCCACACTCGATAAATGTTTGCTAAACCAGCCAGCATTTAGACGCCACCCGTTGTTGATAAGGGTAAATACGGGTGGCTGAGCAAGTTAGTTACAACGCCAGGCGCTGCCAGTGATAACAACGTTTGTTTCTTGTGAACCGCCGCCATTGCCATCAAAATAACCGCTATTTCCTGCGCGGTTAGTGATAAGCGAAACAGTGTCGCCGCCCAATTTGGCTGTCTTATTTCTGAGTGAATTTAAAGCACCCGTTTCTAAATTAGCGTTTGACGTCCAGCCTCCGGTAAGAAAGTTGCCTTGCTCGCCAGTAACAGTGCCTAAGAAAGTACAATCCCCTTTTGGGTCGCCGTTGGTTACACGTACAGACTGCGCCCTGTTATCAAGTTGATTGGCGCTACATGCAGCGAGCAATAATGGGAGTAAGACGATGATTTTTTTCATGGAAGTGACCTTCTTGCCTGACCAAAGATTTTAGTGATTGTATTCTAAAGGCAATAAAATCAATAAAAGCTAAATAGTGTCTAAGTTAGTTAATTAAACATCACCACAGCGGACCCTTTTTAACGCAACGCAAAATGATTAACTTCATCTTCTGGCACAATTCACCGCTAATTACGAAGCGTTATTCCACTCTGCCTGCTGTGAAGTAAGGCTGTCAAAAAGCAGGTGTGCACCTGAACATATGACAAGCGCATGGCATCTATGGTGGCGTTTTTCGTAAACCATCCGCAATCATTTCTGGAACGTTTCTCGTAGAAAAGCGGGTGCAGAAGGGCTCTAAAAAGTCCTTTGGAGCAGTTCAGGAGCAGTAAGAAAACTGTATATGTACCCATGCATTCTTTACGGCTGTTATGTAACCTGCTGATCCATATTAAATATTTACTTTTATCAATTATCTGCAAAATAAAGTACAATACTCCCCTATAGTATAATCAAGGGGGCGTTATGCCGCATTCACCTGAGGATAAAAAACGCATTCTAACGCGGGTAAGGCGTATTCGCGGCCAGACGGAAGCGCTGGAGCGCGCTCTGGAAAATGGCGATCCCTGCATTGCCATTTTGCAACAAATCGCCGCAGTTCGCGGGGCCGCCAATGGCCTGATGAGCGAAATGATGGAAATCCACCTGAAAGATGAGCTGGTCGCGGGCGATACGTCCGAGGAGCAGCGCGCGCTGCGGATGGCAGAAGTCGGCCATTTAATTCGCTCTTATCTAAAATAACTATGACTCTCACCTGACGACGGAAGAAGAAAATGAAATCACGTGCAGCAGTAGCATTCGGTCCGGGCAAGCCGCTGGAAATCGTAGAAATTGACGTGGCGCCGCCGCAAAAAGGCGAAGTGCTGGTAAAAATTACCCATACCGGCGTTTGCCATACCGACGCATTTACCTTATCCGGTGACGATCCGGAAGGCGTATTCCCGGCGGTGCTGGGGCATGAAGGCGGCGGTATCGTGGTAGAAGTAGGCGAGGGCGTCACCAGCCTGAAACCTGGCGATCGCGTTATTCCTCTGTATACCGCAGAATGCGGCGAGTGTAAGTTCTGTAAATCCGGTAAAACCAACCTTTGCCAGGCCGTTCGCGCCACTCAGGGCAAGGGGCTGATGCCAGACGGCACCACGCGTTTCTCTTATAACGGCGAACCGATTTATCACTACATGGGCACCAGCACCTTCAGCGAGTACACCGTTGTTGCGGAAATCTCGCTGGCAAAAGTTAATCCTCAGGCTCCGCTGGATAAAGTTTGCCTGCTGGGCTGCGGCGTTACCACCGGTATTGGTGCCGTGCATAACACCGCCAAGGTAAAAGAGGGCGATACCGTTGCCATCTTTGGCCTGGGCGGCATTGGACTTGCGGTGATACAGGGCGCGGTACAGGCGAAAGCCGGGCGCATTCTGGCAATTGACACCAACCCGGAAAAATTCAAACTCGCCACTGAAATGGGCGCAACCGACTGCATTAATCCAAAAGATTATGACAAGCCGATTCAGGATGTGATTGTTGAGCTGACCGACGGCGGCGTGGACTTTAGCTTCGAATGTATCGGTAACGTGAACGTGATGCGTTCCGCGCTGGAATGCTGCCATAAAGGCTGGGGCGAGAGCGTGATCATCGGCGTTGCGGGCGCAGGCCAGGAAATCAAAACGCGTCCGTTCCAGCTCGTCACCGGCCGCGTATGGCGAGGTTCCGCATTTGGCGGCGTGAAAGGCCGCACTCAGCTTCCTGGCATGGTAGAAGACGCGATGGTTGGCAAAATCAATCTCGATCCTTTTATCACGCACCGCTTACCGCTGGAGCAAATCAACGAAGCGTTTGATTTAATGCATGAAGGAAAATCGATTCGTACGGTGATTCACTTCGGCGAGAAATAAGCCGTTTATTGCGGCTGCTTCTCTCAGCCCTGAAGTCGTTATCGCAGCCGCCGCCAGGCGGCTGCTTTCGTTTAATGGGCGACGGATTTTGAGAACAGATTAATCACCAGCACGCCCGCAATAATCAACGCCATACCCGCCAGCGCCGGCCAGTCCAGCTTCTGCCCAAGGAACAGCCATCCCACCGCGCCAATCAGCACAATGCCAGCGCCGGACCAGATAGCGTAAATCACGCCGGTTGGAATGGTACGCATGGTCAGCGCAAGGCAGTAAAAAGCCACGGCGTAGAACACCACGGTCGCCACGCTTGGCCAGAGGCGGCTGAACCCCTCTGAAAGCTTCAGCGAGGTGGTGGCAATCACTTCTGCAACGATAGCAATCATCAGCCAGGTATAGGTCATTTTGTTTTTTCCGTAAGCAATATCAATTGGTTAATAAGCGACTGGCGCTGTACTTCAGTAATATTATGATAGTCGCACAGGGTGGCGAACCACAGGCCGTCTGCCGCCAGCCGGCAAAGCAGCAGTTGCTGCGCAAACTCAGGCTGCGCATCGTCCTGGGGAAGGGCGTTATTAATAAAGTTCGCCCAGCTCTCGCGCAGGGAAGGATCGGCAAGCATCGCCGCGATCAACGCCCGGTTAATCGCCTTTTCTTCATCCGGCATCATGCGGCCACAGGCGTTCAGCCAGGCGCGCGTCGCCCGCCCTACAGGGTTGCTGTCGGCGGCGATACCGGCGTTAACTTCATCGATAAGCTGCTGTTGCAGATCGATAAATACCGCATTAATCAGTTCATTCTTGCTGGGAAAGTGGTGCTGCAAACCGCCTTTGCTGATGCCGGTTCCTTTCACCACTTTATCCAGCGTCAGGCTGCCCAGGCCTTCCCCGGCAATAATTTTTGCCGCACACTCGAGCAGCGTCTGCCGAAGCTGTTCCGGCGCTTTTGGACGATGGTGTGCCTGTGTCATCTATAACAATCCGTCTGGATGGATTGTTATAGCTTAACGATAAATATGGTCCGCAGCAAGGGGCTGAGCTGAACATCATTTATACGAACTGATATTCATTTGTCCTTTGTAGACTTTTACTGTCAAAAAATAAATTAAAAGCAGTTGAATAAACTGCTAAATGGCTAAAAATAAAGAATTATTAATTGGCATGTCGCGATGTTGGTAACGTTTTTTCCTTCTCTGAACGCAGCGGTTGCATTATTATACCGGTAACATCAGGGGCCATACCTACCGGGCAGCTCAGCTCCTTATGAAAGGTGATTTTGATTCGCATTATCTCTGGGGCGAGATATGGACTGGCTGGTTGATTATTTCTCAACGTATCTTTATGGCTTAAAGGCGCTCGCCATTATTCTGGCGATACTGATGCTGATAAGCGGTATAGACGATCTTTTTATCGATATAGTTTATTGGGGACGCCGCGTCTGGCGGGCCAATACCGTGTATCGTAAGAACGCATATTTAGATTATAAGCAGCTTTATAAGCCAGAAGAGAAAGCGCTGGCGATTATGGTGCCTGCGTGGAATGAAACTGGCGTCATCGGCAATATGGCGGCGCTGGCGGCAAATACGCTGGACTATGAAAATTATCATATTTTCGTCGGCACCTATCCCAACGATCCCGCCACGCAGCGCGACGTGGATGAAGTGTGCGCGCTGTTTCCCAACGTGCATAAGGTTGTCTGTGCACGCCCTGGCCCCACCAGCAAAGCGGACTGCCTGAACAATATTCTCGATGCGATTTTACAGTTTGAACATAACGCAAAATTCAGCTTCTCCGGGTTTATTCTACACGATGCGGAGGATGTGATTTCACCGCTGGAGCTGCGTCTGTTTAACTACCTGGTCGCGCGCAAGGATCTCATTCAGATCCCCGTTTACCCCTTCGAGCGTAAATGGACGCGCTTCACGAGCCTGAGCTATCTGGACGAGTTTTCTGAACTGCACGGCAAAGACGTGCCGGTACGCGAAGCGCTTGCTGGGCAGGTGCCGAGCGCAGGCGTGGGCACCTGTTTTAGTCGAAGGGCCATACTGGCGCTGATGGCCGATGGCGACGGTATCGCTTTTGACGAGCAAAGCCTCACGGAAGACTATGACATTGGCTTCCGCCTGCGGCAGAAAGGCATGGAGGAGATCTTCTGCCGCTTCCCGGTGATCAACGTCGAGGATGCGAAATCCGCGCCCTTCGGTCAGCGTACCAGAACCGCGAACGTCATCTGCGTGCGGGAATATTTCCCCGATACTTTCGCCACGGCGGTGCGTCAGAAGTCGCGCTGGATAATCGGTATTGTTTTTCAGGGGTTCAAAACGCACCGCTGGAGCAGCAGCGCGATTCTTAATTACTTCCTGTGGCGAGACCGCAAAGGCGTTATCGCAAATTTTCTGAGCTTCGCCGCTATGCTTGTGATGCTGCAACTGATGGCGCTGATGGTTTACCAGCAGACAGTGGAAGACGCCTGGCAGTTCCTGTCGATTTTTGTCGGCGGTGCATGGCTTACCACGCTGCTGTGGGTCAACTTCTTCCTGATGGCCAACCGCATCTTGCAGCGCATTATCTTCGTCTCGGCATACTACGGCCTGCTGCAGGGGCTGATGGCTATTCCACGCCTGTTCTGGGGCAATCTGATCAACTTTATGGCTAACTGGCGTGCCATTCGTCAGGTTGTGCAGCATGGCGATCCGCGGCGCGTGGCGTGGGATAAGACCACCCACGATTTCCCAACGGTGAACGTCAGCCGTGCTTTACGTCCTCTTGGACAAATTCTGGTTGAGCGCGGTGCTATCACCCAGGCGGATCTGGAAGAGGTGCTGAGCAACCGCATGCCGGGGCTAAAACTTGGTGGATGTATGGTGCATCGCGGCCTGATAAGCCCGCACCAGCTGGCGCAGGCTCTGGCTGACCAGGCTAACGTGCCTATGGAGCCCCTTGATTTTCGCGATCTCGATCCCGCATTGATTCAAACTATCCCGGCAAAAATCGCCTTACACTACGCCGTACTGCCGGTAAGCCGCACAGAAGGCATGCTGACTTTCGCCAGCGAAAGCGCTATCGATCCGGTATCGCTCGCCGCGCTGGCACGTAAAGTGAAAAGCAACGTTCGCTATGTTATCGCGCCTCGTGGACAGGTGGTCGTCGGGCTTCGTTACTGGTACGGGCAACAGCAGATTCAGGAAAATCAGCGACTGCTGGAGCGCACCGTTAAAGCGGGATTCCTGACGGAAAGCCAGACCAGCGGGGTATGGCAAGAGTACGTAGCCGGACAGATTCTTTTTGCCGAAGTGCTGATCAGCGAACATAAGCTTAACGACGCGGTGCTAAAAGCCGTTCTGCTGCGCTATGAGAACAGCGATATGTTGTTTGGCGAGTTTCTGGTGCAGGAAGGCGTGGTCAGCCAGCAGGCCGTAGACGACGCGCTGGCCCGGCAGAAAAAACTACAGCCATCGTTAACCAGCCTGCTGCACAAAGCGGGAATCGGCAGCCTGCAGCTTGCGTGTCTGGCAGGCGAAGGGGCATGAATATTCGCCTGACTCCGCTCGCCGCGCTGATTTGTGGCGTGCTTTTTTCAACCCCGCTTAGCGCGGCGCAGGAAACTGCGCAACGGCAGTTGGGCCTTAGCGATTACCGCTACTTTAAGGTCTATCCTCACCTGGCGCGTGCGCAACGAGCCATTAAAGAAAATGATGAGGTACGCGCGATCGCAAGCTTCCAGCACGCGCATGAAATGGCGCCGGAGAGCGTGCAGATAACGCTCTGGCTTGCCGAAGCCTATCGTCATTTTGGCCATGACGATAAAGCGCGAGCGCTGCTTGACGAGCAACTGCGTAAAACGCCGGATGATAAAAACTTACGGCTGGCACGCGACGTTATTCCTGTAGCGGAGCACAAGGTCGAAACCATCGCCGCTTTATATGCGCTGCAAAACGCGTGCGATGCCAATCCTTCGATTCATTGCCGCAGCGAAGTGGGCGAGCATGCGATAAAGCTGTCGCAGCTTAACGTGGCGAAAGCGCAGCTTGCAGATCGGGCTTTTCGCCATTCCCCGCAGGGGCGCGCTCTGATCGGCGAGCTTTCACAAAGGGCGATTTTCCTGCAGCAATGGCAAACAGCGGATCAGAGTTTTGCATTGCTGGATGAACAGCAAACGCTCAGCGAAGCGCAGTATCAGCAGTGGTTCGCTGTTTTACTGTTAATGCAGCGTGATGAGCGAATCCTCGATTTACAACGTCAGGGCGTGATGAACACGCCAGCCATGCAGTTGACCTACGCCCGTTCGCTGGCCGAGCGCAACGCCATCCGGCCCTTACAGGGCTACATGGCCCGGCGCCACCCGGGCTTTGAAAGCGCGAGCGAAGAACATGACTGGCTGCGGTTATTAGCGACTTACAGCGAAGATCCGGGAAAAGCCGTAGCAAACTGGCAGATAAAATATCCGCAGAATAGGCAATACCTGCTGGCGACGCTGCTGCCTGTTCGTATGCAAAAAAGGGACTGGGAAGGCGCCTCGGAGCTGTTAACGCATTTTTCGCAGGACGAGGCGCTGGAGCGTCGCCTTGACCTGAGTCTGGCGCAGAAAGATCGTAAAAAGAGCGTGCAGATTATCGGGCAAATTAGCCAGAGCAAAACGCTGTCCGCCCCGGAGCTGGACAAATATAGTTTTCATCTGGTGAACTTTGGCGAAGGCCACGCCGCCAGCAAGCTGCTGCTTAAATACTGGCCTTTTGCACAAGCAGGAGGCCTGCAAAAATCGCTCAGCGACAGGCTGTATGCGCTGTTATTGGCCCATCCGGAATGGCTGTCCGCAACGGATAAAACCCGCCTTGCGCAGCCGCTGCCCACGGCCGAACTGCGCATGCAGCAGGCGCGTTTGTTCCAGGGTAGAGAAAACTGCGAGTCCGTGCTTAAGGTGCTGAGTGATTTTGCCCCCGGTTACGATGCACAGAGCTGGTCGCATATCGCAGAATGCTATCAGCAAACGGCGCCTGGGCTTGCGCTGTATGCCGCCCAGCGTGCCGTTGAGCGCGATTCCGCACCTTATTACCGTCGCCAGGTCGCTTACCTTACTTTTGCAACGCAAGAGGATGATTCGACAGCAGCAGCTCCACAGCAGCACGAGGCGGAAAAGGGCTTTGCTTTACTGCGTAAAAATGACATTGCCGGGGCGCGCAACGCGTTTGAAAAGGCGCGCGTTGCGAGGCCGGATTCACCGGAACTTCTGCGCCAGCTGGTCTATGCAAACCAGCGTCTGGATGACAAATCCCAGACGCGTCGCTACAGCGAACGGGTAATTGATGACATAGATATTACCGTCTCACCGCAACAGGGCCTGACGGATGAGCAGCAAAAAGAGCGCTTTGCCTTTCGCCGCGTTAACGAAGAAACCGCACGTCGCTGGACGTTCTCTTTCGACAGCTCTCTTGGCCTGACAAAACACTCAGCTACCAGCATCGGAGCCGATCCAAACGCACCGCGCGACAAAAGCAATCGCAGCTATGGGCAGGCCGAAGCTGAATACCGCATTGGGCATAACCAGATTCTGGAGGGCGATCTGCTCTCTGCTTATGGCCGCGTTTTTGCCGGCAGCGGCGGGCATACCAACATAGCACCGATTTACCAGCCGATGCTGGGTATGGGCGTGCGCTGGAAGCCGCTGCGCGAACGGACGATCTTGCTGGCAGTAGAGCAGCAGTTGCCACTCGACAGGCACAGGTCCGAGGCAGATATGATGCTGCGCGCAAGCGCGTCATTCCTTAATGACGGCAAATACAGCGATGAATGGCATCCCGTCGGCAAGGGCTGGTTTGCCCAGAATCTTTATCTGGACGCCGCGCATTATGTAAAGCAGGATTATCAGCTTTACACCGCGGATTATCGCGTGAGCTGGCATCAAAAAATCAGCGATCGGCAAACGATAGAGCCGTATGTTCATGTGCAGTACAACGGCACGACAAACACGCCTTATTATGAAGACGGCGAGAAATACCGCTTCTACCACGACACTAAGCTTGAAGGGATTGGGGTGCGGTTAAACCAATGGTTTGGTGAAACGCATTACGAAGCTTTCCCGCACAAAGCGAGCGTGGGGCTTGAGTACCAACACATTTCCGCAGGCCATCATCGCGAAACGGATTCAAAAAATAGCCTTTTTCTGACGCTGGGAGTGCGCTGGTAGTGAACGTTTTCTCCTCAATCCTCTTCGCGGCTACGCTGCTTATCGCACCATTTGCCCAGGCGATGAACGCCGTGATGTACCAGCCGCAGCTACGCGATATGTCGATGAGTGACGCGCAGTGGCAGATGATGCTGCAACAGTTAAAAAAGCAGGGGATCGATACGCTGGTGCTGCAATGGAGCCGTTACGGAGAAGCCTTTGGCGACGGTGAGGCCCGCGCCTGGCTTGAGCATAAAGCGGCATTAGCGGCAGAAAGTCACCTTAAGCTGGTTGTTGGCCTGGCCGCAGACGAGCATTTTTTTAAACGCCAGCAGCAGCCACAAACGGCGCGAATAAATTATCTTAACCGTCTGCGTGCCAACGATATCGCCGTTGCCACGCGGTGGGTAAAGGTGCTGGGCAGCGCTAACATTGCCGGCTGGTATATCAGCAGCGAACTGGACGATCTTAACTGGCGTACACCGCAGATGCAGCAGGCAGCGCTTGACTGGCTGACCCACACGCGGCAGTCGCTTGCGGAAGTAGCGGATAAGCCGGTTGCCGTCAGCAGCTTCTTCAGCGGAAATATGGCACCCGATGCCTGGGCAAAATGGATCGCCACGCTTAGCCAAAGCGGCGTAAAAATTTGGGTGCAGGACGGGGCGGGGACACAAACGCTGCCGCCCGCAGCAAGGGAGCTGTATCTGAAAACGCCGTCATCCGGCCATATTGTCGAACTGTTTCGCCAGGATAAACAGGCGGCGGACTTCCACGCTTCACCGCTTCCGGTTTCTCAGCAGCGCCAGCGGCTGGCAGCACTGGCGCCAGCCGGGCAGGACAGAGTTTTCTTCTCGTTACGCTATATGAGTGCGGCTGAAGGCATATTGCAGCACTAAGTTTCTTGCGGCATTAAGGGTGGACAGGTGCAAACGCTTTGCACCCTCAATGCCAGTCAGGACCTTAAGCCCGCGGCATTCATCAGCAGCCGGAATACCATGCTCACCGCGGCGAGCACCAGCACGCTGCCGCCCCACAGCACCACCATCCACATCAGACGCTTGCCTGTTTGCTTCATTTTCATCAGTGATAACCCTCCCCGTGCTGCACTTTGCCGCGGAACACGTAGTAGCTCCAGAAGGTGTAAACCAGAATGATCGGGATAATAAACAGCGCGCCAATCAGCATAAAGCCCTGGCTTTGCGGCGGCGCTGCCGCCTGCCACAGCGTAATGGACGGCGGAATAATATGCGGCCAGATGCTGATGCCCAGTCCGCTAAAGCCCAGGAACATCAGCACCAGCGTCAGCACAAATGGCGTGCTGTGCAGGCTGGTTTCCGTGGTCGTGCTTTTCCACAGCCAGACGCTGCACAGGAGCACCAGTACAGGAACCGGCAGCAGCCAGAACAGGTTTGGCAGGCTAAACCAGCGGGTGGCGATTTGCGGGTGGGTAAGCGGCGTCCAGATGCTGATAATGGCGATAATAACCAGCAGCGCCAGCAGCAGCGGTTTTAACAGTTCACGCATCTTAGCCAGCAGAGGCTCTGCGCTTTTCATCACCAGCCAGCTTGCGCCCAGCAGGGCATAGGCCACAATCAGCCCCAGGCCGCAGAACAGATTAAAAGGCGTCAGCCAGTCAAGCTGCGTGCCCGCAAAGGTGCGTCCCTCAACGGGGAAGCCGGAAATAACCGCCCCGACGGCGATGCCCTGGCAGAAGGTTGCCAGAATCGAGCCGCTAAGAAACGCTTTATCCCAGAACGGGCGATGCGCAGGCGTGGCTTTAAAGCGGAACTCAAAGGCCACCCCCCGGAAGATCAGCCCGATAAGCATCAGCGTAAGCGGAATGGTCAGCGCATCGACAATCACCGCATACGCCAGCGGAAAGGCGCCAAACAGCCCGGCGCCGCCGAGCACCAGCCAGGTTTCATTGCCGTCCCAGACCGGGGCGACGCTGTTGACCATCACATCGCGATCTTCGCCATGGCGAATGAAGGGAAAGAGGATGCCGATGCCTAAGTCGAAACCGTCCATCACGATATACATCAGCGTGGAAAAGACGATTATCGCAAACCAGATAATGGAAAGATCGATGCCCATTAGCCTTTCTCCTCAAGCCGGTCAGGCGCTGCCGAAAGCGGACGAGCCGGTGTGCCGTCGGTTGGATGGTCATCAAACGGCTGCGGGCCTTTTTTGATTAACCTGATCATATAGAGATAACCTACGCCGAACACGGACGTATAGACCACCAGGAACGCCAGCAGGCTGATGCTCATCTGTAAATCGCCGTGGGCGGATACCGCGTCTCTGGTGCGCATCAGGCCATAAACCACCCACGGCTGGCGGCCCACTTCGGTGGTTATCCAGCCGGCCAGAATGGCGATCAGCCCCGCCGGCCCCATCCATAAAGCAAAATGCAGGAACGGGCGGCAATCATAAAGACGATGACGGTAACGCAGCCACAGGCTGGTCAGGCCAAGCAACATCATCAACATACCCAGGCCGACCATGACGCGGAATGACCAGAACACCGTGGTTGAATTTGGCCGGTCTTCCTGCGGAAATTCTTTGAGTGCTGGAACCTGTTTATCCAGGCTGTGCGTCAGAATAAGGCTGCCCAGCGCCGGAATTTCCAGCCCGTAGCGCGTGCGCTCCTGCTCCATATCAGGCCAGCCGAACAGCAGCAAAGGCGTCGGCTCTCCCGGCACGTTTTCCCAGTGGCCTTCGATAGCCGCAATTTTTGCAGGCTGGTGCTCAAGGGTATTAAGGCCGTGCATATCGCCGATTACCGCCTGGATGGGCGCTACGATCGCCGCCATCCACAGCGCCATGGAAAACATCGTCTTAATGGCCGGCGTTCTGTCACCGCGCAGCAGATGCCAGGCGGCAGATGCGCCGACAAAAAACGCGCTGCTGAGGAAGGCGGCAACGGACATATGCAGCAGGCGCCAGGGGAAAGATGGATTAAACACCACCGCAAACCAGTCCACCGGCACGACCTGGCCGTTAACGATCTCAAACCCTTGCGGGGTCTGCATCCAGCTATTGGAGGCCAGGATCCAGAAGGTGGAGACGAGGGTGCCAAGGGCAACCATACAGGTGGCGAAAAAGTGCAGGCCGGGGCCGACGCGCTGCCAGCCAAACAGCATCACGCCAAGGAAACCGGCTTCGAGGAAGAAGGCGGTCAGCACTTCATAGGTCAGCAGCGGGCCGGTAATGCTCCCGGCGAACTGTGAAAACCCGCTCCAGTTGGTGCCGAACTGATACGCCATCACCAGACCGGACACCACGCCCATGCCGAAGTTGACGGCAAAAATTTTTGACCAGAAGTGATAGAGCGAACGGTAAACCGGATTTTTTGTTTTCAGCCATAGCCCTTCAAGCACCGCCAGATAGCTGGCAAGTCCGATGGTGATGGCGGGGAAAATAATGTGGAAGGAGATAGTAAAAGCGAACTGAATCCTCGCCAGGTGAAAAGCATCCAGACCAAACATACATAACCTCACTGCGCTTAGACGACCCGGCTATGGTAGTCCTTCGCCTCAGTCAAGGTCAGAAACAGAAAACGCTTTTTTGGCTATAACAGTTCATGGAAAAAGCGTATTTTTAACCGGGTGATATAGTTACGGACAAGAGATTAATGAAAAAGTATCAGCGGCTGGCGCAACAAATTATAGACCAGATAGCTCTGGGGGTTTGGTTGCCCGGAGATCGCCTGCCGTCGCTGCGCGAACAGGTGACCCACAGCGGCATGAGTTTTATGACCGTCGGGCACGCTTATCAGGTGCTGGAAAGCCAGGGGGTGATTGTGGCTCGCCCGCAATCCGGCTACTACGTGGCACCGCGCCCGGTTGCCCGCGCTACGCCCGCGCCGGTTAAAGTGATGCGCGACGAGTCTGTCGACATCAATACCTATATTTTTGATGTTTTGCAGGCAAGCTGCGATGCCTCGGTAGTGCCCTTTGGTTCAGCCTTTCCCGACCCGCGCCTGTTCCCTTTACAGCAGCTAAACCGCTCGCTTGCCACGGTCAGCAAAACGGCCACCGCCATGAGCGTTATTGAAAGCCTGCCGCCGGGCAGCGAAGCCCTGCGCCACGCCATCGCCCGTCGCTATGCGCAGCAGGGGATGCAGGTTTCCCCGGATGAGATCGTTATTACCGCAGGCGCGCTGGAGGCGTTAAACCTCAGCCTGCAGGCCGTCACCGAGCCCGGCGACTGGGTGATCGTTGAAAACCCGTGTTTTTACGGCGCGCTTCAGGCGCTGGAAAGGCTGCGCCTCAAGGCCCTTTCGGTTGCCACCGATCCTGAAAGCGGCATCGACCTTACGGCGCTGGAGCAGGCGCTGAACGATTATCCCGTTAAGGCGTGCTGGCTGATGACTAACAGCCAGAACCCGCTGGGCGTGACGCTGACGCCGGAGAAAAAACGCCAGCTTGTTTCGCTCCTGCACGCCCACAACGTTACGCTGATTGAGGATGACGTTTACAGCGAGCTTTATTACGGCCGCGAACGTCCGTTGCCCGCCCGGGCGTGGGACGAGCAGGGGATGACGCTCCACTGCTCGTCATTTTCAAAATGCCTCGTCGCGGGATTACGTATTGGCTGGGTGGCTGCCGGCAGGCACGCGCGGCGCATCCAGCAACTGCAGTTAATGAGCACGCTTTCCACCAGTTCGCCCATGCAACTGGCGCTGGTGGATTATCTGGCTACCAGGCGTTATGACACCCATCTGAAGCGCTTAAGAAAAATGCTGGCCGAACGCAAACAGCAGGCGTGGCAGGCGCTGCATGCGCTATTGCCCCCGCAGGTGAAAATTCATCGCAGCGAAAGCGGCTATTTTTTATGGGTTGAACTGCCGGAATATATGGATGCGAGCCTGCTCAGCGAGCGGGCCATCAAGCATAAAATCAGTATCGCGCCGGGGAAAATGTTCACCACCGGCCGCGCATGGGATAACTATTTTCGCCTGAATGCCTCATGGGCATGGGGCGAGCGGGAACAGCAGGCGGTGGTGACGTTGTCACGCTTGATAGGTGAGCAGTTAAGGCAGCAAGAGTAAAGAGTTGTCTCCACCGCGATGCAACCGTAACTACTTCTTCACCGCCAGCAGAACGGAAGAGGCTTTAATCAGCGCGATTAGGCGGCTGCCGTTCTTTAGCGCCATTTCATCGACGGCTTCGTTAGTGATCACCGCCGTCAGCTCCGAGCCCCCGTCGACGGAGACGTTTACCGTGGTGTTAACCGCGCCTCTTAACAGTGACAGCACGGAACCAGGAAACTGGTTACGGGCAGAAAACTGATAGCCGCAATCTTCGGTAGCAAGCGTAACCCAGGGCGCTTTGATCAGGGCGATAACTTCTTTGCCGGGCTTCAAATCCAGCGATTTCACGCTGTTGCGTGTCACCACGGCTATCAGCTTGCCGCCGCTGCCTAGCGTGATTTCTACTTCGTCATTGACCGCGCCAGCGGCAACGTGGCTGACTTTACCCGTTAACTGGTTGCGAGAAGAGATAGTCATAAACCCTCCGTAAGAACAAAAGTTAGTTTTAAGCGTAGAACATCAGGATGTGATCTCAATCAGGTTACCATCCGGGTCGGCAATCACCGCTTCGTAAAAACCATCGCCGGTCCAGCGAGCGGCATGTACCAGCGCGCCAGAGGGGGTAAGCGCTGCGGCCAGTTTGTCGACGGCCTCGACGGAGCCCAGGCTTATGGCAATATGCGCCCAGCCGGTGCGGTTGTCTTCACGCGGCGGCTTATCAATCAGGCCCGGCAGCGTCATAAGTTCCAGCGACGGGCCGTTCTCCAGGGTAACAAAATGCGAGATAAATCCCTCGCGCCGCTTTGAATGATAAGCCTCGCCCACGGTAGCGTTAAAATGCTCACGCCAGAAACGCGCGGCGCGCGCCAGATCTTTTGTCCATAACGCGATATGAGCAACCTGCATTTTTCACCTCCATCCATATGAAATTTTTATAATTACCAAAAACAAAGCGCTTGCTGAAGCGGCGAGTTCATCCGCTGTCTACGCTTGAAAAATCATACCTTACGGTACCCTGGAGCGGCTTAATTCGCTAAGCGCCCTGACGCTTTTTACTGCGCGCTCTATCACAACCTGGTGAAATTTACCTCTGCCGCCATGCTCGTCATATTGGCGCAGACTATTGTTTTTTTACGGGGATTTTTTCGTGCTTCCGCGCTTGTATTCAGCCGCGCGAGCCTTTCTTTCAGACAGGAGTACCAGCAATGCGTACAAAACAGGCTCTTTGGACCCTTTCCTCCCTCTGTTTGACCGTGCTTTCAGCGCAGGCAGCGGGGCTTCCCACGCAGATTGGCGAAGGCGAAGGGCAGCTAGATATTATCGCCTGGCCGGGCTACATCGAACGGGGCGATACCGATAAACAGTATGACTGGGTGAGCGGTTTTGAAAAAGAAACCGGCTGTAAGGTAAACGTTAAAACGGCGGCCACCTCCGATGAAATGGTGAGCCTGATGGCGAAGGGCGGTTACGATCTGGTCACCGCCTCGGGCGATGCGTCGCTGCGCCTTATCATGGGAAAACGCGTGCAGCCGATCAATACGGCGCTGATCCCGAACTGGAAGACGGTCGATCCTCGTCTGGAGAAGGGCTCCTGGTTTAACGTTGACGGAAAAGTCTACGGCACGCCTTATCAGTGGGGGCCAAACCTGCTGATGTACAACACCAAAACTTTCCCGACGCCGCCGGATAGCTGGGGCGTGTTGTTTGTAAAACAAAATCTGCCGGACGGCAAAACAAACCAGGGGCGCGTACAGGCCTACGACGGCCCGATTTATATCGCGGATGCGGCGCTTTATGTTAAAGCCACTCAGCCGCAGCTTGGCATCAAGGATCCCTACCAGCTCACCGAAGAGCAATATCAGGCGGTGCTAAAGGTGCTGCGCGATCAGCACGCCCTGATCCATCGCTACTGGCACGATACCACCGTACAGATGAGCGATTTTAAAAACGAGGGCGTAGTGGCCTCCAGCGCCTGGCCTTATCAGGCTAACGCCTTAAAAGGAGAAGGCCAGCCCATTGCTACCGTGTTCCCGAAAGAAGGCGTTACCGGCTGGGCGGATACCACTATGCTGCACGCCGATGCGAAGCACATGAACTGCGCCTATAAATGGATGAACTGGTCGCTTGCGCCAAAAGTGCAGGGAGACGTGGCGGCGTGGTTTGGCTCGCTGCCGGTTGTCGCCGCGGGCTGCAAAGCAAGCACGCTGCTTGGTGAGAAAGGCTGTGAAACCAACGGGTATAACTTCTTCGACAAAATCATGTTCTGGAAAACCCCCGTTGCAAGCGGCGGCAAGTTTGTCCCCTACAGCCGCTGGACGCAGGACTATATCGCCATTATGGGCGGCCGTTAAACCCGGAGGTTGGGATGACTTATGCCGTTCAGTTTCATGATGTTTCACGGGTTTATGGCGATGTCCGCGCCGTGGACGGCGTATCCATTGATATTGCCGACGGAGAATTTTTCTCGCTGCTCGGGCCTTCCGGCTCGGGCAAAACCACCTGCCTGCGGATGATTGCCGGTTTTGAGCAGGTGTCCAGCGGCACAATCTCTATATTCGGCAAGCCGGCACAGGACGTGCCGCCTTATCAGCGCGATGTGAACACGGTGTTTCAGGATTATGCCCTGTTCCCCCACATGACGGTGCTGGAAAACGTCGCGTACGGGCTGATGGTGAAAGGCGTTGACAGGAAAACCCGCAAGGCGGCGGCTCAGGCGGCGCTTGAGCAGGTTGCCCTCGGCTTTGTTCATGCCCGCAAGCCGTCGCAGCTTTCTGGCGGGCAGCGACAGCGCGTGGCGTTGGCTCGAGCGCTGGTTAATCGTCCGCGCGTTCTGCTGCTTGACGAACCGCTTGGCGCGCTTGATTTGAAGCTGCGCGAGCAGATGCAGGGCGAGCTGAAAAAACTCCAGCGCGAACTGGGCATCACTTTTATCTTTGTCACCCACGACCAGAGCGAAGCGCTCTCCATGTCCGACCGCGTTGCGGTGTTTAACAACGGACGCATTGAGCAGGTAGATACGCCGCGCCAGCTCTATATGCAGCCGCGCACGGCTTTTGTTGCAGGCTTTGTCGGGACGTCTAACGTCATTGCTCCAGGACTTGCGCTTAAGCTTTGCGGCGATGAGCTGCTGTTTTCACTGCGCCCGGAACATATCGTTATCGATCGCGAAGGCGAAATACAGGCTGCCGGAACGGTGCAGGAGATCCATTACCAGGGGGCGGCAACGCGGCTGGAGCTGCGCCTTTCGGGAGGCGAAAAACTGCTGGTCAGCGAGCCCAATCCGCAGCGGCTTGTTTGTGATGAGCGCTATCAGATTGGGCAACAGGTGACGGCGGCGTGGCCGCGAGCGGCGATGGTGCCGCTGCACGGAGAAGGATGAAATGGATATGAGCCTTCCCGCAGCACGGAACGAGCGGCGTTTGCTGCGTCGCCTGACCACCTTCCTCTGGCAGCGCCCGACGTTCTGGCTGGCGCTGCTGCTGTTGCCGCCGCTGCTGTGGTTTGGCGTAATTTATTTTGGTTCGCTGCTGTCCCTGCTCTGGCAGGGCTTCTATACCTTCGATGACTTCACCATGTCGGTAACGCCGGAGCTGACCCTTACCAACCTGGCGGCGCTTTTTCATCCGGCTAACTACGACATTATTTTACGCACGCTCACCATGGCGATAGCCGTCACCCTGGCAAGCGCGGTGCTGGCTTTCCCGATGGCGTATTTCATGGCGCGCTATACCAGCGGCAAGCTAAAGGCGTTCTTTTATATCGCGGTAATGCTGCCGATGTGGGCGAGCTATATCGTTAAGGCCTATGCCTGGACGCTGCTGCTGGCGAGGGACGGCGTGGCGCAGTGGTTTTTGACGCATCTGGGCCTTGAGCCGGTGTTGAGCGCCGTACTGACGTTTCCCGCCGTGGGCGGTAACACGCTGTCCACCTCCGGGCTGGGGCGCTTCCTGGTGTTTGTATACATCTGGCTGCCGTTTATGATTTTGCCGATACAGGCAGCGCTTGAGCGGCTTCCGCCGTCCTTGCTTCAGGCTTCAGCGGATTTGGGCGCGCGGCCTGCGCAAACGTTCCGCCACGTCATTCTGCCGCTTGCTATTCCGGGGGTAGCGGCGGGGTCGATTTTCACCTTTTCCTTAACGCTTGGCGACTTCATTGTGCCGCAACTGGTGGGGCCGCCGGGGTATTTCATCGGCAATATGGTTTATTCCCAGCAGGGGGCGATTGGCAACATGCCGATGGCGGCGGCTTTTACGCTGGTGCCCATTGTGCTTATCGCCGTTTATCTGACGATCGTTAAACGTCTGGGGGCTTTCGATGCACTCTGAACGCGCGCCGCTGCTGTTAAAAATAGCCGCCTGGGGCGGGGTTATTTTCCTGCATTTCCCGCTGGCTATCATCGCGCTATACGCGTTTAACACCGAGGAGGCGGCCTTCAGTTTTCCGCCGCAGGGCCTTACATTGCGCTGGTTCAGCGTGGCGGCGGCGCGAAGCGATATTCTTGATGCGGTGACGTTGTCACTTAAAATTGCCGCGCTGGCGACTATAATTGCTTTGATCCTCGGCACGCTGGCCGCCGCAGCCCTGTGGCGGCGCGAATTTTTCGGCAAGAACGCTATCTCTTTGCTAATGCTGCTGCCCATTGCGCTGCCGGGAATTATTACCGGTATCGCGCTGCTTACCGCCTTTAAAACCTTGAGCATCGAACCGGGTTTTCTCACCATCGTCATCGGGCACGCGACCTTTTGCGTGGTGATCGTTTTTAATAACGTAATCGCGCGTTTTCGACGCACCTCGTATAGCTTAATCGAGGCGTCGATGGATTTAGGGGCCGACGGTTGGCAAACCTTCCGCTATGTGATTTTGCCAAACCTTGGCTCGGCGCTGCTGGCGGGCGGCATGCTGGCCTTTGCGCTGTCGTTTGATGAAATTATCGTCACCACCTTTACCGCCGGGCATGAACGTACTTTACCGCTGTGGCTGCTTAACCAGCTTGGCAGGCCGCGTGAAGTGCCGGTGACCAACGTGGTCGCTCTGCTGGTGATGCTGATGACCACTATTCCTATTTTAGGGGCGTACTGGCTGAGCCGCGGCGGAGAAGACGTTGCGGGCAGCGGGAAATAACTTGAGAAGGGTATCGCTATGCAAAGCCAACTGTTGATCGACGGCCAGTTAGTGGAAGGGCTGGGTGAAAAGCTGCCGGTTTATAATCCGGCCACCGGTGAGGTACTGCTGGAGATAGCAGAAGCCACCGTAGAGCAGGTTAACGATGCGGTGCTGGCGGCGGATACGGCCTTCCGTAGCTGGGGGCAGACCACGCCAAAAGAGCGCGCGGAACATCTTTTAAAGCTTGCTGACGTTATTGAACAACACGCGGAAGAGTTTGCCCGGCTGGAATCTCTAAACTGCGGCAAGCCGTATCACTGCGCGCTGAATGATGAGATCCCGGCGGTGGTGGACGTCTTCCGTTTCTTTGCCGGCGCAGGCCGCTGCCTGAACGGGCTTGCTGCGGGTGAATACCTGAGCGGGCATACGTCAATGATCCGCCGCGATCCCGTAGGCGTGGTGGCTTCTATTGCACCCTGGAACTATCCGCTGATGATGGCGGCGTGGAAACTCGGGCCCGCGCTGGCAGCGGGAAACTGCGTGGTTATTAAACCTTCGGAGATTACGCCGCTGACCGCCTTTAAGCTTGCCGAACTGGCGAAAGATATCTTCCCGGCAGGCGTGCTGAACGTGCTGTTCGGACGCGGGCAGACGGTGGGCGATGCGCTGACCGGGCATACTAAAGTGCGCATGGTTTCGCTCACCGGCTCTATCGCTACGGGTGAGCACATCATCAGCCATACCGCGCCGTCGATTAAGCGCACGCATATGGAACTGGGTGGGAAAGCGCCGGTTATCGTGTTTGACGATGCGGACCTGGACGCCGTGGTGGAGGGAGTGCGTACCTTTGGCTACTACAACGCGGGACAGGACTGTACCGCCGCCTGCCGTATCTATGCGCAAGAAGGTATTTACGCCAGGCTGGTTGAAAAGCTTGGCGCGGCCGTCGCAAGCCTGAAATACGGCGCGCCGGAAGAGGAATCTACGGAACTTGGGCCGCTGAGTTCACAAGCGCATCTTGAGCGCGTAACCAAAGCGGTGGATGCCGCCAAAGCCTTATCGCACGTGAAAGTCGTAACGGGCGGGGCGAAGGTGGAAGGGCCGGGATATTACTTCCAGCCGACGCTGCTTGCCGGGGCGAAGCAGGAAGATGATATCGTGCAGAAAGAGGTGTTTGGCCCGGTGGTAAGCGTCACGTCGTTTAACGATGAAGAGCAGGTGCTGGACTGGGCGAACGACTCTCCTTACGGGCTGGCATCTTCTGTCTGGACGCAGGATGTAGGGCGTGCGCATCGTCTGAGCGCCAGGCTGCAATACGGCTGCACCTGGGTCAACACGCACTTTATGCTGGTCAGCGAAATGCCGCATGGCGGACAAAAGCTCTCAGGCTACGGCAAAGATATGTCCCTGTTCGGGCTTGAGGATTATACCGTAATCCGGCATGTGATGATTAAGCACTAGCGTGTTTAAGGCGGCTGTGATGGTTTTTTTTACAGCCGCTTTAACCCATAACGCAAAGCTAAAATGCTCAGCGCGGTTTATTCAGATCTTTTGAGCAGTTGCGCACAACGCTGCTGCAGCCAGATCCGCAGATGCTCAAGCGTGGGCGTGGCCTGGGAGCGATGCGCTGCGACCAGATGAAGGGGAGACGGCTCGCACCATGACTCGGGGAACAGTTCTACCAGCCTGCCCGCCAGAATGTCCGGTAGCAGGTCAAGTCGGGATTTGTATACCAGTCCCTGTCCTGCACAGGCCCATCTTCTGACTACATCGGCATCATCGCTAAAGCGATTGCCATTGATGTTTATTACGCACTCCTCGTCGGGCAAAGAAAAATGCCAGCGCTGGAAAATTTGTTCGCTCCAGACATAGTACAGGCAGTTGTGGTGCACTAAATCATCGGGGTGTTCTGGCCGACCGTGACGCGCAATGTATTCCGGTGAGGCGCACAAGGCGCGGCGTAATCCGTTTGTAAGCGGCCAGGCAACCAGCGAGGAATCCCCTGGACGGCCATAACGAATCGCGGCATCAACCGGATCGCTGATTAAATCCACTGCCCGATCGCTGATGCGAAGATTTAGCGATAGCCGGGGATGCTGCAGCTGAAATTCATCAAGCCAGGGCAGCAGCAAATTGCGCCCAAAATCAGAAGGGGCCGACAAACGCAAAGTGCCGGTTAAGGTATTTTTCCCTTCGTTTAAGGCCTGCTCGCCCAGCAGCATTTGGTCTACCACGCAACGGGCGTAAGGCAGATAGCGTATTCCTTCATCCGACAGCCGCAGATTTCGGGTGTTGCGAATAAACAGCCGGCTTCCCAGATGTTTTTCAAGACGTAAAATTGCGCCGCTGACAAAGGCGGGCGTGATATTAAGCTGACGCGCGACCCGGGAGAAACTCCCGGCCTCGGCCGTCTGCACAAAAAGCTGCACATCATCAAGGCGCATGATTTTCGCTGTTTTGACGAAAGAGTTAGTTAATTTAACATGTTTTTCGCTCGCTCTGAACCGGGCACTCTTTCGATTCGGTTCCTCACTGACGAGTAAAAGAGATGAAAGCAATCGGTTTTTATAATGCACTGCCCCTGCAAGACGCTAACTCACTGGTGGACATTGATTTACCGGAGCCTGAACCCGGCCCTTACGATCTGCTGGTTGACGTTCGTGCGATCTCGATTAATCCGGTAGACGTGAAGGTTCGTGCCAATTCACAGCCAGAGTCCGGTCATTTTCGTATTCCCGGCTGGGATGCTGCCGGCGTGGTCATTGCCACAGGGGCGAAAGTCAGCCATTTCAAAACCGGCGATCGCGTGTGGTACGCGGGCGACATGCGTCGCCACGGCAGCTATTGCCAGCAGCAGCTGGTTGATGAACGCATCGTTGGCAGAATGCCAGCCAACCTTGATTTTGCAGAAGCAGCGTCGTTGCCCCTCACCGGCATCACCGCGTGGGAGTTATTGTTCGATCGCCTAAAGGTCCAGCACGTGAATCCCGCTCGTTCAGGCACGTTGCTTATTTTGGGGGCGGCAGGCGGCGTGGGATCGATTCTCACGCAATTGGCGCGAGAATTAACCGGGCTGACGGTTATCGGCACGGCGTCGCGCTCTGCCTCAAAAGAATGGGTTATGAATCATGGCGCTCATTACGTAATTAACCACGCTGAACCTCTGCGTCCCCAGCTTGAGGCGCTGGGTTTTAGCGGCGTTACGCATGTGGTTGGCTTGAACAATAGCGAGTCGTATCTGCAACAAATTGTCGACGTGCTTGAGCCGGAAGGACACTTTGCCCTGATTGATGACCCACGCACGCTGGACATCGCGCCCTTCAAGCTGAAATCGCTTTCGGTACATTGGGAGCTGATGTTTACCCGTTCAATTTTTCAGACCGATTCCCAACGTAAGCAGGGTGAATTGCTCAACAGGATAGCCACGCTGGTGGAGCAAGACCGCATCCGTACAACGGTAACGAAACAACTTTCTGGTATCAATGTTGCCACCCTCAAAGAGGCGCATGCCCTTGTGGAGCGTGGCGATATGCTGGGTAAAGTCGTATTAACAAAATAAGGCCATGCAGATGAGTCAGATTGATTTGATTACCCAAAAATACGTCAGCCAGAAGACCGCCGCGCAGCTTATTTCAGCCGCACGCGAAAGCGCGCACGGGCAGGGCATTGCCGTAACTATTGCCATTACCGACGCAGGCGGACACCAACTGGCGCTCTTTCGCGATGATAACGCGCACTTCCTGACGGTTGAGGTGGCAATCAATAAAGCATGGACGGCTTCTGCCTATGGCCTGCCCACGCATGTCTGGAACGACGTGGTAAACCAGCCTGAAACCGCGCAGCTCAACAATGTATCAAGGCTGATGCCCGTTGGCGGCGGCTACCCGTTAAAAATTGAAGGGCGGCTGGTCGGCGGCATCGGCATTTCCGGCGGTCTGGCGCAACAGGATATGGATGCCTGCATTGCGGCACTCGATCGGTTGGGTTTTGAGAGGGTCTGATAATAAAGCCTGTGTAACGGTTTTTACAGGCTTAGGGGCGGGTAGCCTAATGGCTGCCTGCCTTACCCTTTGTTGAAAACTTGATCTGCGTCATAAAAAAAGAGCATAATTTGTTAAATTCCATATCAGCTTATAAAAATTTGTATGACGCTTTATCAACATATGTTGGTTTTTTACGCGGTAATGTCGTTAATCTCTGCCGTTATTACCTGGTTTCTGGCTCGTGACAGTAAAAGAATCAAGCTGTTAAGCTCCGTGCTGGTAGGGGCAACCTGGCCGATGAGCTTTCCCGTTGCGCTGATGTTTTCGCTGTTCTGAACGGCAGGTTCCGGTAGGCCAGCCCAAAAGTGTGAGTCAGCTTCTGTTTCTTGCCGCATGACAGGAGTATGTTGACCTCAGTATCAGCGATGAAACGGAGGTGACTATCAGATTGACACGGTTCCGCAAGAGTAACTTCAGTTAAAACGCTAAAGGCCATCTCCATCGGATGGCCTTTTTTATTGCCTAAATAAAATTACCTACGTGCTTTTCGATAGTTGCCGCGGTGGTCTGCAACTCTTTGGCTAACAAAGCGATAAAGGCGTCGCGATCGATATGGGCTTCTTTATGCGCAAAGCTGTCGCTGGTTGCCACATACAGGCCATCTTCAAAGCCGACTTCGATTATTTTGCCATCAATCAAGATACGTTCCATAAATCCATTCCTCAGCTTTTTCTGTTTTGCAGGAAGAGAATTTTGCTGCACAAACAGACTACGCCAGGCCTGAAATCAATATGTGCGCCGCCGTACAAAGTGGCAAAAATTTTATCGTAACGCCTTTTATTGAGGCAACGCTTACTGGCTGCGTCTGTCTCGGATCCACTCCTGTACTTCCACCACGAACTCATCGGGAGCTTTACGGAACACGCGGTGGGATAAATCCAGGATGCTATGCTGCGCCAGCGCTTCTTCCATGCGTTGCTGGGCGCTGTTCATTACGGCGCGAATGCCGCAGATCCCCTCGCAGGCCCACTCGGGCGGGGATTCGTCGAATATAGCCAGGCGCTGGCGGATCTCTTTGCAGTCAAAAATATGCTTCGGGCCGTCAATGGCGACGACGATATCCAGCACGGTTATCTGTTCCGGCAGGCGCGCCAGTATAAATCCACCGCCTTTACCTTCAGTGCTGGTGACAAGACCCGCTTTGGAGAGCCTGGTGAATATTTTGGCAAGGTAATCGTAAGGCACGCCCTGAAGCCCGGCGAGTTCGCGCACGTTCATCTCCATGCCTTTACCTTTGTCATCCACCATACAAACCAGGCTGTGAATGCCGTATTCCACGCCTGCGCTGTAAAACGCCATAAAACCCCCGCGATAATTATTCCGGGTAATGTAGGGATATCCACGCCAGCTTGCAATGGAAACGGGTTTACGAAGCGGGGGAAAAATTTAACTACGAAAAGAGTTGTCGGAGTTAACTACGATAAGTATAGTCGTAGTTAACGGCCAGAGGGTGGCTTTACTTCATAAAGGCAATCACATGAAACAAAGAATACTGATTCTTGGCGCAGGGTTTGCGGGTATGTGGGCAGCGCTGAGCGCGGCGCGTCTGACCGACCTGCATAAACGCAGCGACATTGACATTACCGTATTAGCCCCACAGCCGGAGCTGCGCGTGCGCCCGCGCTTTTATGAGAAAAAGGTAGAAACGCTGGTTTCCCCGCTAATGCCGTTGTTTGACGTTACCGGGGTGAGGTTCTTACAGGGCGAAGCGCAGCGTATTGATGCCCAGGGCAAATGCGTCTGGTATCGTAACGCGCAAAACGAAAGCACGATTGAAACCTACGATCGCCTGGTGATCGCCACCGGTAGTTATCTGCGCCGGGATCGAGTGAAAGGGGCTGCTGAATACGCCTTTGACCTCGACCGCCTCGAAACCGCGCTGCGCCTTGAACAGCATATTAACCAGCTTGACCAGCAGCCGGATTCGCCGGCGCGTAATACCGTTGTGGTGTGCGGCGGGGGCTTTACCGGTATCGAAGTGGCGACTGAACTGCCGCACCGTCTGCGCGCCATTCTGGGCGAAGGCTGCACGCCACGTGTCATCGTTGTGGAGCGTGGCAACGTGATTGGCGGGCGCTACAGCGAAGCGCTGCGCCATGTGATCGGTGAAGCGAGCGATGAGCTGGGCGTTGAATGGCGCTTGGGCGCTGAGGTGACAGAAGTGAACGAGCAGGGGATAACCCTGGCCGACGGCGAACACATTCCATCAAATACCGTAATCTGGACGGTGGGCGTGCAGGCAAGCGAATTAACTTCACAAATTGCGGCGCAGCGCGACGCACAGGGGCGTCTGCACGTGAACGCATTCCTGCAGGTGCCGGGCTATGACGACGTTTTTGCTACGGGGGATGTGGCTCGCGCGGCAACTGATGATAAAGGCAACTTCGCGCTGATGTCCTGCCAGCATGCGATTATGCTGGGCCGCTTCGTCGGGCATAACGCCGCCGCGTCTTTGCTTGGTACAGCCCCTTTGACCTACCGTCAGGAGAATTATGTGACCTGTCTGGATCTGGGCGGCTGGGGCGCGGTCTACACCGAAGGCTGGGAGCAGGAAGTCAAACTCACCCGAGCTGAAGCCAAAAAGCTGAAGCTTTCCATCACCAGCGAGCTTATTTATCCGCCGCAGGCCGATCGTGCAATTGCTTTTGCAACGGCAAATCCATTGGCGGCGTTTGTCTGAGCACAGGTAAAATGGCAGCCCGAATAGCTTTCACAGGAAGCCGTCATGAACGACATTACTTTTTTTCAGCGCTTTGAGGCTGACATTGTTGCAGGCCGCAAAACCATTACGCTGCGCGATGAAGCAGAATCCCATTTCCGTCCGGGCCAGCATTTACGCGTTGGGCGGTATGAGGACGATGTATTTTTCTGCGCTATCGAAGTGAAAAGCGTGGCGCCCGTTACGCTGAGCGAGCTGACAGAGGAGCACGCTCGCCAGGAAAACATGACGTTGCCGCAGCTAAAGGAAGTGATTGGCGAAATCTATCCGGGCCTTAACGAGCTGTACGCTATCTCGTTTGAACGGGTAAAAGCGGAGTAATACAAGCCCCGCTCCGGCACTGCCATGGCGCGGGGGGCACGACCAAAAGGAAGGGGAGCGCCCTTCCTTGAAAACCTACCGGCTGGCCTGCTTTATCATCTGATAAAGCTCGTCTTTTAGCCTTAGCTTCTCTTTTTTCATCTGCATAACCTTTTCATTGTAACCCGTGCCCTGCGGGCCTTCTCTGCGCAGAATTTCATGGTTGAGCTGATTGTGTTTATCGAAAAGGCTGAGAAAACGAGGATTGGCGGATTTTAGCTCGGCGATCAGTTCGCGGTATTCAGGAAACATTTCAAACCTCCCTTGACGGTGAGTCGGTGGATGGAGTGTTGCCAGTTGTACTTCAATAATGCCACTACCAGTCTAGTTACGTGCCGGGGCGAAAGGGAAGTTTTGAATCGTATGGGTTTGTCAATTTGCGATCCCGGTGGCGGGCCGTTGCAACGGGTGCCTTTGCGCTTTTCTGCGCTGGTTAACCCCGCGATTTGATAAAGACAAGCGGTTATGCCTGTGCTAAAACATGTCTATGATATATTTTAAACCCCAATAAGAGCACGCCATGACCCCACAACAAAACAAACCTAAGTTACCGAAACGCGTCAAAAATGAGCTGAAATTCCGCGAGTTGACGGTTAAAAGCAAACAAACGGTCGCTGAATGCTTCTACCGTATTGTCTTTACCAGCGAGCAGCTTGCCGGCTTTACCTCGCTGGGCTTTGACGACCATATCAAGGTTTTCTTCCCGGACAGCGACGGCAAACTTGCGCTACCGGACATTACCAGCGAAGGCATCCAGTGGGGCGACGGGCCGCGTCCGGTCTCACGCGACTACACGCCGCTGGCGTTTGACGCAGATAGCAATGAACTGACTATCGATTTTTACATTCACGACGGTGGCGTAGCGAGCAACTGGGCATCGGCGGCAAAAGAGGGCGATACGCTCATGATTGGCGGGCCTCGCGGATCGCTGGTTATTCCTGGCGACTACCGCTGGCAGCTTTATGTCTGCGACGAAAGCGGTTTGCCGGCAGTGCGCCGTCGCTTGCTGTCGCTGCCTGCCGATATCATTCCGCAGGTGCTGGTGAACAGCCATCACAGCGGAACCCGGCCCTATCTTAGCGAGTTTGCCAGCGCTGAAATTCAATGGCTTGATGGCGAATCCATCGCTGAAAAGCTAAAAAATCTCGTCGTTCCCGCTGAAGACTACTTTGTCTGGCTAACCGGTGAAGGTGAAGAGGTGAAACGCCTTAGCGATAACCTGCTGGCCACGCACTATCTCGATGCGGATTACGTGCGCGCCGTAGCCTACTGGCATAAAAAATAGGAAACGAATAATGCGTATTCATCATTTGCTGCATGCCCGTCATGAAAAGCACGAAAGGCATGGCGTGCACAACGGGCACGGGCATCACGGTAGCCATTTAGAAGGCCGTGGGCGTTCGCGCCGTGAACGGCTGTTTGATGCGCAGGATATTCGCCTGCTGATCCTGAATTTTCTCTCCACAAGCCCCGCTCACGGTTATGAATTGATCAAATCCATTGAAGCACTGGCGGCAGGCGAATATGTGCCAAGCCCCGGTATTATTTACCCTAACCTGACGCTGCTTGAAGAGATGGGCGCTATTCAGGCCGCGGATGCCGAGGGAGGTAAAAAAATCTGGCAGCTCACGGAAGAAGGTAAAACCTCGCTCGAAGGGCAGCGAGAAGACGTTAACGCCGTCATCAGACGTCTGGCGTCCCTTGGCGTGCTGGGCGATAACCGCCGTATCCCTGAAATTCAGCGCGCTATCCATAATTTCAAGATTGCGCTGAATACCAAACTGGCTACCGTCGACATCCCGAAAGAGACGCTGCACAAAATTATCGATACCCTCGACCGGGCCGCGAAAGATATCGAACGTAGCTGACCCTGAATACATCGTCCTGTTGCAGGGCGATGTAGCTTTTTAACCCGGTCGTTTATTCCCGCAGCGATTTATTTTCTGCTTTCTGTCAGAAAGAATAGCGCAAAATTAAGCTAAAGAAATTTGCTTTTCCGCCGATCGATTACTCATCAATTTATTCCATAAATAAGGTGTAATATGCGTCGGGCTCGCATTTTTCAGCAGTGGCAAACTTTTAGAAACCGTTGTCAGCATTACCGCTACGAAATTATTACGCTGGTCATTATGTTGATAATGGGATGGCTAAACGTTATTGGCATTAATCATTCTTCAACGTTACCGGCAGTGGCGCCGGGATATTATGAAAATAATATGCTGGAACATTCGGAGCGCCTTTTGCAATACCGTAATGAGTATTTACAGCAAAAGCAGGTGCTGAATAAAGAAACGATCGGGCATACGCATACGGAAGGCGAGATTGCTGCTCAGGTGCTTTACCTGAACACGCTGGAGCTTCGTTACATTGCCTACTGGCGCGCTTTAACCCCCTTTGTGATTGGCATGCTAAAACCCCTGGACGGCAAAGACGCCTATTACTGGTACGACAATCTTTCGCCTGATGTGCGTAAATCAATCCATTCCGTAGCTAAAACGCTGGATGCCACTTTGCCCGCGGTGGTTGAGTGCGAAGCGACGCTGGCAAAAGAAAATAAAATTATTTCCACCGGGCTGCGATCGAGTTCAGATGAGGAAGTGCTGGCAGCAAAAATAGCTACCCTCAAAGGCATTGCGCAATATTTAGGCGATTCTGAAAGATCAGCGGCTTTTAAGTGCGATAAATCGATGGTTGATTATATGAGCAACCTGCAGCGGCTTGCGAATAGCTACACGTCGCTTGAAGAGGCTTACCAGAGCTATCAGGCTGCCTGGGAGATTGGGCTAAAAATTGTCAACGGCGTATTGCTGTTCCTGCTGGCGCTATTTTCGGCAAAATGCCGCAGCAATCTTATCCAATCTGCCACTAAACCTTTTGGCGGTTAAAACCGCCGCCCGCCGCGCAATAAGCATAAAGTTTTTCCCTTGAACGCCGATATAACCTATGTATCTATCGTAATTAGAATGGAAACCCATGTTAAATCGTATAAAAGTGGTAACCAGCTTACTGTTTGTGCTGGGATTGTTCGGTATTTTACAATTAACTTCTGGCGGTTTGTTTTTTAACGCCCTGAAAAATGACAAGGAAAATTTCACCGTTCTGCAAACCATCCGCCAGCAGCAGTCCACGCTGAACGGCAGTTGGGTCGCACTGCTGCAAACCCGCAATACTCTTAACCGTGCCGGGATCCGCTATATGATGGATACCACCAACACCGGCAGCGGCTCGACGGTAAACGAACTCATGCAGGACGCCAGCGTTTCTTTAAAGCGCGCCGAAGAGCAGTGGGCCGAGTATGCAGCGCTTCCTCGCGATCCGCGTCAAAGCGAAGAGGCGACGCAGGAAATCAAACGTAACTATGATATTTACCACGGTGCGCTTGCCGAGCTTATTCAGCTACTGGGCGCGGGCAAAATCAACGAATTCTTCGACCAGCCCACTCAGAAGTATCAGAATGGCTTCGAGGAGCAGTACGTCAGCTATCTGAATCAGAACGACCATCTCTATCAACTGGCCGTGGATGATAATAACAGCTCCTACAGCCTGGCTATCTGGATCCTGATGGCAATCCTGATTGCGGTGCTGGTGGCGATCGTTATCGTCTGGATGGGCATAAAAACCACGCTGATTGCACCGCTAAACAGCCTTATTGCGAGTATTCGCCATATTGCAGGCGGCGATCTGGCGCGCAAAATTGAAGTGGAAGGCAGCAACGAAATGGGGCAACTGGCCGACAGCCTGAGAAACATGCAGGCCGAGCTGGTTACCACCGTGGGCAATGTGCGTAACGGCGCGGACGCGATTTACAGCGGCGCAAGCGAGATTTCCATTGGCAATAACGATCTCTCTTCCCGTACCGAGCAGCAGGCGGCTTCTCTGGAAGAAACCGCGGCCAGCATGGAAGAGCTCACCGCAACCGTTAAGCAGAACGCCGAAAACGCCCGTCAGGCAAGCCAGCTTGCGTTAAGCGCTTCCGAAACGGCGCAGAGGGGCGGCAAAGTGGTGGATAACGTGGTGCGTACCATGAATGACATCGCCGGCAGCTCCAAGAAAATCGCTGATATCACAAGCGTTATCGACGGCATTGCCTTCCAGACCAATATCCTGGCGTTAAACGCCGCCGTTGAGGCCGCTCGCGCCGGTGAACAGGGCCGTGGTTTTGCCGTGGTGGCAGGCGAAGTGCGTAACCTCGCGCAGCGCAGTGCCCAGGCGGCAAAAGAGATTAAGAGCCTGATTGAAGACTCGGTCGATAAAGTTGATACCGGCTCCACGCTTGTGGAAAGCGCGGGTGAAACGATGGAAGAGATCGTGAACGCCGTTACGCGTGTGACCGACATCATGGGTGAAATCGCTTCTGCTTCCGATGAGCAGAGCCGCGGCATCGACCAGGTGGGTCTGGCCGTTTCTGAAATGGATCGCGTCACCCAGCAGAACGCCGCTCTGGTGGAAGAGTCCGCCGCAGCCGCCGCCGCGCTTGAAGAGCAGGCCAGCCGCCTGACTCAGGCCGTGTCGGTGTTCCGCATTACGAATGTCGCCGTTAAAGAGAAACAGGAGCTGAAGACTCCGAAGCTCGCCACTACGGTGGCCGCCCCGCGTAAGCCTGTGCAAACCGGCACCGCGGACGAAAACTGGGAAACGTTCTGATTTCCCGTTTCTGAATAAGGGCTGCATCCGCAGCCCTTTTGCTTTACCGATTATCCCACTTCTGGCAGTACACCTGCCGCAATCAGCGCCTGAATGACGATTACGGCGATCCCACAGGCGAACACCAGCGCCAGCAGCGGCCTGCCGCCCGCAACCCGGTAACCGGACGCAGCGTGATGCTGACGGCTTTTCCAGACCAGCAGCGAAGGCACGATCAGCGCCAGGATCGCAAGCGCCACGCCCGCATAGCCCAGTGCCATCACAAAACCCTGCGGATAGAACAGCGCGAAGACCAGCGGCGGAACGAAGGTCATCAGGCCTGTCTGGGCACGCCCGGAGGCTTTGCGGCTGCGCTGGAACAGATCCCCCAGATAATCGAATAATCCCAAAGAAACCCCAAGGAAGGATGTTGCCAGCGCCAGGTCGGCAAACAGGTGTACCGCCAGCTCAACGTGCGGCGTTGCCACAACCTGGCGCACCGCCTGCAGCAATCCGTTTAAGCCGGCACGCTCGGCCAGCAGGGAATGAAAGACCCCGGAATCTATGGCCCCAAGCGTTGCCAGCTGCCAGAAAATATAAGCCACCAGCGGGATCGCGCTGCCGGTGATAAATACCCAGCGCAGCTTGCGCAGATCGCCGTTCAGGTAGCTGACAATGCTCGGCACGCTGCCGTGAAAACCAAAAGAGGTGAAAATAACCGGGATAGCAGAAAGGGCGAGCCCTTTTTCAATCGGCAGGGATAATAAATTGGTGTGGTGAATATGGGGCATCATCAGCGCCAGCATCACCACCAGCAGGATAATCTTGGCGCTGAATAACACGCGGTTAAACATATCCACCATATGCGTGCCTACGCAAACCACGCTTCCGGCTACCAGCGTAAACAGCAGCACGCCCGTAGAGGCAGAAATGCTGGTGGACAACCACTGGCTAAGGCTTGCTGCCAGCAACTCGCCGGCCCCGCTGATATAAGCGGCGGTAAGGGCGTACATCAAAAAGAGCATGCTAAAACCGGTGAGCCATTGCCCCGGACGGCCGAGATACCGGCGTGCGAGCGTGCCAAGTCCGGTATCCGCCGAGACGTGCTGATACACCTCAACCAGCAACAGCGCCGTGTAACACATTAAGGCCCACAGCCCGAGCAGCAGCAGGAGCGTAACGCCAAAGCCTACGCCCGCGGAGGCTAACGGCATTGCCAACATTCCTGCTCCGATTGTGGTTCCGGCCACGATAAAGATACTGCCAAGAGTGCGATTCTTCACGCTTCCCTCTTAATTTACACTTTTATGTACGATATTGTGCCGCGCAGGGTAAGGGAAAACGCCAGGGTCGTCAAATGGGGCTTACGATAACCGTATACAAATATTTACGCGCGGGCGGCCTGACGCGCATAGCATAAATAAAGAGAGAAAACTGTGGTTTTAATTACACCGTGAAATAGCTGGCCGGATTGCCAGATCTTTCATCAGAAATTTAACTTTTAGCCAGCATTGAATCCCAAGAGTATTAGATAAAATAAGCGGAAAATACTTTTTAAGCGCAGGCTTATTGTTATTAGGTAGCCATGTGTTTAACTAGATGTTAACGTTTTTAAATTAATCGCTGATTATATTTTTGAATATTGCATTAAGTATTTCGTCAATAATGCGAAAGTATTAATTTAAACTTAAATATATGTTGTAAGGACACGCTCTGGGCGTGATCTGGCTATGCGTGCCGTCATTCGGCGGCAACAAATTAATGTAATGCTTATTTTTATTCTGGCATAAGGATATAAGGGCAGCTATGTTCAGCATTCTTCGACATGCCAATTCGATAAAGTATTTAAAGTCTGGGTCTTGTTTATTTACCGTCTGCATTCTCCTGCCGTTGCAGGCATATGCCGTTACGCCTGAATATGATGGCTTAATAATGGAGGCGCGTTCTGGAAACCGAGCGCCTTTATTACAGTATTTGCAGACTCAGGAACAACAAACCTCGCTTACGGCGAATCAGGTGGCCGACTGGCTGCAGGTTTCAGGCTGGGCGGATAACAACGAGGAGACGCTCAGGATCTGGCAGCGCTATCACAACCAGATAGCCATCCCGGCGCGGGGCCAGATTGCCGCTGCGCGCGCGTTCCGTAATCAAAAGAAATGGAACCAGTCGCTGGCCGTATGGGAAGACATATTGCGCGAAGAGCCGAATAACGTGGATGCGCGTACCGGCTGGATCATGACGCTTGCTGACTCAAAGCGGAATGAACAGGCTATTACCGAAGCCACCTACTGGGCGCAAAGCGAGCCGGGCCCGGACCGCGATGCGCTGGTTGCCTATGTTTACCACGCTCAGGGTAAAAACTGGGACGCGTTGCTTGCGGCCAGCCGGGCCGAAACGGAGGCTCCGCACAATATAAGCTCGAAGGACACGCTGCTTGCCGCTCTGTCGGCTAACCGGGTCGCAGGCCCGGCGCTTGATATGTCGGAGAACCTCGCGAATTCCGATCCTATGCGGCGGCGACTGGAACTGGATGCCGCTGCGGAAACCGTTCGCGCCGGGTTTACGCCAACGCGTAATGATGAAGAGCGGTTTATCGTGGCGGATAAGGCGCTTGCCCGCTATGACCAGCTCCTTGCAGCCTGGAAAAATAATCCGGCTGCGCAGGGCGATGTTCGCCGCGCCAGAATCGACCGTCTTGGCGCGCTGGTTGTCCGCAAACGTAACGCGGAAGCTATTGCGGAGTATGAATCGCTTATGGCGGACGGCGGCAACGTGCCGTCTTACGCAAAACGTTGGGTAGCTACCGCCTGGCTGGAAGAAAAGCAGCCCGCTAAAGCCGAAGCAATGCTGATGAGTATTTACTATCCGCACGGCGAGAGCGTCGCGGTAGTGCCGATGTCAGAAGAAGATCATCAGGATCTGTTTTATTCCCACCTTGATAACGAAAACTTTGACGCGGCGAAGCGCCAGGTTGATGGAATTATCAAGGACAGTCCCTACCTGCGGCGAGTCTACGGTTCCCCGACGCCGCAACCTAACGACGCTTGGCTGCTGGGCCAGACGCTGCTGACTCAGTATGAGGTGTCCAGTAACGATCTGCCGGAGGCTGAAAAACATGCAGAGCGCCTGGCACGAACCGGAGCGGGAAACCAGGGGCTGCGCATCTCCTACGCCTCGGTACTTGAGGCCAGAGGCCTGGCGCGAAAAGCAGAGCATGAGCTGAAGCTTGCTGAGGCGATAGAACCCAGCAACCTGGAGCTGGAACGCCAGCAGGCATACGTCGCCCTTGATTTGCAGGAGTGGAAACAGGCTGACGAACTAACCGACGATACGCTGGCACGCACCCCAGAAGACTCCTCAACCATCCGGCTGGCGAGAATTCGCGATATTCACAAAAAGTCAGAGCTGCGCCTCAGCGGCTCGCAGGGTATTTCTTCTGACAGCCCGGTGAGCGGCAAGCACGACTTTACCCTTAACTCAGCGATTTATAGCCCACCGATTAACGATAACTGGCGGCTGTTCGCCGGGTTTAACTTTGCTACCGGCGAGTTCGAGGAAGGAAAGGGCATCAGCCGCGATTTAGCCGCGGGTGCCGAATGGACCTCTCGTGACTACTGGGCGGAGATGGAGCTTTCTGGCCGCCGCTACGGCGACGGGCAAAAAATCGGCGGGCGCCTGTCCGGCTGGCATGATTTTAATGACAACTGGCGCATCGGCGGAAACGTGGAGCGCCTGTCCAGGAGCACACCTCTGCGGGCGCTTCGCAGCGGTATTAGCTCCAACGGCGCAGAGGGTTATATCCGCTGGTATCAAAACGAACGGCGCGAGTACCAGCTCTCCTTCGCCGCTTCTCATTTCTCGGATGGCAACGACCGAATCGAATACGGACTGAGCGGCAAAGAAAGGTTGTGGACCACGCCGCGCTTCGTGCTGGACTTCACGCCGGGCATCGGCGGCAGCGTCAACAACAAGGAAGATGTGCCGTATTACAACCCGAAACGCGATTTCTCCGTCTTACCGGGCCTTAGCGCCGAGCACGTTCTTTATCGGCGGTACGACACGGTCTGGTCCCAGCGGGTTACCGGCGCCGTAGGCAGCTACTGGCAGAAAGGCCAGGGCAGCGGCGTGATTACCCAGGTTGGGTACGGACAACGTGTTCAGTGGAATAACGTCGTGGATGGTGGGGTGATGTTGACCTGGGATAAACGCCCTTACGACGGTAAACGTGAGCGGAATATCTCGCTCGCTTTCGATTTGAACGTCAGGTTTTAAGGACAGCACATGTTTAACAGATGGCTGCGGGCCGCAATTTTAATCGTCGGATGGATAACGATCACCGCCTGCGGTAATTCGCAGGCGCCACGCTATACTTCGCCGGCGGACAGAGCGCCGCTTACGGCGGATCGTGTATGGCCGAAAAACAGCTTTTTGGTTATCGGTTACCACGATGTCGAAGATGACGCTGCCGACCAGCGATATCTTGCGGTGCGTACCAGCGCGCTTAGCGATCAGATGGCCTGGCTGCGCGACAACGGCTATCACCCGGTCAACGTGCAGCAAATTCTGGACGCGCACGACGGTAAAATAGTGCTGCCGAAAAAAGCGGTGCTCTTGACCTTTGATGACGGCTACAGCAGTTTTTACAGGCGCGTCTGGCCGTTGCTTAAAGCCTATAACTGGCCTGCGCTGTGGGCGCCGGTCGGCAGCTGGGTCGATGCGCCTGCCAACCAACCCGTGAATTTCGGCGGCCTGATAACGCCACGCGACAAATTTGCCACCTGGGACATGGTGCGTCAGATGGGGCAGTCATCGCTGGTGGAAATCGGGGCGCATACCTGGGCTTCTCATTACGGGGCAGAAGCTAACCCGCAGGGCAGTAAAGAACCCGCGGTGGCAAACCGTGAGTTTAATAAAGCCACCGGCAAGTATGAGACGGACGACGAGTTTTATCAGCGCATCAGTAAAGATGTAAACCTGATAACGCAAAAAATAACGTCGGTAACCGGAAAACCTCCGCGCGCCTGGGTGTGGCCATACGGAGCAGCCAGCGGAACCACGCTGAAAATAGCCAAAGAGCACGGCTACAGAATAGCTTTTACCCTTAATGATGGGTTAGCCAATGCCGCCGATCTTGATAACGTGCCGCGCATTCTGATTTCCAATAATCCGTCGCTGCAACGTTTTGCAGGCCAGGTGGCGGAGATCAATGAACAACGGACGATGCGCGTGATGCATGTCGATCTGGACTATGTTTACGATGCCAACCCGGCCCAGCAGCGCCGTAACATCGACCAGCTTATTCAGCGCGTTTACGACATGCGCATCTCTCATGTTTTCCTGCAGGCCTATGCCGATCCGAAAGGCGACGGCAATATCCGCGAGCTGTATTTCCCTAACCGTTGGCTGCCGATGCGCGCCGATCTCTTTAACTTTGTCGCCTGGCAACTGCAGAACCGCGCAAACGTGGACGTTTTCGCCTGGATGCCGGTGCTGGCCTTCGATATGGATGCCTCCATTCCCCGCGTGATGAAATGGAATCCTGATACCGGCCGCAGCGCCGTGGATCCGAAACAGTATGTGCGCCTTTCTCCCTGGAGCCCAGAGGCGCGCAGACGTATCACCGGGATTTATGAAGACCTGGCAAAAAACACCAGTTTCCGCGGGATTCTATTCCACGACGATGCCTTCCTGACGGATTTTGAAGATGCCTCGCCGGACGCGCTGGCGGCCTACCGTGCCGCAGGTTTCCCCGGCGATATTGCCAGTATCCGCAAGGACCCGCAGACCTTTGAACGCTGGACGCGCTTTAAAAGCAGGGCGCTTATTGACTTCACCCGGCAGCTTACGACAGCGGTGCGTAATATACGCGGCCCGCAGGTGAGTACCGCGCGCAACATTTATGCCCTGCCGGTGCTGGAGCCGGACAGCGAGGCCTGGTTTGCACAAAACCTCAATGATTTCCTTGGCACCTATGACTGGACGGCACCGATGGCCATGCCCCTCATGGAAAACGTGCCTGCCGATAAGGCCAATGCCTGGCTGGACAAACTGGTACGCACCGTTGCACAGCACCCCGGCGCGCTAGATAAAACCGTGTTTGAGCTCCAGGCCCAGGACTGGCGTAAAACCGGATCACAGGTAGATATCGACGGTAAGCAGTTGGTTGAGTGGATGCGTCAGCTAGAGCTGAGCGGTGCGGTCAACTACGGCTATTATCCCGACGATTTCATCAACGATAAACCCGAGATGGCAGAGATCCGCTCTACATTCTCATCATTCTGGTATCCGCAAAAATGACCGATCGCATCGTAGCTTTCCTCATCCTTTGCCTGATGTTCAGCCTGCCGTTAGGGATGGCTGCCATTTTTACCGGCGAAGTGATGCTGAATTTCGTCTTTTTCTGGCCGCTGTTTATGTCGGCGCTATGGATTAGCGGAGGACTCTATTTCTGGTTTTACCGCGAGCGGCACTGGCAGTGGCAAGAAGAAATGCCGCCGCCGACGCTTGAGGGCGACCCGCTGATTTCAATTCTTATTCCCTGTTACAACGAGGGGATAAACGCAAGGGAAACCATTGAGGCCGCCAACGCACAGCGCTATCAGAACATCGAAATTATCGCTATTAACGATGGTTCTAAAGATAACACTGGCGAGGTGCTGGACCAACTGGCCAGCGAATACCCGCGGCTACGGGTTATTCATCTGGCTGAAAACCAGGGCAAGGCCGTGGCGCTCAAAACCGGCGCGGCAGCGGCCCGCAGTGATTTCCTTGTTTGTATCGACGGCGACGCGCTGCTTGACCGCGACGCGGTTGCCTATATGGTGGCGCCGCTGTTGCGCTTCCCACGGGTGGGCGCCGTAACCGGCAACCCGCGTATCCGCACCCGCTCAACGCTGATCGGGCGGGTACAGGTAGGCGAATTTTCTTCCATTATCGGCCTGATTAAGCGCACCCAGCGCGTCTACGGGCAGGTTTTTGCCGTCTCCGGCGTGGTGGCCGCTTTTCGCCGCCGCGCGCTGGCCGAAGTGGGTTACTGGAGCCCGGATATGATTACCGAGGATATTGATATCAGCTGGAAGCTACAGCTCCGCCACTGGTCGGTATTCTTCGAACCCAGGGCGCTGTGCTGGATCCTGATGCCGGAGACGCTAAGGGGATTATGGAAGCAGCGCCTGCGCTGGGCGCAGGGCGGAGCGGAGGTGTTTATCGTTAACATGCGCCGCCTGTGGTCCTGGGAATACCGCCGCATGTGGCCGCTGTTCATTGAGTTTTGCCTGTCCACCGCCTGGGCATTTGCTTATGCGATGAGTATTCTGCTGTTTGTCGCCGGCATGCTCGTGCCGATGCCGGATAACCTGTACGTCCAGCACCTGTTCCCACCGGCATTTACCGGGCTGATGCTCGGCGTGGTGTGTATCCTGCAGTTCATGGTCAGCCTGGTTATCGAACGGCGCTATGAAAAGGGGATTTCCGCCTCGCTGTTCTGGATTATCTGGTTCCCGGTGGTCTACTGGATGCTAAGCCTGTTCACAACCCTCGTCTCTTTCCCGAAAGTCATGCTGAAACATAAGCGCGGCCGGGCCCGTTGGGTCAGCCCCGATCGCGGTATTGGGAGGATCGAATCATGAACCAGCCTCTGATATTTACCGAACTTCGTCTTATGCCCCGCGTGCTGGATGCCATCCTGACGATTGTGGCGTGGGTTGGATTTTCGTATCTGATTTATACCGGCCTGATAACCGCGCTCGCGCATTCGCCCTTTATCGGCATAAGGCCCTTTTTTACCACGCTTAATACGGTGACGTTTTATGTGCTTGTCGCGCTGGTAAACGGCCTGCTGCTTATTGGCTGGGCGAAATATAACCAGCACAGATTTCGCGTTGAGCGGCGTAACCGCAGGCCGGGGCTGGAAAAAAAGGAGCTTGCGACCAGCCTGCATCTCACCGAACAGGTGGCTTACGGCCTTAATCACGGCAGGGTGCTGACGGTGTTTCATAATGAAAACGGAGAAATCGACCACGTGGAGGTCGCTAAAGGGGTGCTGGATAATTTACTGCCGCCGCCGGGCGCGGCTGAAATGTTGCATGGGGAACTTGGCGCAGAAACGCAGGCCGTCGTCTCCGGCGGGGCTGACAGACTCGACAATTAACCCGTCGTTATCCTTTAGATTTACTAATCTTTACAGGTATGCCAACTCGCTGATGATGCGGCTTATCTGGAAGAGCAAAGGAGACGGAAATGCAAACGCACCTTGCAACAGGGCGCCCGGCACCGGTCGTGGCGCTTTATGAACTGCTAAATCCCATTCCTCTCGGTTTTTTTGTTGCCGCCTGGATCTTCGACATTCTGTATACGAAAACCTTTAGTCAGATGTGGAACGACGGGGCCAACTGGCTAATAGTGATAGGCCTGCTGATTGCCATTATTCCCAGAATCATCAACGCCGTTTTTGTCTGGACGGGGCCGAAATATCCGCAGGGTTCGCCCATAAAAATCCATTTCTGGCTGAGCCTGCTCGCCGTTGTGCTTGCCATCTTTAACGCCTTTATTCATAGCCGCGACGCCTATGCCGTGGTGCCAATGGGCGTCATTCTCTCCACGCTGGTAGTGATACTTCTGCTGCTGAGTAATGTTCAACTTGCGCTACGTGAACGCGCCGCATAAGGAGAAGCCAGCATGAATATTCATAAGCGTGTTTTACTTGCCGTGATCCTTGCCAGCCTGCTGAGCAGTTGTGACGACGACTCGCGGGTAGATCCGCAAAAACAGACGGGCCCCAATCCTGAGCTCCCTAAAGCGCAGAACTTCCTTTTGCCGCCGATGAAGGTTCCCGAGGCGGTCGCCTGGAAGAACGGTGAAATGCCAAAAGTGGCCGCGGGGCTGAAGATTGAAAAAATCGCCGATGGTCTGAAACATCCGCGTCAGGTTTATGTGCTGCCCAACAACGATATCCTGGTGGCGGAAGCCAACGGGCCTGCCAAAAAAGCGCCCGCGCGTCCTAAAGACGTCATTATGGGGCTGGTGCAAAAATCCTCCGGCAAGGGCGGCGAAGGGGGTAACCGCATTACCTTGCTGCGCAACGTTGGCGGTAAATGGCAGAAACACATTTTTATTGCGCATCTTAATTCCCCCTTCGGTATGCAGCTTATCGGCAATACGCTGTGGGTAGCCAACGCCGATAGCCTGGAGAAATTCTCCTATCAGGAAGGACAGACGGCGATCCAGGGTCCCGGTGACGTTGTCACTGAATTACCGGGCGGGCCCATCAACCACCACTGGACAAAATCGCTGCTGGCAAGCCCGGACGGCAGCAAACTCTACGTGGGCGTTGGCTCTAACAGCAACATTACCGAGAACGGCATTGGCGCGGAAGACCGGCGGGCTGCAATACTGGAAGTTGACGCCGCCACCGGCGCGAGCCGCATTTACGCAAATGGCTTACGAAACCCTACGGGCCTGCAGTGGGAGCCTGAAAGCGGCAAGCTTTGGGCCATCGTTAACGAACGGGATGAAATCGGCTCCGATCTGGTGCCGGACTATATGACATCCGTCCAGGAAAAAGGATTTTATGGCTGGCCGTACAGCTATTACGGACAGCACGTGGATGAACGCGTCAAACCCCCGCGTCCGGATCTGGTCGAAAAAGCCATCAAGCCTGATTACGCTCTGAGTTCCCACGTGGCGCCGCTAGGCTTTCTGTTTTATACCGGGGACAACATGCCGCAATATCGAAACGGCGCGTTTATCAGCGAACACGGTAGCTGGAACCGAAAACCGCTGAACGGCTATCAGGTGATGTGGGTGAAATTTGAAAACGGTAAGCCCGTTGGCTTGCCGCAGCCCGTGGTCACCGGCTTTTTGACAGACGATCGGGAAAAGGTGCGGGGATTACCGGTTGGGCTGGCGATGGATAAACAGGGCGGGGTGATCGTTGCCGATGATGCCGGCGATACCGTCTGGCGAGTCAGCGCCGCGCCGTAATGGGTAATTAAAGCGCCGGGATAAGCTCCGGCGCTTTGCCTTTCTGCAATCGTATTACAGCAGGCGGCACAGTGCGGTGCACAGACACTTACTCGATGATTAGAATTCGTACCGGGCACCGAAGTTATAGCGCCGACCTTCAAGCATCGCCGTCTGGCTATAGGCTGTGGTGTAAATCGGGTTCACGTTGAACAGGTTGTAAATGCCGGTCATCAGCGTGAGGTTCTTGTTCAGACGATAGCGCGCCCCCAGGTCTACCAGGGCATAAGCTTCCGTTGAGCTGGAATCACCAATGTTCGGCGAGTTGCTGCGCCAGCTCGCTTTTGTCCACAGGTCCAGGTCGTTAACCACGCGCCAGGTCAGCGAAAGGTTAGCCATGCTGGTTGGGAAATCGCTCAGAGCATAACCTTTATGCTCCCCGCTTTTCTGTTCGCTATGGGTATAGGTATAGTTCGCGTTGGCTTTCAGATTAGGGGTGGCCTGCCAGTCGCCGTTCAGCTCCAGACCGTAGATTTCCGCGTCGCTGACGTTAAAGTACTGGGATACGCTTTCGGCGGTATAGCCGTTGTACTGGCATTGCTGGGTGGCCGACTGAGTACAAATGGTGTAGTCGCTGATTTTGTTTTTAAATTTGGTGTGGAAGATGGTGCCGTCCACAGCCAGCGTGTCGTCTTGCCAGTACAGGCCCAGTTCGGTATTAACGCTTTGTTCCGGTTTCAGATCGTTATTACCAATGCCGATAAAGGAGTAGGGATAAGCGCCGTACACGCTGGTGAAGCCCTCATTATTCTGCCGCAGCTCCGGTTTTTTATACCCTGCAGACACGCCCCCTTTGAGTGCCCAGCGTTCATCAATGGTCCAGTTGCCGTAGAGTTTTGGGGTAACGTGGTAGCCAAAATAGCTGTCGTGATCCAGACGCGCCGAGGTTGTAAGCGTGAAGTCCGGCACGATCATCCATGCGTCTTCCGCAAACAGCGCCCAGCCATGGCGCGTGATTTTGCTTACCGGCGTAACGCCAGGCGCAACTTTATCTGCTATGCCAAAGGTGTCATTCAGTTCATTACGCGTAAAGTTTGCGCCAAGCGTCAGCTTGTGATCGCCAAGCGAGAAGGTGTTCGCGCTATTTGCCTCGACGTTACGCTGCTCAATAAATTGCGGGTCCATCTCGGGCACACGATATTCAGTGCGGGCTTTTTCGTAGCTGATAAAGTTCTTCACTTCCAGCAGGTCGTCACCGTACCAGGCATGTTGCGAAAGCGAGGCCGCGTCGCGGTCGAAGCCCCAGTACCATGGGGTATCGCTGTTATGGCCTTTCTCCTGATGCCCTCTGGATGCGTTGAGATCCCAAAGCTGAGTATCGGTGGGCGACATGGAGATGGTCGCGTCCAGGTTGCCTGACTGATGCTTAACAAAACGTTCTTTTTTTGGGCTGTCATCGTCACGGCGGTCCAGATAATCAGCGCCAACGCTCACCCCAAGCTTGCCCGGAATAACAGGCCCCATCACAAAGGCGTTGGTCTGGTTGGTGTTGCCGTACTCGCTTTTTTCCTGCAGGAAATAATTATCCTCCAGCACGCCGGTCCATTTATCCAGGTTATAGGCTTTCTTAGTGATAACGTTCACCACGCCGCCGATAGAGTCGGAGCCATAGAGCGAGGACATGGGACCACGGATAACCTCAATCCGCTCGATGGCGGCAAGCGGCGGCATAAAGGCCGCTTCAGTACCCAAATGGTGCCCATAAGGCCGGGATTCGCCGGTTGACTGTTTGATACCGTTAACCATGTACGAGGTATAGGACGAGTCCATACCGCGCATCTGCACATCGCCCGACGCAAGGCTGCCGTGGCCGTTGCCGACCAGCACACCGGGCATTTCATGTAAGGCTTCCGTGACATTCTGGTTTGAGCGTGTATTCAGTTCCTTCTCGTCGACTACGGAGATCGTGGCCGGAGCCTCGCGTCGTTCCTGGCTAAAACCCGTGGCTGTTACCACCATTTTGTCTTCATTTGCGGGCGCGTCGTCTGCTGCATAAACGGCGGCAGGAAGGTTAGCAAGGGCGAGGGCAACCGCCACGGCCGTGCGTGTCTTGATTATCACAGAAGAGTCCTTAAAGTTTGGTTAAATCAATCTTGAGAACGTAGTCGGCTTTGTTTTCTTTCTCGTCCTGCTTCACGCTCGCATAAAGCGTTCCGGCATCAGGGGAAAGCACCATGCTGTTAGGCATGGCCGCGGTTTTAATGGTGTGCTTCAGGCTATAGCTGGTCGCATCGATCACGCCGATCTGACGGGCGTTGCGATGGGTGACATAGATTTCATTGCGCGCGGCGTTATAAAGCACGGCGATAGAGTTAGGCGTGGGAATGCGGTGAATAAGTTTGCCCGAGGCCAGTTGCACAACCAGCACATCATTCGTGTTGGTGTCAGCGATATAGCCCAGGCCCGCAGCGGTATTCAGGGCAATGTTCAGGAAGTAATGTTCAGACTCGGCGGGATCGACCTTCACATGGGAGAGCGGCCGCGAGGTTTTGCCGTCAAGCGTAATCAGTTCGCCTCTGCCGGATACCGCATAAACTTTATCCCCAGACTCATCTACTGCAAAACCGACAGGCTCCATGTTTTCGATGGTCTGCGCAAGCTGCTGCTTCTGCGTATCGACAACCCAGAGTAAGCCTTTATCTTTACTGCCAATCCCGGAGACATACAGGCGGTGATGTTTTTTATCCAGCACCACCTCGCGGACGTGGGCCTGCTTATTGGGGTCCGAATCGTCGCTCAACTGAATGGTCTTTATTGCTTTGTTCGTGCGGGTATCCAGCAGGGTAACTGAACCGTCCAGCGCATTGCCTAAATAGAGGATGTGATTTTCTTCATCCAGAGATACAGCAAAGCTGCGTCGTTCGGTATTTATACGCTCATTAACTTTAAGGGTGTCGGCCGCCAGTCGAAATACCAGACCGGCAGACTTATCTTTATCAAAAGAGGGGGCTGACGCAGCATAAAGCGCGTTTTGCCCCTTATCGTACGCCAGCTCGTAAACCCCGTGTCCCAGGGATTGTGTCAGGAAATCTTTTTCGGTGAAGTCTTTTGCAAACGCAGACCCGGAGTGAAATACAAATGATATAGCCAGCGAAAGGAGGGCACGTTTTTTAGTCTTTGTCATAAGCATGAGACATTCCTTTACAGTTAATTACACTGTGCGAATGATAATCACAATCATTTTCAATCTCAAGTGATAATCAATAGCATTTTGGCAGGCAGAACCCGCTGAATTTCAATGGTTATTTAACTTGCCGCTCGCTGATTGAGGGCTTTAAATCTGGGAGCCTTTATCGGACACCGGCGCGCCATGCGGTAATAAAGGGAGAGTCTGCTGGGGGAAAGAGGCTGTGCCATTACCCTCTCTCAGTAGTCGAAATGGGGATGAACAGCGTACAGCAGCCTTTAGTGGATACACGGATACCGCGGGGTCTGTTACAGGAAGGCGCTCTAAACCACTGATTTATTGAGAATTTGTTTAACGATAAAATGAGGCGGATTTTCAGCAATCGTGGGGGCGAACAGGATATCTAAAACACACTTTTAATGAAAAAATAACTATATGACGGTATAATAAAAATATTCAAACGTTTAATGGCCAGTGCTTAAATTACCTCGCACCAGAGGAGACAAGGAGAATTTATGAGTATCATTGCTGAACTTGAAAGTCGGTCATTAAAGGGAGAGGGTATAGAAAAGAGAATTAGTCAGTATTTGTTACGTAATCTACAGCGGATGGAAGTGGTGACCTCTACGGAAGTTTCAAAAATGATTCACACCAGTCAGCCAACCATTGTCAGATTTGCGCAAGGGCTTGGTTATTCTGGGTTTACTTCATTTAAATTTGATTTGTTAAAAGACATTAATAATGTTGTTAATAAATCTGGGCTTGCCAGTGATATAGGTGAGGAGTATTCAAGCCTTGTTCCATGTATCGATAAAAAAACGTTAACTGCTTTTGTAGAAATCATAAGTGCCAGTAACCATGTTTTTATTTGTTATCCGCCAGAATTATATAATTTAACTGAATCCATTAAAGATGACTTTCATTCGGTGGGTAAACTTTGCATTCCTCTGCATTACTCAAATGCGCTGTTAACGCTTCAGGCCCAGTTAAGCGGTCAGGACTCGGTGATATTTCTGCCCGCCAGAAGCGGTGACAATGTGAAAAGCCTGGCCAGCTATATTCAGTCAAGTGAAGCGCTGCTGCTCGAACTGGGGGTTTTCAGAGGGGGCAATTCGCTGCCAGATCTGTTTGTCGAGATCCCAAGACGATATAATGAAAGCGTAAACAGCCCGCAGATGAAAAATATCATCAGTAATATTTTCTTTGCCACCATTAAATATTGCCAGCAGTCTGCACAAAAAGCCCTGTAATTCACTTTACAGGGCGGAAATATGTCCGTTAAAACCTTAGGGGGATTAGAGGAAAATCCGTTTCCCTGTACTTAAAGACTCATGTGCGGCCTCGCAAATAACCGTCGACCAGAGACCGTCCTCTGCCGTGGCCAGATAAGGTGTATCGTTAAGGACATGATCTACAAAATCGTGGATTGGTTGAATGCCATATCCTGTTGCGCGGCCATTATTATAATTAATAAAATTATAATTAGGTGTCGCCGCTTTGTTATTTCCAAAAACCTCGTATCCGCGGAGCTGCGCATCGGCGCGGAAATAATCATTTTCAGTTAAAATAAATGAGCGGCCATCATTGGCTTTAGGGAAGGTATCAGGCAAAACCCATCCGGTTTCAACGGTCCACTGAGCGCCATTTTTGAAAGTCACCATCGTCTGGATGGTGTCCCAGGTGTCGATCCCCTCTTTTACAAGGATTCCCTTCTGGCCAAGGGAAAACACCGATTCAGGGATGGCGCCATCCATATAGTAACGGATTAGATCAAAGCAATGACTGCCAAGAAAATGAACGGGGGAGCTTGATGCTGACCATGATAACCAGTTACGAGGAACATCAATAACATCATCCATGCTCATATATCCCCGGATGACCTTGCCACTTTCGCCTGATTTTATTCTGTGATGAATATGCTGTGCCATACCGTCCCAGCGTTTATGGTAATCCACACCGATCTTAACGTTTTTCTCATTGGCGACAGCTATGATTTCCTGGCATTCTTTTACCGTCGTTGCCATTGGTTTTTCTATTAACACATGCTTTGCAGCACGTATCGATTCCATAACCGGGTCAAAATGGAATGGGTCTGGCGTTGCGACCGAAACGATATCGACCTCAATATTCTCAAATAAGTCCTTAAGGTTATCATAGACAGGAATATTGTATTCAGCCGCTACTGAGCATCCCAGTTGCTCATTAACTTCACACAAACCTACCAGCTCAACATCTTGATTGAAATTGTAAGCATTAAGATGGTGTTTACCATAAATACCTGCGCCGACGACAATAGCTTTTAATTTTTTCATTATATCCTCTTACTTTTACAATCCAATGGTGAAAAGCCAGCCAACCGCTACCCCAACAGGCGCCGTAATCATTCGCGATAGCAGGAACGCCGGCACGCCCAGGCGGATAGTCTTTTCTTTTGCATCCTGCATGGATAACCCAACGGGAATGAAATCAGCGCCGACCTGTACGTTTATGGCAAACAGTGCTGGTATGGCCATAATTGGAGATATTTGGCCTGTACCAATCAACGTACCAATCAATACGCCCACTACCTGCGCAATAGCCGCACCGGGCGCTATAACAGGTGAGATAAATGGCAAGCCGCATATAATGGCGATAACAAACAGTCCGAACATAGACCCAGCAAGCGGGGTGAGTGCATTTGCTGTAATCTGCCCAATGGCAGTTTCCTGAACAATGGCTATCAATACTGATATAAATGCCATGAACGGAATGACGTTTTTAATGGCCAGTTCAACCGACTCACGTGCGGCACTAAAAAGCAGGCTTACAAAATTACCCACGCCTGTGGCAAAAGCGGTCATCAACGTGAAAACGTTTTTTTTATCTTTAGCCACGGATTCAGGTTGGATTTCGCTTTCGGTATTGTTCTGCGGAAAAACATCATGCGCTGGAGCATTATTTTCCGAAGCAGACACGTTCTCCGTTCGAACATCGGATATGTATATATCGTCTTTAATATATTGCGCTAAAGGGCCAACTGCACCGGTGGGCAGAATATTTACGGTGTTAATGCGCTTTTTGGGATACAGTCCACAGCGCAAGGACCCACCGCAATTAACCACGACGCACAGGATTTTATCATCGGCAGGCATGGTATCGAAGCCATTGACTACTTTCATGTCCAGAAGCATACCAATCTTTTTTGCTACTGGATCGATAGCCTGCCCGGTCAGCGAAAGAATAAACTTATCTTTATCCTGTTGTAGATACATATCGTGGCCGATGCCCGATGGACCTTTTGTGATAACTATATTTCTCATTCTGTTATTTCCTGAAAAGTGTAAATGGGCCACGCACCATTTCAGCCGAAGGCGTTTGGGCGCTTTTAACATGAACAGAGCCATAACCAGCAGGAATATCTTTCCCGTCAAAAAATATTGTTATATGTCCTAGCCGGGATAAATTATCCCATGCAGAATGCCCCATAGCAGTCACTTGATAATCAATATTATTGATTCTAAGCCATAGGTCATCTATGCAAGGGGTTATGTGTTGCTCATAGCTGATATTCTCAAGCGTAAGAACATATTCCAGATAGTCTTTTGGTGCATTACTGTTAAAAGTGATTAGCATATTATCTTGTAAGCCGTCATCAACTAAACTTCCTGTCGCTGAACCTACCGCGTCAAATAACAATTGCATATAACCTTCTCAGATAATCAAGTTGATGACTTCGATTCTCGTTTTTCCAGACGGGTAAAAATGTACTCAGTAAGGAATCCGCGAATAATACCCAGGACAATAGCGGCGCCTATCGCTCTCAGGGCGAAATCGGCTACAGAAATATGCAATTGCGAAAGGCCTGCGGCTATACCCAGCCAGATAAACAGCTCAGAAGGAACGATATGCGGGAACAGAGAGGTTAGGGGATGTACAGTTGTTCCCAGAGCATCCTGATAGGCCGGTTTACAACGCTCCGGTAAAAATTTACCCATCGTTAAAGCCCCTGGGCTACTTAGGAAAAACCAGGCAAGGGTGGGTAAAACACCATAGGTCAATATCTTGGATCGTCCCATCACGCCTGCAAACTTTTCCATTCTCTTCTCACCAACAAGCTTCATTATAAAATTCACGGTCAAAATGAGGGTGATCAGCATCGGAATGGTGCCAGTGACCATATCCGAAAAAATTTTACCTGAACTACGGAACAGGTTTATGAACTGTTCTGCTAACTCAACTATCATTTCAGCCTCCAGATAAGAATGTCTTAAATTTGTGTATAGTAATACATTGATGAATGTATAGTTATACACACTATGATTTATCGTGACATCTGATTTTTTTGAAAATGAGATCCAGAACGTGGTTTTGCTGATCGTGATGCTATTTAAATAGTGGTTTTTAATGTGCCGTTTTAATTTTTACCTTAGTAAACAATCAGATCTGTGATTTCTTATATTTAACTTCCTTACCATATGTTTTTCTTTTAAAAGCAGATGGCTTCAGTATTTAATGTGCTTTTTACCAGGATGATTAACATCCCCTGATTTAATAACCCATATAATGTTTGCTGGCTTCTCTCATGTTCGCCGCGTTGCAAGGGCCTCAAGCATGGAGGCCAGGGTTAAGCTTACGGAGTGATGGATGATGCGGATTTGATTCTCAGGCAGATAACAAACATAGCCTGCATGGATTCCAGACGCCCGTTGCTCACAACGATGGTTATTAATGGATCTCACCAGCAGGGAAGGGAATAAATGTAAAGGAGCGGCAGCGCGCATTTCGTTTTTAGATATCGTCAACTGAGTCATGACGTGCCAGGCTGACATGGAGTTGAGGAAGAGAAGGCCATAGCAGGCTTTCAAGTTGTGGTGCGGTGATGTGACCTGTATCTGTACAGGTAAACGCTGGGCATACATTGCAGTTGTTCTCGACCTGTGAACGAGTAACGATTTATTGTAGGTTCTGCGGAATTGATTGCACGGTGGAGGATTTCGATTACGATCTGCAATAAATAGCGCAGTGTTTACCTCCAGTAGATACTGGGCGAGGTACTGTGGTGCCTGAACCACTGCTGTTTATCGTTATGGAAAACCTGTGCAATGTTAACAAAATTCCCCCCTCGTCGCGTATTCACCGGTGCTGCAACTCTGCTAATTGTTCTTATCATCGCCTTGTTCTTCTTCCTGAGAAGCCCGCAGGTTCCTGATTATGTTACCGCTCCGGCACGCCTCGGCGATATTGAAAACGCCGTACTTGCTACCGGTCGCATTGATGCTATTGAACGGGTAAACGTTGGCGCACAGGTTTCTGGCCAGGTTAAGTCGCTGAAAGTTAAGTTAGGCGATCGTGTTACTAAAGGGCAGTCAATTGCCGATATTGATGACGTCCCGCAGCGTAATGACTTGCGCAACGCAGAAGCTGCACTCAACGTGGTGAAAGCGGAACTTCAGGCTAAGCAGGCGCTATTGAAACAGGCCGAACTGCGTTTTAAGCGCCAGCGCCAGATGCTAAGCGAGGCTGCCAGCTCGCGGGAAGACTTTGAAACTGCCGAAGCCACGCTGGCCACCACTCGCGCGGAATTGCTGTCATTGAATGCCAAACTCGTGCAGGCGCAGATTGATGTCGATAAGAAAAAGGTCGATCTGGGTTATACAAAGGTTGTTGCTCCAATGGATGGCATTGTTATTGCTGTTGTCACCCAACAGGGCCAGACGGTGAACTCCAGTCAAAGTGCACCGACCATTATCAAACTCGCCCGTCTGGACGTCATGACCATTAAAGCCCAGATCTCTGAGGCGGATATCACACGAATTTCACCGGGGCAAAAAGCCAGGTTCACCATTTTCTCGGAGCCGGATAAGCATTACGACGCCACGCTACGTACCGTTGAACTGGCACCTGAGTCAGTGATGAAAGACGATTCCCTTGCCAGCAGCAGCTCGGCCTCGGGTTCAGGCACTTCAAATGCTTCGGTGTACTACAATGCGCTGCTGGATGTTCCGAACCCGGAAAACCGACTGCGTATTGCCATGACAGCACAGGTAACCTTGCTGGCCAGCGAGGCTAAAAATACTCTGCTGGTACCGATTCAGGCGGTGCGCAAAGTCAATGGCAACAAGCAGCAGGTGCAGGTGCTGACCAGTGGTAACAAACTGGAAACCCGCGAGGTCAAAACCGGCATTACCAACAACGTGGATATTCAGATCCTTGAGGGTTTAAAAGTAGGGGAAAACGTTGTGCTGTCGCAGCCGGGTGAGAAAGCGCCTGGGGAAGGGTTTGTACTGTGAGTAATATCATAGAGCTGAAGGGCATCAGCCGCACCTATACCAACGGTGGACAGGCTCTTACCGTGTTGAAAGAGATCGATCTGACTATCGCGGCTGGAGAGCTGGTAGCGATCATCGGTGCCTCCGGTTCCGGTAAGTCAACTCTGATGAATATTATGGGCTGTCTCGACGTCCCGGATTGCGGCGACTACTACATCAGCGGCCAGAATGCCGCCCAGCTTTCACCGGATGAGCTGGCAAGGATCCGCCGCGAGCATATCGGTTTTATCTTCCAGCGTTACCATTTAATGCCCGACCTTAGCGCGTTAGGTAACGTCGAAATTCCGGCGATTTATGCCAATAGCGAGCGTGACAAGCGCCGTCTGCGAGCCGCTTCACTGCTCGGCAGGCTTGGGCTGGAAGGCCGCGAACACCATAAACCGGGGGAGCTTTCCGGCGGTCAGCAGCAGCGCGTAAGTATCGCCCGCTCGCTGATCAACGGCGGTGAAATCATCCTTGCGGATGAGCCGACCGGCGCGCTGGATACCCAGTCCGGTCAGGAGGTGCTGGCAATCCTCAGCGAACTGAATCAGCGTGGTCACACCGTGGTTATGGTGACTCACGATATGAAGGTAGCGCAGCACGCTAACCGTATTATTGAGCTGCGTGACGGCGAAATAATTTCTGATACCGGTAGTCGCGCTACCTCAGGGGTTGCCCTCACTCCACCTGACAGAGTTCAGCAAAGCCGCTGGCAAAGTATGTTCGACCGCACCCGTGAATCTCTGCAAATGGCGCTAAAAGCGATGAATGCACACCGCCTGCGCACGACGTTAACCATGACGGGCATTATTTTTGGCATCGCCGCAGTTGTTACGGTTGTGGCGCTGGGTGAGGGCGCGAAGCAGCGAACCCTGGAAAATATTAAAGAGTTGGGAACCAACGTGGTGAGCATCTTTCCGGGAAGGGATTTCTTTGACGACAGCACCGAAAGCATCCGTACGCTGGTTCCGGCAGACGCAGAGGCGTTAGCAAAGCAGGGGTTTGTTGACAGCGTCAGCCCCGAAGTTAACGCTTCAGACAACATTCGTTTTCTCGGTAAATCCGCCACCGCCACGATCAACGGCGTTGGGCGCGATCATTTTCGCGTTAACGGTATTGAGCTTTTGCAGGGAGCCACTTTCCGGGACGACCGAAATGCCCTGCAGGAAGCGATCATTGATGAAAACGCCCGCAAGGCGCTATTTGACGATGCGGGATTACAGGCGCTGGGTCAAATCGTCTTTCTTGGCTCGGTGCCTGCGCGGGTCGTCGGTATAGCCAAAAGCAACAACCGTAGCTATGCGCCAAACCGCATTAACGTCTGGATGCCTTACAGCACGGTGATGTACCGAATGGTAGGGAAACCGGTGTTGAGCAGCATCAGCGTCCGGCTTAAGGACAATGTTGCTAACGAAGCGGCGGTCAGCGCTATTTCTCAGCTATTGACCCAGCGTCACGGTGTGAAAGACTTCCAGCTCTTTAATTTCGAACAGATTCGAAAATCTATCGAACGGACCTCAATGACCTTCAGTATCTTGATTCTGATGGTGGCCTGCATCTCGCTGATGATCGGCAGTATTGGGGTGATGAACATTATGCTGGTGTCGGTGACCGAACGTACCCATGAAATTGGCGTGCGCATGGCGGTAGGCGCGCGGCGGAGCGATATCATGCAGCAATTCATGATTGAGGCCGTGCTGGTGTGTCTTATCGGCGGCGCGTTGGGTATTGCGCTATCGTACGCCGCCGGCGCGCTGTTTACCGCGCTGGCGGGTGCCATGTTTACCGCTATTTATTCATGGCAGGCCGCTGCCGCCGCATTCTTCTGCTCAACTTTAATCGGCATGATCTTTGGTTATCTCCCCGCTCGCAAGGCGGCAAGGATGGACCCGGTCGTTTCACTGGCCAGCGAGTAACCCATGAAAACATTATCCCCTTTAGCTGTATGCCTTGCTGTCTTACTTAGCGCAGGCTGTGCAAACTCCCTGGAAAGCGATTACCAGGCTCCTGAGGTGAAATATCCTGCAGGCTGGTATCAGGGTGCTGCTGCCGGAGAGACGGCGCCGTTTGACTGGCAAGCGTTTAACGACCCACAACTCGACGGCTGGCTGCGGCAGGTTATAGCCAGCAATAACGACGTGGCTGGGGCGGTGTTGCGCGTGTATCGCGCCCGGCTGGACGAGGAGCGGGTTGGCATCGTGAACGATCCGGGACTCAAAGGTTCACTCGGCGTGGAGGGCAGAAAGCAACTGGACGGCTCAGCTGGCTGGCGCAGGGGCAGCTCCGCCAATCTCAATACCAGCTATGAACTGGATCTGTGGGGCAAGATAGCGCGCCAGCGTGACGCGAAAGCGTGGGCACGTGAGATCTCAGAAGAGGATTTGCGTACTGTCCGCCTGACGCTACTCTCAGATGCCAGTAATAACTACTGGCGCATCGGCTTTATTAACCAGCAGCTGTCTATCCTTCAACAGAGTATCGATTACGCAAAAGAGACGCTGCGTCTGGCTAATGCTCGCTACGCAGCGGGCGGTGCTTCCTGGCTGGATGTGGTGGACGCACAGCAGGGCGTGCTATCCCAGGAGAACAGACTGACCGCGTTGCAGAATGAACGTTTGCAGGCGCTTAATCAGCAGGCCGTTCTGCTTGGCACCGCGCCGGGTAGCCCGATTGTCGAGCCAAAAGCGTTACCGACGGGACCGCTGCCACAGGTCAATGTGAATATTCCGGTCAGCGTGCTGCGGCATCGACCTGATATCAGCGCCAAAGAGTGGCGGGTGCGTGAAGCGCTGACCACGGTTGATATCCAGCGCACCGAATTTTATCCGGCGTTCAGTCTGACCGGCTCGCTTGGTACCAGCAGCAACACACTCATGACCTTTCTCCATAATCCTGTCGGCTCTGTTGGAGCGAGCCTAACGCTGCCGTTCCTGGAATGGAGAGAAAGGAGGGTGGACGTGAAGATTGCACGCAATGACTATGAACAGCGCGTGCTGGAGTTTAAACAGGCACTTTACAAGTCGATGAGCAGCATAGAGGACGCTCTTTCTCTTCGTAATCAACTAATTGCACAAGAGGCGCGTCTTCGTGAAGGTCTTAAACTGGCAAAAGAATCAGAGAGGCTAAACGAAGTGCGCTACAGGCAGGGCGCGGCGCGGATTTCTTTCTGGCTTGATGCCCAGGAGAAACGCCGCCAGGCCGAGCTGTTACTGGATGAAAATCGATTTAACCAATTAAATAATCTGGCAAAAATCTATCTGGAGTTTGGCGGTTCAGCGACTTTTCCTTGAATTCTGCGCACGCATTCCCGACAGAAAGAAAACGAACTTACTGCTCTGATTATTCCTGATGTAAGTATCACTCAACGGCGTAATGTTTCCCGCCCGCAGTAACAAGCATACTTATTCCACGGGATACCATCATGGAAAAAATCATTCCTTACCAGAACGTCTTAAGGAAGCCAGAAGCAGGGCTGGGCTAACTCAGCGCACTCTGGGACTCCACTAGAACGATCCACTGTGTGGATGGCTGAAAAAGCCAAAGCAATAACAGGGTGCGACTGCGTAAAAAGAAAGTAATGAAACAGCAGACTGTAAGTATAACTATCGTACTGATTTTATAAGGGAAGGGTTGGATTTATGAAGTTACTTACTTGAATAGTTAATTTAACATAATATACATTATGCGCACCAAGGTTGTAGAGGCTCAATGCTAATGTCTATTTGTGGCTCATTAGGAATGTCCAGGCTATAGTTTTGAAACCTGTATGCCTAGACAACAACTCACTTTTCCTGATGAGGAGTTTTCTATGGCTATACATGACGCCGGGATGTTCACCGTGAAAGAAATCAACCCGTCTGTTGCCAGCGTCACTGACAGATCAGGCACTAAGTATAATCCGGGAACACTACCGTGATTTTGGCCCCACGCTGGCGCGGGAAAAGCTGGAGGAAGTTCACGGTCTGGTCCTTGGCAAAGAAACCATCCGACGCCTCATGATACAAGCCGGACTCTGGATCCCTCGCAGACAGCGCGCACCTAAAATTCATCAGCCTCGTTACCGGCGGCCTTGTACTGGCGAACTGATACAAATTGATGGCTGTGACCATCACTGGTTTGAAAACCGGGGTCGACCCTGTACTGCTCTTGTCTATGTTGACGATGCCACCAGTCGCCTGATGCACCTGCTGTTTGTGAAATCTGAATCCACATTTACCTATTTTGAAGCGACTCGTGGCTATATCGAAAAATACGGTAAACCCATGATCCTTTACAGCGATAAAGCCAGTGTCTTCCGGGTTAATAATAAGCATGCCACCACCGGTCCCGGCGAAACCCAGTTTGCCAGGGCAATGCGCTGCCTCAATATCACACCGCTGTGCGCAGAAACCAGCCAGGCCAAAGGCCGTGTGGAACGTGCTCATCTAACCCTTCAGGACCGGCTGGTTAAGGAGTTCAGGCTTGAGGGGATCTGTACGATAGAAGCGGCCAACGCATTTGCAGAAGAATACATGGCGGATTATAACCGGCGCTTTGCTAAAGAACCATTGCATGATTTTAACGCGCACCGGCCACTGGCATTAGACGATGACCTTGATGCGGAATTTACCTGGCGAGAGCCCCGCCGTGTATCAAAAAGTCTGACTGTACAATACGATAAAATCCTCTATCTGATTGAGGACAGCGAATGCAGTCGAAGAGCCATCGGCAAATATATTGATGTCTGGCATTACCCTGACGGACATAAGGAGTTGCGACTAAATGGCGTGCTGCTGCCCTACTCCACCTATGACCGGCTTTCTGAAGTTGATCCCGTCGCAATTGTGGATAACAAGAGACTTGGCCATGTGTTGGATATTGCCCGTCAGGTCCAGAGAAAGCGGGACAATAATCGCTCGCAATCGTTACCTTGTTCTGGTGATGAGCCTTCCCGCAGACGGCACGCCCCTAGTATCAACAAATCCCAGCGCTCACTGAACGAAGATGACCTGCTTGAAGCCATGATAAAGCTTCAGGGGAGCTCTGAGGCCATCTTTGGTAAAAGGTGAACTTGGCAGAAACCTCGTACTCACTGACCAGCGGCAATGTGTGCGCTATCTTTCGGCTATTGCAATCAAATCCAGAAAAGATTTCTGAGAAATGCAAAAACTTCAATGATATTATATACAAAGGAAACCATCAGAAACCGAGGTAAAATTCGGGTGTCACAGAACCCCGAACTGGTTTGCGGTGAAAATAACTATTTTATCCAATTATACTATTGAGGTTATATGGCAGCAGATACAGCAAGTGTACTGGACACAGCAATAACTATTGTAGGTTTCATTGCAACAATTGCTTCATTAGTTCTTGCAATCGGAGCTATTTGGCTTTCATTTGTATTTTACAAAATGTCTAATGAAGCATCTAAAGAAACAACGAAAGCTGCGAAAGATATCCAATCCAGTGTTGAAAGACTAGAAAAGATATTTGACAAATTGTATTCTGATACATTTTCCATGATGAAGGACACTGTAACTGATATGCGCCAACATATATGGAAAAAGCCACAGCCCAACAGTGCTGTTGATGCTATTGGTGATGATGAAAAAATAAACGCACTTAAAAATAGCATTAGCCAGGAAATAATTGGTTTAGTTGATGAGAAACTCAAGTCAAGCGAGGGAAATGAGTTTAAAATCAAGGAGTTAGAGGATAAAATAAAAAGAACTCTTGAAAGTGGCATTCAGAAAACGATGCGACTCCAAGCCCTTCCTGCCGCATTAATTCGCCGCAGGCTATTAGGTTTGATAAGGAAAAACAATTCAATATCGCTTGATGGGTTGATCAAAAAAATGAATGCTATGTATCCGGAAGAATATTCATTAGACGATACCAAATTTATAAATAATTTGTTTTCATTGCGTGAGTCTGGTGCGATAACATGGGATGGCCCATCAACTAGAATTTCCACAAGTAATATTTTGACGTATGTTGGTGAAAATAAAGAACATACAGAAAAAGATTGATTGATGGTTCGCATAATGACGTTATGCTAAAGAGGCCGCTGCGGATAACATTTTCGCAGCGGCCTTTTCAACATATAGACATTTCTAACGGGCCAGTGATTAGACATTTTTACTGAGCTTTGACAAAAGTGTGATTAGGCAGAATCCGGCGTTTTGTGAGAGCATCATTGGCTTGGTTTCCGACGGCCTCTGAAAGCTCCTTTTCCCGCGCTGAACGCTGACGCTGATGCTGATACCTCAATTTATAATGATGCCTGCCACCACAACTCCCCATCCCAGCTCCTGCTCCCTTTGATGTTGAAAATCAGAAGCCTCGGTTGGACTTCACTTGATGGACTTCTGTATGTGCAACCGGGCATCAAGACTTGATAGTTAAAATTCGCAGGATAAGGTCATTCTTGCAAAGTCAGCCTCAAGCAGACTCATGGTGACATCATGAATATTTTTTTCTTCTCGTTTTCCTTTTGCTAAATCAAAACTAATAACCGCATCTTTAACCACCGTCATTCTCATACCCAAATCCGCCCCATGCCTGACTGTGGAATTGACGCAGAAACCAGCAACTGCACCAATAACCACAACCTCTGATATGGCATTTTCATCCAAATATCTTTTCAGATCGGTCGAAGCAAAGGCAGAAGATGTGTTCTTTATGAACACTGGTTCATTAGTAACGTTTTCAAAACCAGAGATTATTTGATAGTGAGGTGAATTCGGATTCAGCAAACTGTCTTCACCTTCTGACTGGTGAATGACATGCGCAACTAACCAATTGTTAGCTCTGAATTTTTTTAACACATGCTCCATGTTATTGATTGCATTGTGCGGATAGTAATTAATACCATTTTTAATTCTGTCCTCAATAAACCTTTGCATATCGATAATCAGCAAAACGTTGGACATTACTTTTCTCCCGGCTAATAGATTGTTACATCGATAATTGCCACCAGATAAAAATACGCTCCGGGAAGCCCGTTGTCATTCAACCAGGCTCCTGCTTCGAATACCGTACAGCACTAACGGCACCGCTATAGCATTTATGACGATAACAGAAAGCCAGATGGCACCCGGCCAGCTATCCTGCACGGAAAAGTAAGCTATCGAGAAAAAAAGTGGCGCAATGACCGAAGCCAGGCTCACCGCTGAGGATAAAATTCCCTGGAATTGTCCCTGTTGTTCAGCGCTGACCTGAAGCGTCGCCAGGGACTGAAGCGCGGGAGTCCCGATGCTGCCGAGTGCGAAAACGGGCATGATGGCAAAGACCATCCAGCCTTGACTGGTAAAGGCCATCGCGCATAATGCGAGGCATGCGCAGACGATGCCTCCCAGAACGGCCCCCCGCTCTCCTAAAATCCGCGCTGCCGGGCCGGGCAAAAAAATCTGTACCAGCGTCTGGAAAATGCCAAAGGTTCCCAGCGACAATCCAACCTGATAGCCACCCCACTTAAACGCGTCGTGGCCCCACAGCGCCCAACAAATGCCGTAGGCCTCTCCGGCGAAGCTCATAATAAAAAAGGTGAATACAACTGGCAGAACGTCTTTACGCGTAAACAGCCAGCCCAGCGAACGTAGCGGATTAAGCTCAGACAGATTAATTTTTTCCCGCCCTGCGATACGCGTTTCCGGAAGGACAAACAGCGCCAGCAGAAAATTACAGCCGTTGAGAACGGCGGCGGCAAGGAATGGCAATCTGGTCCAGTAATCTCCCAGCGTTCCCCCCAGCACAGGCCCAACAATAAAACCGATACCAAACATGGCGCTAAACAAACCGAAACGGCGCGCTCGTTTCTCAACCGGTGATATGTCAGTGATATAGGCCATGGCTACCGAAAGGCTGGCTCCCGTCATGCCTGCAAAAGTGCGCCCCAGCAGCAATAAGGACAGCGTAGGTGAAAAAGACATAAACAGATAGTTGATGGCCCCGCCACCTAATGACAACAGCAGCACAGGCCTGCGCCCAATACGATCGCTGAGCGCGCCAAGCACCGGCGCAAAAACAAACTGCATAAGCGCATAGAGCGTAGTCAGAATACCCAGGTAAAGCGCTACGTTGTCGGTATGAGTAATTTCTTTAAGCAGCGTTGGCAGGATCGGGAAAATAATCCCGATGCCCATAGTATCAAGGATAACAGTGGCAAAAATAACGATAAGAGGTCTGTTCATACAGCGTTCCTGTCAAAATTTGGAAACGCTGGCCGGAGGATGTGTACTTGACACTTCGGCGTGTGTGTTGACCACATAAGCAGTCAATTTTTCGCGAGGTTAAATGCTGTCTGTACGAGACAGCGGCTTCAAATAGTAAGCACTGCACGAGCGAAATGCCAGTAATAAATCCTGCAAAAAAACGCTGCTGCTATTACTTTTCTTCTTTCGATCGCCAGTTAGTCCACGGGTTTTCGGCCGGCGGATCTTGTTTTAACGGGGTTTGCTCGGACAAAGAATCAATATAAAGCTCTTCAACTTCCTTACGCGCCCAGGGCGTGCGGCGCAGGAATTTCAGGCTGGATTTAATACTCGGATCGCTTTTAAAACAGTTGATATTGATACGCTTCGCCAGTTCCGCCCAGCCGTATTTATCCACCAGAACGGTCAGTAATGCTTCAAGGGTAATACCGTGCAGCGGATCTTTTGAGGAATGCATAGCTATGTTTGTCCTGCGATACTATAGAAATTGCGCACACCTTACTGTCTCTGCAAGCCTTGTGCAATATTGACGGTAGCCCGAAGTCGGGAATCGCTACACGTTTTATCAGATCCTTTTGATCATATTGAAGCCTGTTATCTGGAATCCGCTTTTTTCATATAATGCCTTTGCGGTCGGATTGTTCACGGCAACTCTTAACCCTATTTCGCTAACCTGTTGTTCCGCAATACGCGCCTCCATTTGCGCAAGCGATGCGCGTCCATAACCGCGCCCACGCCATGCAGGTAACAGGCAAAAATCGGAAACCCAGCAAGCGTCTGCCTTCCTGACCAACCAGAAATAGCCAACGATCGTGTCACTGTCATTCTCAGGCAAAATGCACCACAGATTATTGGCGGCAGTATTTGGCCCCTCGGTAAGGGAAACATCTATGGCGTGGGTAGCAATATCCGTGGCCTTCTGCGCGGAATATCCTCGCGAGTCTTGTAAATCCTGGGCATATTCCGCAATGAATAATGTCCGATAGGCAGGATACTCAGCGTCCGTCATTTCTCTTAACGTTACCATCGTATTCATTTTTTTAATTAGTCCGCTTGTTTTATGTCACTGGCAATTGGCAATACGCAAACCATTTCCATACAGCGCAGGCTGGTTCCAGCCAGTGCCGAAGGATAAAGCGCTTCTTCTATCACCGTAAAACCATTTTTTTCATAGAAGGTGCAGGCGTTCGGCGTCGAAGAAAGCGTTAGCTGGGTAAATCCCCTTTGTATGGCCTCTTCTTTTATCGCCTGCAAAATTCGGCTTGCTATTCCCTGCCCCAGAAACGCCGGCAATGTAAATACGGCTTCTACCGAACCGGAGATGAGATCCAGAAAACCTGTCGCAACCGGCCGCAGGCTAACGGGATCGTCTACTACGAAAAAAGGATTATTCGCCACGGCGCGGCGGTAGGCCTGCGGCATAGTTTCCGGGGTCCAGGCCGCAATCACTTCCGCCGCATAGCATGCCCGGCAGCCATGCCTTATTGCCTGATTCCGAATATCCCATAGCCTCTGCGCCTCATCGGGCGATGCCAGCCTGACTTTCATACAGTCTCCGGTTAAAGACGATTGACGCCCTTAAACTGAGCGAAATCAAAATATTCTGCAACTTGTTCCTCGCATTATTGATTCATCGTCTAAACAGGCATAGGGTATCAGGAATTAAAAACCGATCGGTCTAAATTATGATGACAGAGGCTGAAGCGCTAAAACCCCGCCGCGGGCGCCCCCCGAAAAGCGACAGAGCCTTTACGGATACCCGCGAAGCGCTGATCCGCGCGGGGGTGGTAATGGTCACCGAAAATGGCTTTCTCTCCACGGGTATTGATAGCGTCGTCAGAACGGTCGGCGTGCCTAAGGGCTCTTTCTATCATTACTTCACTAACAAAGAAGCTTTTGGCCTCGCCGTGCTTGAGGCCTATCAGCACTACTTTGCGCAAAAGCTTGATAAGCACCTGCTGAACGACGAGCTGCCGGCCCTTGCGCGCATCGATGATTTTGTCCGTTCCGCCGGAGCGGGCATGGCTCGCTTTAACTTCATGCGGGGTTGTCTTGTCGGCAATTTACTGCAGGAATCTCCCCTGCTGCCGGACGCCTTCGCCGGGGTGCTTAAATCTATTCTTCTGGACTGGCAAACGCGCGTTGCCCGCTGCCTGCAGGAAGCCATTAACAGCGGCGAAATACCGGACGCTTACCCTGCCCCCGAGCTGGCTACGACTTTCTGGACCGGCTGGGAAGGCGCGGTTATGCGCGCAAAACTCTTCCACAGCACGGAGCCGCTGGATGATTTCTGGGCGTTTTTCAAACGCGCCCTGCAACCAAATAACTTTTTGATTAATGAGGAAAAATAATGAAAGCGATTGTTCTTGAAGAAGCTGAAGGCAAAACCCTGGCAAGCGTTAAGCAAACCAATCTCCCTGCCGCAGGTCCCGACGACGTGCTGATTGATATCGACTGGTCCGGGCTGAACTACAAAGACGCCCTGGCTATCACGGGCAAAGGCAAAATCATTCGTAACTTCCCGATGGTGCCGGGAATTGATTTTGCGGGCGTGGTGAACCGCAGCGAGGATTCACGCTTTAGCAAGGGCCAGCAGGTTGTCTTAACCGGCTGGGGCGTGGGGGAAAACCACTGGGGCGGCCTGGCTGAACAGGCGCAGGTGAAAGGAGACTGGCTGGTGCCTCTTCCCGCAGGGCTAACCGCCCGCAAAGCGATGATCGTCGGCACCGCGGGCCTGACAGCCATGCTTTGCGTGATGGCGCTTGAAGAAGCAGGCGTAACGCCTGGTGCGGGTGAAGTGGTAGTCACCGGCGCAAGCGGCGGCGTAGGCAGCACGGCGGTAGCGCTGCTCCATGCGCTTGGCTATCAGGTCGCAGCCGTCACGGGTCGCGAAAGTACCCATGAATATCTGTTAAAACTCGGCGCCGCTCGCATTGTTCCTCGCAGCGATTTTGCGCAGACCCGCCCGCTGGAAAAGCAGATCTGGGCTGGCGCCATCGACACCGTTGGCGGCACGGTGCTGGCAAAACTGTTAGCGCAAACCAATTATTCCGGCTGCGTGGCGGCCTGTGGTCTGGCGGGTGGCTTTGAGTTGCCGACCACGGTTATGCCGTTTATCTTGCGTAACGTTCGCTTACAGGGCGTGGACTCTGTTAGCGCGCCCTTTGCCCGTCGTACCACCGCATGGGAACGGCTGGCGAAAGCGCTACCGGAAAGCTTCTATGAGACTGCAACAACTGAAATTACGCTTGAGGAAGCGCCAAAAGTTGCTGAAGCTTTCCTGAACAATTCGATCCAGGGGCGAACGCTGGTCAAAATCCGTTAAAGAGGATAAGGACGATTAATGAAAAGAGCATCAGGCTTGATTTTAACTTTCGCGCTTCCCGCCTGCGTGCTGGCTGCGCAAGTCCCGCTCCCCGCCCCTATTGCAGCCCTGCAAAAGCAGGGTTTTGAGCTAAAAGGCGAATTTAAAGCGCCGGGCAATCTCCAGGGCTATGCGATGCAGTATCAGGGGCAAGGCACCACCGTCTATCTGACGCCGGATAAGCAACATGCAATCATGGGTAATATGGTCGATGCGGGCGGTAAGAACCTGAGCGATGAGCAGGTCGAAAAATGGGTTTATGCTCCAATGGCCAAAGAGATGTGGCAGAAACTGGAGAAAAACCACTGGATTGCCGCCGGCAAAGCGGACGCGCCGCATATCGTTTATGCGTTTGCCGATCCCTACTGTCCGTACTGCACGCAGTTCTGGCAAAAAGCACAGCCCTGGCTGAAGTCAGGCAAAGTACAGCTACGCGTGCTGATGGTAGGCATGCTGCGCCCGGACAGCGCGCAGAAAGCTGCGGCAATCATGATGGCTAAAGATCCGGCGAAAACCCTTGCGGATTATGAAAATAGCCTTGGGAAGATGGCGCTTAACGCCCCGGCCACCGTCACACCGCAAGTTACAGAAGCGCTGAAGAATAACCTGGCGCTGATGGATGAGCTGGGCGGCAGCGCGACGCCTTCTATCTATTATCTCAATAAAGAAGGCCGTCTCCAGCAGCATCAGGGGTTGCCGGATGACGAAACCCTGCTGGCAATCATGGGGGATAAGCCGTAAAACACCCCCCCGGCGCTACAGTTCCAGCATCGGTTTGCTGTGCCTCCCGGGCACGGCAAACTCCTCTAAAGCCTTGCGCCAGTTTTCGAACGGGAACAGGCGTACTTCCGGCAGCCTGCTGGCCGGGAGCATAACCCAAAGCTCGGTAAACCACCGCTGCCAGACATCTACCGCAGTCACGGCGAGCGTATCGCGTAAATGGAAGCGCTGCGGGTGAACGCATCCGCCCATCATCTGGTAAGGCTGGCCGCTGAGCAGGCCGTATGAAATAAAGTCTGTGCCCGCTCGTAAAGGCTGTAACAGGTTCGTTGCCAGTTCGCCGCCAACCGCGTCGAAAACTATTTCAGCCTGCTGGGCTGCCTGTTGCAGCCCTTTTTTATCGGTCATGCTGACAGGGATAATCCCATTGCGTTCAGGCTGCGTGGGGTGCTTGTTCGAGCGATAAACGCCGTACACCGCTTTTGCACCCTGCAGCCTTGCCCATTGCGCCAGCAGTCCTGCGCAGGAGGAAGACGCAGCGGTCAGCAATACCGTTTTGCCCTGCACCGGCCATTTTCTTAGCATCACGTAAGCCGCCAGCGGGTTGATATAACCGCGCGCGGCAAGCACATCGGAGATAAAGTCGGGCACCGGCACCGCCCATAGCGGGTCGCAGTCCAGCCAGCGCTGCCACGTCCCCTCGCCCCGTAGCGGCAAAACTCGTTGGCCAATTAACGCTGGGTTATCGGCCTCAGCCACCACGCCGACGCCTTCATAGCCGGCAACGCGAGGAGGAACAACGCGGTGACGATAGGCGCCCGTAACGGGAATAAGATCGGAAGGATTAACCGGAGCATAGCGCATTTTCACGCGAAGTTTGCCAGCGGCGCGCGCTGTTAAAGGAGCATGTTCAAGTGCCAGAACCTGCTCGGGCGGGCCGAATTCGCGAAACCAGAGAGCGGAATTATCCATGAAAAAGCGCCTGTAAGCTGAATTGCAGACACTAAACATGCCAAAAATTCAGAGATGTTTGTAGTAAAAGGTTGTCGAGCAAAGCTCGCCGTCGGGCATCAGCGCATAGGCAGGAATTTCACCGGCCCGCAGCCAGCCGTTATTCTGGTAGAACAGTTCGGCGCTGCTGCCGGTTGCGGTATCCAGAACCAGAACGGTTTTCCCGGCCCGTAACGCAACGGTTTCAAGCTGCTGCATCAGGCGTTGTGCGGCACCCCGGCGGCGGGCGCGCGGGTGAACCAGCAGTTTCGCCACGTCGGCACGATGAGGCTGGTTTTCCGGCTGGCCAATAATCAACTGTACGGTGCCAACAATCTGCTGATGTTCATCCTCCGCAACCAGAAGTACGCGTTCCCGGTTTGCCACGCCACGGGCAACGCCCAGCCAGAAGTCCGTGGCTTTCTCTACGGATAAAGGATGCATAAAGCTTACCGATGCGCCGTCTGCTACGCAGTCGATCAGCACTTCATTAAGCTCCGCAACGCCTGATTCGATATCAGAAAAGGACAGCACGCGAATACGTAGATCGGTCATCTTAATTAATCCTGAACACAAGGTGTTGAGTAATCTGAATCAAGCGATAAAAAGCGTCAATAACGCGTGCCAGAGGAAATGCTTATCACGTGGCTCATCCCTGAGCCGGTACGCCAGTCAGTAGCTGTTTTTTTCTCCGCCTTTGAGAGGTGCGTCTTTAAACATGGCAAGTCGCGCATCCAGCGCCTGGGTATAAAGCATGGTATCTACGCCTACCGCGACAAAGTTAGCCCCCCACGCAATGCATTTCCGCGCCATCTCCGGCGACACGGCAAGAAAGCCTGCGGCTTTTCCGGCGGCCC
>DAMALH010000003.1:0-27529 GCA_032000125.1 Buttiauxella sp. | reverse complement strand
TGAATGCCATAACATCCAGTCAGTTGAATGATCACGAATGCTTTGTTCGATAATACGTTGCACTTCGGGATGGTCCGCATTATCCGGGTAGCCAAGCGATGCCGACAGATCCGCCGGTCCGATAAATATGCCGTCAATACCGTCAACCTCAAGCAGCGCGTCCAGGTTATCCAGCGCGAGCTTGCTTTCAGCCTGGATCAATACGCACAGTTCATCGTTTGCCTGTGCCATATAGTTTTCTACGCGCCCCCAGCGGGCGGCGCGAGCAACGCTTGCCCCTACTCCTCTTGTCCCTGTCGGCGGGTAGCGCGTAGCGCTGACAATCTCTCGCGCCTGCTCCGGCGTATCCACCATCGGGATCAGCAGCGTGCGCGCGCCAATATCCAGCATCTGCTTAATAATGCTTTTCTGTCCTTCAACCGGCCTGATAACCGGATGACTGCTGTAGGCCGCAGTGGCCTGCAGCTGGTGATACAGATCCTGCACGGTATTCGGCGCATGCTCGCCATCAATCAGCAGCCAGTCATAACCCGATGTCGCCGCAATCTCTGCCAGATAAGAAGAGGTGCTGCTCAGCCATAGCCCGATTTGCACTTCACCGTTGAGTAAGCCTTGCCTGAAAGCGTTAGCTAAAATTGTGTTCATAGAAATCCTTATGCGTTACGAGCGCTGCGGGCTGGAAAGCGGCGTTTGCTTAGCCACGCGCAGCGTGAAAATAATCAAGGAGCCAATAACGGCGATCCCGGCGAGTGCGAGCAGCCCTGCCGCATGGCTGTTAAAAACGGTTTCAGCTTTGACGCGGATAAGCGGTGCAAGGAAGCCGCCAACGGCACCGAACAGATTCACAAAACCGATACCAGCCGCAAGCGCGGTGCCGGAGAGCAACTGCGTTGGCATCGTCCAGAACACGGGCTGTACGGCGATAAAACCAATCGCCGCCACGCAAAGCGCAACAATCGCCAGAACCGGACTAACCAAACCTGAAACGCCAATTCCGATCCCTGCGGCAAGCAGCGTCAACGCGGCAACGTTACGGCGATCGCCCGTTTTATCGGAATAGCGTGGGATGTACCAGGTGCCGAACAGCGCCGCTATCCACGGGATTGCGGTGACCAGCGAAGCGGTAAAGCCCACCTTAGTTCCCATCAGCTCCGCAACCTGGGTTGGCAGGAAGAAAATTAGCCCGTATACCGCAATCTGAATGGTCATATAGATAATCGCGAGCTGCCAGACACGGCCATTGCTGATGGCATCCCTGAAGCGGGACGTGGTTTTCTTTTCCTCTTCGCTTGCCAGCTGCGCCAGCAGCACCTGTTTCTCTTCGTCCGTCAGAAAACGGGCTTTCGCAGGCGTATCATCAAGATAGAAGAACGTAAAGACGCCTGCGGCAACCGCCAGCAAACCTTCGATAAGGAACATCCAGTACCAGCCGGGGCTGCCCATAAAGCCGTGCATTTCAAGCAAAGCCCCTGACAGCGGTGAGCCGAGCGTTAAGGCCAGCGGCGCGCCCATATAAAACAGCCCCATAACGGCTGCTCGATTGCGCTGCGGGAACCACTGCGAGGTGAGGTAAATCATTCCGGGGAAGAAACCGGCTTCCGCAGCGCCTAACAGCGTGCGCACAATAAGGAATTTTGCCTCGCTGTCGGCATATCCCATGGCTGCTGACAGTATTCCCCACAGCAACGTCGTGCCGCCAATCCATCTGCGGGCTCCCCACTTACGCATCAACAGGTTTGCAGGTACGCCCAGGAAAGCGTACACCACAAAGAATATCCCCGCGCCCAGCGCGTAGGCTTCGTTACTGAGCCCGGTATCAATCTGGTAAGTCTCTTTGGCAAAGCCGATATTAGAACGGTCGAGAAAAGCCAGAATGTACAGCGCCAGCATAAACGGGATTAAACGCACGCGGTTCTTCTTCACCGCACTGTTCAGAACGGAATCCATAGCAGTTACCCTTATTGAGGCTGAAAAAAGGTTACAACGTCACGATTACTGAAGTTTCTCAGCCTGCTAAACGCGACGCCGGTTGATTAATGGTTATAAGGTCGTTTCAGATTCAGATCCCGGTTCAGCTCTACCCCAAAGCCCGGTTTATCCAGTACGGATTTATGCATGCGGCCGTTAACCGGCACGGGCTCATCAACCAGGATCGGATCAAACTGCGGCCGCATTGTTGAACAGTCCGGGCTGGTCATCAGGAACTCGCTGAAAGGCGTATTGGTAAAAGTGATCACCGCGTGGTGGGAGTAAACCGATGAGCCATGCGGTACTACAAGTTGCCCGCGTGATTTGGCGATAGCGGCAATTTCCACCAGCGTGGTCAGGCCGCCGCACCAGCCTACGTCCGGCTGCATAATATCGATGCCGGTTTCCGCCAGGGTGCGGAATGACTGGAGCGTGCCGTGGTGCTCACCGCTGGTCACCATCATCCCTGCAGGCGCATTGCGTTTAAGTTCGCGGTAGCCCTCATACTGCTGAGGCGGCAGACACTCTTCAACCCATTTCAGGTTGTACGGCGCACAGGCGTGGGCCAGTTTGGTGGCGTAGTTAACGTCCTGGCTCATCCAGCAGTCGAGCATTAACCAGAAGTCCGGTCCGCATTTTTCGCGGTATTCCGCCACCATCGCCGCATCCTTACGGATCCCCGCATCGCCATCGTGCGGCCCCCAGTGTGTGGGCATCTTCCCGCCGATAAAGCCCATTTCTTTGGCGAGGTCGGGACGCGCGCCTGTTGCATAGAACTGGATCTCATCGCGCACCGCTCCGCCAAGCAGTTTGTAGACCGGCAGGCCAACCACCTTGCCAAACAAATCCCACAGCGCCAGATCGACACAGGAAATCGTGTTCATTACCAGACCGCCGGAGCCGGCGTAATACAGCGTGGCGCCCAGCATCTGGTCATGGATGAGCTTGATGTCGCTGACGCACTTGCCTTCGATAAAGCGGTTAAGGTGCTTCTCAACGATAAAGCAGCCCATCTCCCCGGCGGTGGAAACCGCAAACCCGGTCTGGCCATTATCGGCCTCCACTTCCACCACCAGCGTGCCCAGCACGTTGATCCCGAAAGACTGACGCGACTGTTCGTATTGCCGGTATTTACTCATTGGCGTCGCGATATGGTCGTCTATCCAGTGCTGATTACCCTGGTCGTGGTAATCGGCCCCGCCGCTGCCTTTCTCGGCCGTTGCTCCGCCCAGATACCAGGCGCGAACTTGTTTTATTTTAGGTAGGGTCATCGGCTGTTCTCCTCAGTAATAGTTATGATGCTTTCAGATCGAAAGGGCTTCGCCAGCCGAGCAAACGGGAAATTTCTTTCGCGCAGGCAAGGGTCTGGCTGGCAATCAGGTCACGATTGTCATCGTTAATTTGTAATCGGGTGCCCACCACGGAAATCGCGGCGCTAAGATCGTTGCGGCCGTTAAATATCGGGGCGGCGACACAGCGCACGTCGGAGTAATCCTCACCGTGGTCGTAGCTCCAGCCCTGACGGCGAATTTTGCCGATCTCCTCCACCATGCGTTCCGGTGTGGTAATCGAGGTCGGCGTTCTTGGGCTAAAGTCCAGAGTGGCAATAATGTTTTCGCGCAGCGGCGACGGCTGCCAGGCCAGCAGGCATTTGCCAATGCCGGAGCGGCTAAGGGACAGGCTCTTCCCTTCATGCGAGCGCACGCTGATGGTGGCGGAAGATTCGATTTTGAGAATGTAGTAAGCGTTGCCGTTATCAATGATGCCGAGATGACAAAGCAGCCCGGTCTGCTCCATCAGCTGCGTAAGGCGACTGCGGGCAATATCCCGCAGATCGATTTTGCTCAGCGCATGGCCCGCAAGCTCCACCAGCTTGGTCCACAGACAGTAGTTATCCTGAGCATCCACCGTGACAAAGCGATGCTTTTTGAGTTCGGCAAGCAGCAGATAAAGCGTGCTTTTCGGGATACCCAGCTCGCTGATAAGGATGGCCGCGCTGGTCGGCCCCCGTGCAGCGATGAAATTCATGATCTCAATGGCTCGCGTCAGGGCGGGCACTTTGGTTGATTCCATTAGAGTGGACTCCGGTCTTGTCTGATGGAATCAAGTGTGGCGGCGGGCAGGTGATGCTTATGTGAGGCGTGTCAAACTTCGCCGCTCTGACGCGGCATGAGGATTTTTAGGATTGAGAAATGTGATAACACGCGCAGATTTTTTTGTGGGGAGTACAACAGGTTGTACTCAGGCGCGGGCTTAAACGGCAGCGCGGCGTTTTGTTAAAAAATAGAGCGGCCAATACGCTGAGCAAGCCTTTCCAGCGCGGCGGTGCCGGCCAGCGAGTTACCTGAGAGATCAAGCTCCGGGCTCCAGACGGCAATCGACATTTCATGCGGTACGATAGCGACGATCCCGCCTCCTACGCCCGACTTCCCCGGCATGCCGACGCGGTAGGCGAACTCGCCCGCGCCGTCGTACATGCCGCTTGTCACCATCAGCGCATTAATCTGGCGCGCTTGCCGGGCGCCGACCACCGGCTCATCAAGCTGCGGCGAGCGGCCCTGATTGGCAAGAAAAAGGAAGGTTTTTGCCAGCTCCAGGCAGCTCATTTTTAACGCACAATAGTGGAAGTAGTTCTGAAGCACGGTAATCACGTCATTATCAAAATTACCAAATGACTTCATCAGCCAGGCGATGGCCGCGTTGCGGGCGGAGTGTTCGAACTCCAACCTGGCTATCTGCGTATCGTAAGCAAGATCGCGGGCGTCGGCGAGCTGGCGCACAACCTCAAGCATACGCTGTCGCGGTGCGCTCAGGCGCGTTTGCAACATATCGCACACCACCAGCGCCCCGGCGTTAATAAAAGGATTACGGGGTTTGCCCTGCTCCAGCTCAAGCTGTACCAAAGAATTGAACGGCTGACCGGAAGGCTCTTTCCCTACCCGCCGCCAGATTTCATCTTCTTCGTAGCGGCCCATGGCGAGCGCAAGGCTCAGCACTTTGGAGATGGACTGAATGGAAAAACGCTCCCGCGCATCGCCCGCGCTGAAGATTTCGCCGTCCACGGTACAGATCGCGATGCCTAGTTTATCGGCGGGGACTTGCGCAAGCGCAGGGATATAATTTGCAACTTTTCCCTGCCCTATAAGCGGCCTGACCTGCGCCAGAATCTCTTCGAGCAACTGATTATCCGGCAAAGCTGACACCGCTTGCTCCTGACTGACGGGAAATTAACGTCCGGCAGTATATCAGATGTGACTCCAGCAGGCAGCTGAAACCGGGGCGTCATACCGGCGTAAGAAACGATCAGGCGCTGTTGGCCGCGGGCGGCCTCAACTTTTTCAGCTCTTCAAGCAGTTCGCTTACGGTATGCTTTAGCTCGGCGATATCTTTATCCTTCATCATGTCGATTTTTTCATGCAGCGCATAAAGCTCAAGATCGGTTTTAACGTTTACGTTGGACTCAATCTCGGCCCGGCGGCTGTCGTTCATATTCTGCCGTTTCTGGCTCATCATGATCGCAGGCGCGGTATAGGCCGCCTGGAATGACAGAAACAGGTTTAATAAAACGAAAGGATAAGGATCGAAGCCTGATTTTCTGGAGAAGAGGTTATAGGTGGTCCAGACAATAATAATGGCGGACTGCGCCAGGATAAATGTCCAGGTGGCGATGCCGCCCGTTATCACATCCGCCATTCGTTGCCCAAACGTAGTTGCTGGCTCACATTCTGCGGGGTCAGCCAGCAGCTCTTCATGCTCCTGCTTGCTTTGCCTGCGTAATTCGTTGAGTTGACGACGTGATTCGCTGTCCATGATGGTGCTTTCACAACAAATTAAGGGTGAGTAAAGTCTGGTATACAAACGGTGAAAACAGTAGGAATACGGCGCCTTCACGCCGTTAATATCCTCAATAAAGTTTTACAAGGTGTAACCGGCCTCTGGCGGCAGATGAAAACGCGCCACCGCGCTTTCAAGGCGGGAAGATTCGTCGCGCAGCAGCCTGGAAGAACCTGAGGTTTCGCGGATTAGCTGATTGGTTTGGGTTGCCACCTGATTAAGCGTGGCAATGCGTTTCGTCATATGATGAACGCTCTCGCCCTGGTTGAGCGTGGCCGCAGAGATTTCACTTAGCAGGCCGCTCAGTTTACTCACCGCGGCGATGACGTTCTGCAAACTGGTTTCAAGCACCGTTACCGCGTTTGAGCCCTGCTCAATACCCTGCATGGAATTGTTGATAAGGGCTTTAATATTATGCGTGGACCGGCTGCTCTTTTGCGCCAGCAGCCCGACCTCTTTTGCCACCACCGCAAATCCGCGCCCGTGGTTGCCCGCGTGCGCCGCTTCAATGGCGGCGTTAAGCGCCAGAATATTGGTCTGAAACGCCACGCTGTCGATAATGGCTACAATGCCGCGCATCTCGGCGGATTGCGTAACGATATCCTGCATGGAAAGGTTCACCCGGTGCATCATCTGGTCGCCACCGGCGGCGATTTCACGGGCCTCGTCAACGCGAAGATTAGCAAGCTTCGCATAATCACTGTTTTCTTTTACGCGCGAACCCAGCTCCGTGATGTGATTGATTACGCCCTCTAACTCCTGCTCCTGCTGCGCAGACTGGCTGAAGAGCATCTGATTCCCTTCCGCCAGACGATTGATATTCAGCGCCATCGTTGCTGCGGCGTCACGTACTTCCTGAACCAGATCCAGCAACCCCTGCTGCATCGCCACCACGCTGCCGCTCAGTTGATTCACCTCCCGGTTCACATGATTTTGTGCAGGCGGCAGGTGGGAAAGATCGCCTGCGGCAAGCACATCAATATGAGCGATTACGCTTCGAAGAGGCTTAATAACCCAGCGGGTTACGGCCAGCCAGACCGCGATGGCGACCAGTGCCAGCACGCCAAGCGCCGCGATAAACATGTTTTGCGTATGGCTAAGGCTGCGCAGCAAGGAGCCGCTGGCCTCGCGAGTTTGCTGCTCGTTTTCATTCTGGAAACCGGCATAGCGTTCGTTAAAGTCGCTCTGGAACGCCTGAATGGGTACGGCAAAAAATGCATCGATGGAGCTGCTTTGCGCGAGGCCGTCCGCCTGCTCTTTCAGACCGTCAAAAAAGAGCTTATAGCTGCTGACCAGCGCTTCGCTGTGCTGCTGCTCTTGCTGGCTGTTTGTGCTTCGCAGCTGCTGATAGCGGTTAAAATCGGCAAGGGAAGCCTTAAGCGCCGACTGAGACTCATCCAGCAGGCTGTTCCAGCTCCCGACTGAACCGGTTTCTTTATCCTGCAGAAAATAGATGCCCGCCCGGTTTAACAGATCGCTTGCCATAAGCAACGAGCTGCGCGCCTTGTCCATAAACATCTGCTGTTCGTGCCGCTGGTCGCTTGCGAGAACGTCTCGCCGGGTGTCGCGCAAAATGGAAGAAAGCAAAAGGGTCGACATAATCTGCAAAACGCAGAACAGCGCTATAACACAGACCGCGCCGCTCAGTAACCCAAACGAGCGGCGAGGCGCCTTCCATGAGCTGAAAATTTGTCTTATGTTCATGATTTTCTTTGGTAACACTATGAATGCGGCGAGTGTACCGGGCGAAAATGACAGAACTATTTCAGATTTGTGAACGGCTTATGCCGGGTCGCCCTTTCGCTAGCGGCGATCTTTCCACAGGGTCTGTACGTTACAGAATTCATGCAGACCAAAACGCGAAAGCTCCCGCCCGAAGCCGCTTTTCTTTACGCCGCCAAAGGCCACGCGCGGATCGCTTGCGCTGTAGCCGTTGATAAATACGCCGCCGCATTCCAGACGGGCCGCCATTTCGTAGGCAAGCGTCTGGTCTGCGGTGAACAGCGTGGCTGAAAGGCCAAAGTCGCTGTCGTTTGCAAGCGCAAGCGCATGCTCCGCGTCGTGAGCCACGGTAATCGCGGCGACCGGGCCGAACAGCTCCTGACGAAAAGCCGTCATTGTCGGTGTTACGTTGCCCAGCACGGTCGGGGCGTAATAATTGCCTTCGCCCGCCAGTTTCTCACCGCCCAGCAGCAGCGTAGCGCCCTCATTAAGTGACGCTGTAACCTGTTCGTGGAGTTCATCGCGCAGATCGTAACGCGCCATTGGCCCAAGCTGCGTTGTCTCAAGCGCTGGGTTCCCCGTTTGCATTTGCTGCGCGGCCGCAAGAAACCTTTCCGTAAAGGCGGCGGCAATGCCTTCTTCAACGATAAAGCGTTTTGCCGCCGCGCAAACCTGCCCGGTATTCTGGAAGCGCCCGGTAACTGCCGCTTTGACCGCCTCATCAAGATCCGCGTCATTCAGCACGATAAACGGATCGGAACCCCCAAGCTCAAGCACGCATTTTTTTAGCGCCGCTCCGGCCTGGGCGCCAATCGCCGCACCCGCTCGCCCGCTGCCGGTTACGGTGATTGCGGCAATGCGCGGATCTTTTATCGCCCGGCTCACGCCCGCGGGCGTCACGTTTATTACTTCAAATAAGCTCGCCGGAAAATCGGCTTTGATAAACAGCTCTTCGATGAGCCGGGCGCAGCCCATCACGTTTGGCGCGTGCTTGAGTACATAACCGTTACCCGCAAGCAGCACAGGAACCGCACCGCGCATAACCTGCCACAGCGGGAAGTTCCACGGCATTACCGCAAGCACCGGACCCAGCGGACGATATTCAATCACCGCTTTATTCTCTTCCACCTGCGTAGCTTCTGTGCTTAGCATTGCCGGACCCTGTTCAGCGTACCAGTCGCACAGGCTGGCTGACTTGGCCACCTCTGCCCTCGCCTGAACGATCGGCTTGCCCATTTCAGCGGTAATCATTTGCGCCATCGGTTCAGCGTTAGCGCGCAACACAGCGGCCAGATCCCTAAGCTTTTGCGCTCGCTGCATGACGGATACCTGCCGCCAGGCCAGAAAAGCGCCGTGGTTTTGCGCAAGCGCTGCATCAAGCTGAGCGTCTGATTGATAAGGATAAGCGGCAAGCCGTTGACCGGTTGCCGGGTTTAGTGAAATCGCGTGAGTTTGCGCCGTAACAGAGTGCATATTGCCGCCTTGTTGCTGAATGTCCGCTTACCTTACGCTTGAGATGGGTTGATTAAAAATGAATAATGGTGAGTCAGTTATTCACAATATGAGAACAAAGCATGGATCTTGTGCAGCTTGAAATGTTCACCGCGGTAGCGGAAACCGGCAGCATTAACGCCGCCGCGCAGCAGGTGCACCGCGTGCCGTCTAACCTCACCACCCGCATTAAGCAGCTTGAGGCGGATCTGGGTGTCGATCTGTTTATCCGTGAAAATCAGCGCCTGAAACTCGCCCCGGCCGGGCACAGCTTTTTACATTACAGCAAACGAATACTCGAGCTGGTGGAGGAAGCAAGGATGGTGGTTGCCGGCAATGAGCCGCAGGGCATGCTGGCTCTGGGATCGCTGGAAAGTACGGCCGCCGTCAGGATACCCGGCGTGCTGGCGTGCTTTAATCAACGCTACCCGAAGATCCAGCTTTCGCTTTCTACCGGCCCGTCCGGTGACCAGATTGACGGCGTGCTTGAAGGAAAACTGTCGGCCGCTTTTGTCGACGGTCCCGTGTTGCATCCTGCGTTAGAGGGGATCGCCGTGTATGAAGAGGAAATGGTGATTGTGGCCCCTGCCGATCATGCGCCAATAACGCATGCTCAGCAGGTTAACGGGGCAAACCTCTATGCATTTCGGGCGAACTGCTCCTATCGCCGCCATTTTGAAAGCTGGTTCCATCACGATCGGGCGATAGCGGGGAAAATTCATGAAATGGAGTCTTATCACGGCATGCTGGCATGCGTTGTTGCCGGAGCGGGTCTGGCGCTGATGCCGCGCAGCATGCTCGAAAGCATGCCCGGCAGCCATCAGGCGAGCGCATGGCCGCTGCCGCCTGACTGGCGCTATCTGAAAACCTGGCTTATCTGGCGCAAAGGCGCAAAGACTCGCCAGCTTGATGCTTTTATGGATTTGCTTGCGCAATTACCTTCGCCATAAACCGGCTTATCTGTCGAACCGAGACGGCCAAACCGCTTTTGCTCTGCGAGGTTAGCGCAGCAGCGCTTTACCAATCAGATAGGTGACAGCCTTCCCGCCGATAAGCACGCGGTCGCCGGCTAACTGGCAGCGTAAATCGCCGCCGCGTTCAGATACCTGACGGGCGAGCAGCTGCGTTTTGCCGAGCTTTTCAGCCCAGTAAGGGATAAGCATGCTGTGTGCCGATCCGGTAACCGGATCTTCTGCCACCGCCTCACCCGGGCAGAAAAAGCGGCAGACAAAATCATAGTCTCCTTCTCCGGGCGCGGTGATACAGACCATTTTTTCCAGCGGGATCATGGCGTTGATATCCGCCCGAACCGCTTCAACCTGCTGCTGGGTTTCCAGTACCACCATATAATCGCGCGCCACGCGCACCTCTTTGCATTCGCTAATGCCCAGCGTTTCAAGCAACAGCGGCAGCGGCATGACCGGTTCGGTATCCCACGCCGGGAAATCGAGCGTCAGCCATTCGCCGTTGCGGGTAACGCTAAGCGGGCCGACAAAACGGGTGGAGAAATGAATCGTCGACTCGGGATAATCGAAATATTCAAAGATAACGTGCGCCGCGGCGAGCGTCGCATGGCCGCACAAATTGATTTCGCCCTGGGTGGTGAACCAGCGCAGCTCAAAACCCTCGTCCGTGGTGACAAAAAAAGCCGTTTCCGACTGGTTATGCTGTTTGGCCATTTTCAGTAAGGTGTCGTCCGGCAGCCATTCCGTGAGCGGGCATACGGCCGCAGCATTGCCGCCGAAAGTGGTATCCGCAAAGGCGTCTACCATATAAAAGTCAACTGGTTGCATAGCATAAACCTCATGTTGTTATAGGGGGGCGCATGACCTCTACCATGCCATGACCAACCGGGCTTCCGCATGCATTTTTTTATGCGCTCACCGCAGGGTAAAAAAATGAGACATAAATCACAAAATTGGTTGTGTGGCCCGATTGATGGTTTTATGATCGCTTTCTCTTCGTCTTAAACACCAACGCGAAACTATTTTATGACACTAAGCACGGTCCCACGCCGTACAGCGTGGCTGCGGGTCGTTACTCTTGCCGTCGCGGCATTTATTTTTAACACCACTGAATTTGTGCCTGTCGGGCTGCTGTCGGATATTGCGGGCAGCTTCGGCATGGAGACTGCGCAGGTTGGCATTATGCTCACCATTTACGCCTGGGTTGTGGCGTTGCTGTCGCTGCCTTTTATGCTGCTGACAAGCCAGGTAGAGCGCCGCAAACTATTAATCGGCATCTTCGCGTTGTTTATCGGCAGCCACGTGCTCTCCTTCCTGGCCTGGAACTTTACCGTACTTATCGTCAGCCGCATCGGCATTGCCTTTGCCCACGCTATTTTCTGGTCTATCACCGCGTCGCTGGCTATTCGTATGGCTCCGGCGGGTAAAAAGGCACAGGCGCTGAGCCTGCTGGCAACCGGCACCGCGCTGGCGATGGTGCTGGGGCTACCGCTGGGTCGAATCGTTGGGCAATATTTTGGCTGGCGCACCACCTTCTTTGCGATTGGCGTGGTGGCGGCCATTACGCTGTTCTGCCTGATGAAACTGTTGCCGAAGCTGCCAAGCGAGCATTCCGGGTCCCTTAGCAGCGTGCCGGAACTCTTTCGTCGTCCGGCTTTAGTCAGCATCTACGTGCTGACGGCGGTGGTTGTCACCGCGCATTACACCGCGTACAGCTACATTGAACCCTTTGTGCAGAACGTTGCCGGTCTGAGCGCCAACTTTGCCACGCTTTTGCTGCTGGTGCTGGGCGGGACCGGCATCCTCGGCAGCATCCTGTTCGGCAAGCTGGGTAACAAATATGCCTCGTCGCTGATTAGCGGGGCGATAGCGCTGCTGGTGCTGTGCCTTGCCCTGCTGCTGCCCGCCTCCGCCAGCAACGTCAATCTGACCGTGCTGAGCATGTTCTGGGGTATCGCCATGATGGTGATTGGGCTTGGCATGCAGGTGAAAGTGCTGGCGCTGGCGCCGGATGCCACGGACGTGGCTATGTCCCTCTTCTCCGGGATTTTCAATATCGGGATCGGCGCCGGAGCGCTGCTGGGAAACCAGGTCAGCCTGCATTTTTCTATGTCCAGCATTGGCCTGGTCGGTGCGATTCCGGCGCTGGCCGCGCTAATCTGGTCTTTGCTGATCTTCCGTCGCTGGCCCGTGACGCTGGAAGAGCAGCCGCACCACGGTTAAAGATTACCCGGGCGGTGGGTTGCCGCTGCCCGGCTTACTTTTTGCCCCGCAACCCTCTACGGGCAGAATTTATCCGCCTCCGCCAGGCTCAAGCAGAACCACCCCTAGCTGGTCGGCTTCGTTTTCAATCATGTCCCTCAATGATACAGACTCAAGCAGGTTCTCCGATTCCGTCACCTTCATCCAGCAAATATCGTGGATAGTAGACTTTGCCACTAATCTGGACGGCAAAAATCGATCCGGATGATTTCCAGCGGTTCGGCCCCGCGCCAGGTTTGGTATTTTTGAAGCTGGCTTTTTCCGAGAGTTCGCGGGCGGATAGCCAGACCGCGTCACTGTAAATTCTTTCGCTCAGCGCTCTAACGCCGTGCGTTGCGAGGCATTGACAACCCATCCCGGCTCAAACTTCCTTTTCCAAATCCAGCAGCTCTTCAAGCGTCAGCACGTTGTTTTGAATAACGTCCATCGCTTTATTTAACCCCTGGTTATAAAAAAGGGGTGCAACCTTTTTAACCAGCTCATCAAGAAAAAACTCGGCCTCAAATTGCCCAAGCTGGAGGTCGTGTTTGTCCTCCATATAGTCGACAATGTGCGTAACAACGTTCTGGTAGTCCTCGTTCGACAGCTTTAAGTTTTTCACTCTATTTCCCTAGGTTGGCCAGGTCGTAATGATTTCCACGACGCCATTAATAATGAACTGCACGCCCATACACACCAGCAGGAACCCCATCAGGCGCGAAATAGCTTCAATCCCGCTCTTACCGACAAGGCGCATAATGGCCCCTGAACTGCGCAAGCTTACCCACAGAATCACGCTCACCAGGCCAAAAATCAGCGGCGGCGCCGCCAGCACAACCCAGGCAGGAAAATCCACCCCGTGCTTGATGGTGGAGGCTGAACTGACGATCATCGCAATCGTTCCGGGGCCTGCGGTACTCGGCATGGCCAGCGGGACGAACGCAATGTTCGCCTCTGGCTCTTCGCTTAGCTCTTCCGATTTGGTTCTCGACTCGGGGGAAACATGTGCTTTTTGCTGCGGGAACAGCATACGAAAGCCGATTAAGCCGACGATCAACCCCCCGGCAATACGCAGCCCAGGTATCGAAATACCGAAGGTATTCATCACTATCTGGCCTGCGTAATACGCCACCATCATAATCACGAATACGTTCATCGAGGCCATCAGCGCCGTGCGGTTGCGGGCTTTGCTGTTCATGTTTCCGGCGAGGCCGAGGAACAGCGCAACCGTGGTCAGCGGGTTTGCCAGCGGCAGTAATACCACAAGCCCAAGCCCGATAGCCTTTATTAAATCCATCATCTTAAGGTCCTGGTTTCGGAGTCGACAAGCCAGCTAAGTATACGCATCTAAAACGTGAATCTCCCTTAAACAGTTTGTTTTGAGGCCGGTTCTTAGCGGCTGACTAAAGGGTTTTAGCTATTTGTGGCATCTTTTGCCCGCGGCCGACTCATCACGTTGACTTATACTTTCCTGGGAAATAATATCTCGCGTGATTAATCTACTTGCCTGGGCAACCATAGTGAAAAGCACATGTGATCTGTTTAACGAAATGATCCCGTTAGGGCGGCTGATTCACATGGTTAACCAGCACAAGGACCGCCTGCTCAACACTTATCTTTCGCCGCTGGATATCACCTCAACGCAATTTAAGGTGCTCTGCTCCATCCATTGCGAGGTGTGTATTACGCCAGTGGAGCTGAAAAAAGTGCTGTCGGTGGACCTCGGCGCCCTAACCCGCATGCTCGATCGTTTGCTTTGCAAAGGGTGGATTGAGCGTTTGCCGAACCCAAACGATAAACGCGGGGTTCTGGTCAGGCTTACGCCTGAGGGGAAACGGTTGTGCGAGGAGTGCCGTAGCCTGGTGGGGCAAGATCTGCACCATGAACTGACAAAAAACCTGACGGCAGATGAAGTCGATACGCTTTATCACCTGCTAACAAAGGTATTGCCGTAAAGCTGAAAAGAGGTGAGACGATGTCCAGACGCAATAACGATGCGATCACAGTACACAGCATTTTGGACTGGATAGAAGAGAACCTGGAAACCCCGCTCTCGCTTGAGAAGGTTTCGCAGCGTTCTGGCTACTCAAAGTGGCACCTGCAACGGATGTTCAAAAAAGAAACCGGCCATTCATTAGGCCAGTACATCCGCAATCGCAAACTGACCGAGATTGCGCTGAAGCTTAAAGACAGCAACGAGCCGATTCTCTATTTAGCGGAACGCTATGGGTTTGAGTCGCAGCAGACGCTTACCCGCACGTTCAAAAACTACTTTTCCGTGCCGCCGCATAAATATCGCGTAACGCATCTGGCCGGTGACGGAAAGTATCTGCATCCGCTCAATCATTAAGCAGTAATCGCAATATAACCGTCCGTGCAAGCGGGCGTAAACGAGGAATTCATGAAACGCTTTGTCTCCGCAACCGTCGTGCTTCTGGCTCTGGCATCAGGTAGCGTATGGGCGGAACAACCGGGCAACATTAGCGTTACCCAGGCTAATCACGGCGGGATGATCATCCCTCCTTCGGACAGCCGGTGCAGCGCAAGCCACAATATGGGTAATAAGTCAGAACAGTTGGGCGCGCCCTATTACCACGGTAACGAATAAATATCAGCGTCGGGAAGCGCAAGGCTTACCCGACAGGCATTAACCGACTGCCGCCTTGCGCACCCGCAGCCCGAACACGTTGATATACAGCCCGGCCATGATCAGCGCCGCGCCAACCAGCTGTGTGGCGCTCAACCTTTCGTCGAGCAGCAACGCGGCGCTGGCCATTCCCACAACCGGAACGAGTAACGAAAGCGGCGCCACGCGCCAGGTTTCGTAGCGTCCAAGCAGGCTGCCCCAAATGCCATAACCGATAATGGTGGCGACAAACGCCAGGTAAACCAGCGACAAAATAGTGGTGAGATCGATTGCCACCAGGCTTTGCAGCATTAACGCCGGCCCTTCCATCAGCAGGCTTGCCATAAAGAACGGCACCACCGGAATAAGCGCGCTCCATACCACCAGCGACATAATCGGCGGACGGGCCTCAAGCTGCATGATTTTTTTATTGAAGATATTGCCGCATGCCCAGCTAAACGCCGCGGCCAGCGTCAGCATAAAGCCCAGCAATGCCACATGCTGTCCGCCCAGGCTGCCTTCCACCAGAATTAATACGCCGATGACGGCAAGCGTAATGCCTGCGATCTGCTTCGCCTGCAACCTTTCCTGAAAAACAAAAACGCCAAGAATAATCGTGAAGAACGCCTGCGCCTGTAACACCAAAGAGGCAAGCCCGGCCGGCATGCCAAATTTAATCGCGCTAAATAAAAAAGCGAACTGCCCGAAACTTATCGTCAGGCCGTAGGCCGCTAATAAGCGAAACGGAATTTTTGGGCGTGCAACAAATAACAGGGCGGGAAAAGCTACCAGTAAAAAGCGCAGCCCTGCCAGCAGCAGGGGCGGCATATTGTGCAGCCCCATCTTAATCACCACAAAATTAAGTCCCCATACCACGACCACCAGCAACGCCAGCAGCCCGTCTTTACGTGTCATACCCGCCCCTGTTTTTTATAAATTTGTTAAAACTTAAGCCTAAAACAGACACATTAATAGATACAGATGGCAGAAAAGTGCAGCCATACAGATGTGCTGTCCCGTGCCGCTGCTGTCATCCGGCCCTGTACTTCACTGTTTCTTCATGATAAATCTGGCTGCTGTCTTCGCACATTCCACAGATACCGATAAAAATGCGCACCCTCGCGAAATTATTTTCCGGCAGGCAATTATCAACAAGTATTTTACTTATCGCCTCTTTGCTGCTGACCGTCGGTCGCGGCCTGACCCTGCCGTTTATGACCATTTACCTTGCGCGTCAGTACAATATGCCGCTAAAAGAGATCGGTCTGGCGTTAACCATTGCGCTCACGGCAGGAGTAATTTTTAGCCTGTGGTTTGGCATTCTGGCGGACAAGTTTGATAAGAAAAAATATATGCTGCTGGCCATTGTCCTTTTTCTTGCCGGCTTTATTGTTATTCCGCTGGTTAATAATTCCGTGCTGGTAGTAATTTTTTACTCGCTGATTAACTGCGCGTACTCGGTATTTTCTATCGTGCTGAAAGGTTATTTTTCCGACACGCTGGAAATGCATCAAAAACCAAAAATATTTTCTTTAAACTATACCTTTTCAAATATTGGCTGGACCATAGGCCCGCCGATTGGCACGCTCGCGGTGCTCTACAGCACGAATTTACCCTTCTGGCTATCCGCGCTGACGGCGGTTATTCCCTTTATTTTAATCAGCCGCTATGTACACAGTGCGCCTGTAAATACGCCAGCGCAGGCTGGAAACATCGCGCTTTCCCCGCGCAGTATGCTTAAAGATAAGGCGTTAATGTACTTCACGCTTTCAGCCTTTCTCGGTTCTCTGGTTTACGGTTCTTTTGCGGCCTGCCTGTCGCAGTATGCCATCGCCATATCCGATTCGGGGCTTGCTGAAAAAGTGGTTGGCGTGGTGCTGCCGGTGAATGCCTTCGTGGTGGTAGTGTTTCAGTATGCTGTTGGCAAAAGGATCCGCCCGGACAACATCAGGAAGCTGATGCTTTGCGGCACGCTGTTTTTTGTGGCCGGCCTGGGAGGATTTATGCTTTCAGGAAGCAACCTGCTGCTGTGGGGCCTGTCCGCCGCCGTGTTTACCGTAGGCGAGCTGATTTACGCGCCGGGCGAGTACATGCTGGTAGATAACATTGCCCCGCCGGGCCTGAAAGCCAGCTACTTTTCGGCACAGCAGCTCGGCTGGCTGGGTGGCGCCTGCAACCCGCTGCTGACCGGTCTGCTCCTTACCTGGTTTGCGCCCTCGGTGCTGTTTGTTGTGCTGATGGCCGCCATCGCGCTGGCGTATGTGACTATCGTAAAAGGTATGGCGGTGAACTCGCAGGTGGTGCCAGGCGGGTGAATCCCCCGCCGTTTCATCACGCCAGGTTTTTGCGGTACTGAATAAAGCCCGGCTTATCCGCCAGCCTGTCGTAAAGCATCTGCGCGGTAGCGTTCGTCTCATGGGTATGCCAGTAAACCCGCGAGGCGCCCTTCGCTTGTGCATGCTGGTAAACGCCTTCAATCAGCGCCCGGCCAACGCCTTTACCTCGTGCCTCTGGCGTAGTGAACAGATCTTCCAGATAACAGTGCTCGCCCTGTGACCAGGTGCCACGGTGATAAACCATATGCACGATGCCGAGCAGGTTCTGCTGCCCGTCGAATGCGCCCAGCGCATACATGGGTTCAGCATCCGACAGCATGCGCTGCCACGTTAACCTGCTGAGCGAATCGCTCAGTTGAGCATCGTAAAACGTCAGATAACCCTGCCAGAGCGTAAACCATGCGTCATAGTCGCTTTCAACCAGCGGACGAACGTTAACGGTGATTTTTTCTCCGTCTGTGTTACCGGCAGCCAGTTTTTCACGCAGGCTGGACAGGCTTGCAAGCTGTTTTCCCTGCGGCAGGTTCGCTTCGCTTAGCCAGGTTTCGAAAGCGGCTTTCAGCAACGGCCATTCGCTGTCGATAACGGAAAACCAGGCGGTATCGCGGGTCCGGCCTTTATAAACCACGGCCTGACGGAAAAGGCCTTCAAAACGGAAACCAAGCCGTAAAGCGGCACGGCGAGACGGCCCGTTCAGGCTGTCGCACTTCCATTCATAGCGGCGATAACCCAGCTCATCAAAGGCATACTTCATCAGCAAATAGTGCGCTTCCGTTGCCTGTACGGTGCGTTTTAGCGCGGGTGAAAAAGCCACAAATCCTACTTCCGCCACGCCGTTCGCCGGGTCGATACGCATCAGCGAAAGCGAGCCCATTGCACTGTCTGTTTTCTGATCGATTACCGCGAAGTGCAAAGGGTCCGTACTTGCGGCAGCGCTTGCCACAAATTCCGCAAACTGTTGCTCACCCGCGAAAGGCCCCACGCTCATATAAGTCCAGTCGCGGCCGTCTTCCGCTTTACTCCAGGCTTCCCATAGCGTTTTCGTGTGCGTCTGTGGAGTAAGAGGTTCAAGGCGACAATAACGCCCGGCCAGCAGCACGCGTTGCGGACGAGAACGGGGCTGCCAGTCAGGTAAAGCCGCGCCGGTCGGCTGCAGGTATTTATTTGTTTTGCCAGTCAAAGCCGCGCTCCGTAAAGAGTGAAGAATAGGTGCCTTACTATAGGGCATTCAGTGAGGAGGCAAAAAGACCACGGCAGCGGTATTTTTACGTGCCCCTCAAATCGCCACCAGTCCGCGCACCCCATCCGACGCCATGTTTTCTCCGGCGCCACGCTGAACGATCGTCCCGCGTGACATCACCATGTAGCTGTCAGCAAGCTCAGCGGCAAAATCATAGAATTGTTCGACCAGCAGAATGGCCATATCGCCCTTTGCGGCCAGTTGCTTAATAACCTGACCGATCTCCTTGATCACCGAAGGCTGAATGCCTTCGGTAGGTTCGTCCAGGATCAGGAGCTGCGGTCTGCACGCGAGCGCGCGTCCAATGGCCAATTGTTGCTGCTGCCCGCCAGAAAGATCGCCGCCACGACGCTGCTTCATTTCTTTAAGCACCGGGAAGAGCTGATAAATCTCCTCCGGCACCTGTTTTGCGTCGCGGCCTGCAAAACGTGCGAGCCCCATCAGCAGGTTTTCTTCAACGGAGAGGCGTGGAAAAATCTCGCGCCCTTGCGGTACATAGGCTATTCCGGCCTGCACGCGCTGGTGCGGCTTACGCGTGGTGATATTGCTCTGCTGCCAGCTTACGCTGCCGGACTTTGCAGGAATAAGCCCCATCAGGCATTTCAGCAGGGTGCTTTTCCCTACGCCGTTACGCCCTAACAGGCAGGTGACGTCGCCAATCCTGGCTTCAAACGAGACGCCGCGCAGAATATGGCTGCCGCCGTAGTACTGGTGTAGCTCATCGACTTGTAGCATGTAATTTCTCCTGCATTGCCTCGCCCCTTGAAAGGGGCAATGTTAACGCCCCAGATAAACTTCAATAACCTGCTCGTTAGCCTGCACTTCCCGCAGCGATCCTTCGGCCAGCACCTGCCCCTGATGCAGCACCGTTACGCGATCGGCAATGGTTTCTACAAACCCCATATCGTGTTCCACCACCATTAGAGAATGCCTGCCCGCAAGGGTGCGGAACAGCTCGGCGGTGTATTCGGTTTCCGCATCGGTCATGCCTGCCGCCGGTTCATCCAGCAGCAGCAAGTGCGGCTCCTGCACCAGTAACATCCCTATTTCCAGAAACTGTTTTTGCCCGTGCGACAGCAGACCAGCCTGCCGATGGCGCTCTGCGCCAAGGCGCAGGGTGACGAGCATTTCATCGATGCGGTCGCGTTGCTCAGAGTTGAGTTTTGCCCGCAGGCTCGCCCATACCGATTTGTCCGCCTTTTGCGCTATTTCCAGATTCTCAAATACCGTCAGCGCTGCAAAAACGGTGGGCTTCTGGAATTTTCTTCCTATTCCCTTGCGGGCGATGTCGGCTGGCTCCAGGCGCAGCAGATCCGTGGACTGATCGTAAAACGCCTTGCCGGTTTGCGGCCTGGTTTTACCGGTAATCACGTCCATCAGCGTGGTTTTACCCGCGCCGTTCGGGCCAATCACGCAGCGCAATTCCCCGACGCCGATATTAAGCGACAGATTCGTAAGCGCGTTAAAACCGTCAAAACTGACGTTGATATTCTCCAGCATCAGCACCGGATCGGTCTGTTCACGGTATCTGTCGGTCAGATGCTGACGGGTAAACAGCGGTTCGCCAGGTTGCATTACTTCTCTCCTTTGCGCAGCAGACCGATTACGCCACGCGGCAGAAACAGCGTCACGAGGATAAAAATCAGCCCAAGGAATAGCTGCCAGTATTCCGGCACGGCCATGGTGAAATAGCTTTTTGCCCCGTTCACCAGCCCGGCACCAAGGATCGGGCCTATCAGCGTGCCGCGTCCGCCAAGCGCAACCCAAATTGCGGCTTCAATTGAATTGGTCGGCGACATTTCGCCAGGGTTGATAATCCCTACCTGCGGCACATAGAGCGCGCCCGCGAGCCCGCAAAGCACGGCAGATAATGTCCAGACGAGCAATTTGAAGCCACGCGGATCGTAGCCGCAGAATACGAGGCGGTTTTCAGCATCGCGCACGGCGGTCAGCACGCGGCCAAACTTGCTGCGTGCGAGCGCAAAACCCACGCCGAGACTTGCTATCAGCAGTAAAACGGTGGCGATAAACAGCCCGATACGCGTATTCGTCGCCGTAATGGGCACGCCCAGAATGGTGGTGAATCCGGTAAAACCGTTATTGCCGCCAAAGCCGGTTTCGTTGCGGAAAAACAGCAGCATCCCGGCGTAGGTCAGCGCCTGGGTCATGATCGAGAAATAGACGCCTTTAATTTTGGAGCGGAAGGCAAAAAAGCCGAACGCCAGCGCCAGCAGACCCGGCACCAGAATGACCAGCGCCATCGCCCACGCGAAATGCTGTGTGCCCCACCAGAACCAGGGCAATTCGCTCCAGGAAAGGAAAGACATAAATTCTGGCAGCCCGTCGCCTGCGGCCTGGCGCATCAGGTACATGCCCATCGCGTAGCCGCCCAGAGCAAAGAAAATGCCGTGTCCCAGTGAGAGCAGTCCTGCGTATCCCCACGTCAAATCCAGCGCTACGGCGACGGTCGCGTAGCAAAGGATTTTGCCGACCAGCGTCAGCGTATAGGTGGACAAAGCCAGAGGATGACCGGCTGGCAGCAGCGTTAAAAACGGCAGCGTCAGCATCAAAAAGACCAGTAAAGTCCCCAGCACGGCGCTCAAACGAGGCGCCTGGCGGGTCAGGGTTAACGTCAGCGGCTGGCTCATCAGTCAATGACCCTCCCTTTCAGCGCGAACAGGCCCTGCGGACGTTTCTGAATAAACAGAATAATCATCACAAGGATCAAGATCTTGCCCAGTACCGCACCGATTTGCGGCTCCAGTATTTTGTTGAAGATGCCCAGCCCAAACGCGGCGGCCACGCTTCCGGCAAGCTGGCCCACGCCGCCAAGCACCACCACCAGAAAAGAGTCGATGATGTAGCCCTGGCCCAGTTCAGGGCCGACGTTTCCAAGCTGCGAGAGCGCCACGCCCCCCAGTCCGGCAATGCCGGAGCCGAGGCCAAATGCGAGCATATCCACGCGCCCGGTCGGCACGCCGCAGCAGGCCGCCATCGCACGGTTTTGCGTAACCGCCCGCACGTTCATGCCCAGACGAGTTTTGTTCAGCAGCAGCCAGGTAAACAGCAGCACCAGCAGCACAAAGCCCAGCACCACCAGGCGGTTCCACGGCAGGATAAGATTCGGCAGTACCTGCACGCCGCCGGACAGCCACGCGGGATTAGCCACTTCCATGTTTTGCGCGCCAAACGCCATGCGTACCGCCTGGATAAGCATCAGGCTGATGCCCCATGTCGCCAGCAGCGTTTCCAGCGGGCGCCCATAAAGGTGACGAATCACGGTGCGCTCAAGCGCCATACCGATGCCAGCGGTGATGGCGAAAGCCACCGGCAAGGCGACAAGCGGATAAAAAGTTAGCCAGGCCGGAGCATAGTGCTGGAAGGCTGCCTGTACCAGCCACGCTGAGTAAGCGCCAAGCATCAGCATCTCGCCGTGCGCCATATTGATAACGCCCAGCAAGCCATAGGTGATTGCCAGCCCTAGCGCGGCGAGTAACAGAATCGATCCTAAAGAAAGCCCCATAAACGCCTGGCCGAGGATGTCGCCGAGCATCAGCCGATGCTGGATTTTCTGTAATCCTTCCGCCGCCGCTTTGCGTACCAGGGCGTCAGGCTCATTTTGCGCATCAACCAGCGGCTGTAGTAGCGCCTGGGTATCCGGATTAGCAGAATGTCCCAGAAGCTCGACGGCGCTAAGGCGCACTTTTTGCTCGGGACTGGCAAGCTGGAGACGAGCCAGCGCGCCCTCAAGCGCTGTTCGCACTTCATCGTCCTGTTCGGCGGCAAGCCTTTTAGCAAGCACGGGGAGCAGTTCAGGCGCGGCATCACGCTGCAGCGCTTTTGCCGCCTGTAAACGGGTAGTGACGCTGTCACTTAAAAGGTGATGGCTGGCCAGCGCGCGCGCCGTCAGGATACGCAGGCGGTTGGTCAGACGAATTTTTTTCACCTGCCCGACCGGCACACCGGCCTCGCCCAGCGGAGCAAGCGTTGTTCCGAGCTGCGCGAACGCGTGACGTTGCTCATCGGTGACCAGATTTTCCTGGTTAAGGGCGGTCAGCAGCGGGAGGCGGGCCGCGTCAGGCGCGGTCGCCCAGCCTTGCAGCAGTTTTGCCTGCTCTGAGCGGTTCGCCGCCGCAAAATCTTCGGCTTCTCCGGCGCGAGCGAAACACGGCAGTAGCCAGGCCAGAATCAGCAGCCATCGTACAAGTTTCATAGTCGTCTCCTTTTAGCGCTCCCTCCCGGGCGAGAGGGAGCCAGGACTTTAGTTGCTCGCGGTTTTTACCGGCTCATCAGATTTCTTATCGTTTCCGCTGATAAACGGACTCCACGGCTGAGCGCGAACCGGACCTTCGGTCTGCCACACCACGTTGAACTGGCCGTTGCCTTCGATCTCGCCAATCATTACCGGTTTGTGCAGATGGTGGTTGGTGGCATCCATCGTCAGCGTAAAGCCGGACGGGGCTTTAAAGGTTTGTCCGGCCATGGCCGCCCGTACTTTATCCACATCGGTAGTGCCCGCTTTTTCAACGGCCTGCGCCCACATATGAATGCCAACGTAGGTCGCTTCCATCGGATCGTTGGTCACTACGGTGTCGGCGTTCGGCAGCTTGTGCGCTTTGGCGTAAGCCTTCCATTCCGAGACGAACTGCTTGTTGGTTGGATTATCCACGGACTCAAAGTAGTTCCAGGCGGCCAGGTTGCCAACCAGCGGTTTGGTGTCGATGCCGCGCAGCTCCTCTTCACCTACGGAGAAGGCCACTACCGGCACGTCGGTTGCCTTCAGCCCCTGGTTTGCCAGCTCTTTATAGAACGGCACGTTGGAATCGCCGTTAATAGTGGAAATCACCGCCGTTTTACCTCCGGCGGCGAATTTCTTGATATTGGAAACGATGGTCTGGTAGTCGCTGTAGCCAAACGGCGTATAGACTTCCTGGATATCTTTATCCTGTACGCCTTTGGAATGCAGGAACGCTCGCAGGATCTTGTTGGTGGTGCGTGGATAGACGTAGTCAGTACCCAGCAGGAAGTAACGCTTCGCCGCCCCGCCGTCTTCGCTCATCAGGTACTCCACCGCAGGGATTGCCTGCTGGTTTGGCGCAGCGCCGGTGTAAAACACGTTTGGCGACATCTCTTCGCCTTCATACTGCACCGGATAGAACAGCAGGCCGTTCAGTTCCTCAAACACCGGCAGCACGGATTTACGCGAAACGGACGTCCAGCAGCCAAACACCACCGCCGCTTTATCCTGGCTCAGCAGTTGACGGGCTTTCTCAGCAAACAACGGCCAGTTGGAGGCCGGATCGACAACGACCGGTTCGAGCTGTTTCCCCAGCACGCCGCCTTTGGCGTTAATATCGGCGATGGTCATCAGCGCCACATCTTTAAGCGGCGTTTCAGAAATAGCCATCGTGCCGGACAGCGAGTGCATAATGCCTACTTTGATGGTGTCGGCAGCCTGCGCGCTAAAAGCCAGCCCGATGCTGATAACCGACGCGGAAAGCGCAAAAGCTTTAATAAAGGTGCGACGTTGCATAATGTTTACTCCTGAAAAGTTAAAGACGCTGTGTGTTTCGTGCAAGGTGGAGCATATGAAGCGTTATCAAACGAACCTCTTTCTGACTTACGGCAATATGGTCATGTAAGCGGGACCGCGCCTCCTGATGCTGTCGGTTTAAAATGGCGAGCAGGATCTGCCCATGCTCGTGGTAGGTGGCGCTTACGCGTGGCCGCTGGGTAAAGTCCAGCCGCCGCACAATGCGTATTTTTTCGGTGATATCCCGGTGTACCCGCGCCATCTCCGGGTTACCAGCCGCCTCGACCAGCGTCATATGAAACGCCTCGTCATGGCTGGCAACGTCCGCGCCGTCCGGCAGCGGCGGTGAATCTATCCAGAACTGTTTCAGCATCTGTAACGGCAGCGGACGCACTTCCTGTGGTAGCGCACACAGGCGGTCCACCGCCTCCAGCTCCAGCACAATGCGTAAATCGTAGAGCGATTCGAGATAGTCAAAATCCACCGCTTTAATCTGCCAGCCGCTGCGCGCCTGAACCTCGACATAGCCTTCCTGCTCCAGCGCGTACAGCGCCTGGCGCACCGGCGTGCGGCTGGCCGCCATGCGTAACGCTACGTCGTTTTCGCTAAAGCGGTCGCCGGGCAGTAGCCGGAAGTCGAAAATCTCCTGCTTCAGCTGGCGATAGATGCGTTCGGCAATACCTGCGGGATGGGTTTTCATACCGCGTCCAGCCAAAGCAGCGCGTCTCCAGGCCCAACCGGACGACCCTGCTGACAGCTGATGCGGATAACGGTGCCGTCACAGGGTGCGGAAACCATCAGCTCCATCTTCATCGCCTCTACCACGATAAGCGGCTCGCCCTGTTTCACCTTCTGGCCCGCGGTGACGAGGATCTTCCAGATATTGCCGTTCAGATCCGCGCTGACCAGATGCCCTTCCCGATCGTCACAAACTTCCTGCTCAGCGAGCATGGCGTTTTCAACCGCCGCGCTTTCCTGCTCCTGCCAGTGGGCGACCTCGCTGTTAAAGGCGTTTTTTTGCCGTTCGCGGAAATCGGCAATGTCAGCAGCGTTCTGCGCAAGAAACGCGTTGTAGGCGGCGAAATCAAACTCCACTTCTTCGACGCGGACCTGCGCTCGTCCTTCCAGGAATGCCGCGCGGAAGGCGGTCAGTTCGTCTTCTGTAACCGGGTAGAAACGCACCTGGTCGAAGAATTTCAGCAGCCAGGGCTCATCGTTGAACTGGTCGTTTTTGAGGAATTTGTTCCAGATGGGCACCGTGCGCCCGACCAGTTGATAGCCGCCGGGGGAATCCATGCCGTAGATGCACATATACATGCCGCCGATGCCAACGGTGCCTTCGGCAGTCCAGGTCCGCGCCGGATTGTATTTCGAGCTGAGTAAACGATGGCGCGGGTCGAGCGGCACCGCGCACGGCGCGCCGAGGTAAACATCCCCCAGACCAAGCACCAGATAGCTGGCGTCGAAGATTATCTGTTTCACTTCATCCCGGTGCGCGAGGCCGTTGGTGCGCTGGATAAAATCGACGTTATTTGGCAGCCACGGCGCATCTGCGCGCACGGTTTCTTTGTAGCGTTCTACCGCTGCAAGCGTGGCGCTGTCTTCAAAGGCCATCGGTAAATGCACGATGCGCGACGGAATTTTAAGTTTCGTCACATCACCGATCTGTTTCTCAAGGCTTAGCAACAGCGTGAGAAGCTGAGACTGGGAAATACGCTGGCTGTCGTAACGAACCTGAAGCGAGCGGACGCCGGGAGAAAGCTCTTCTATCCCTTTCAGCTCGGTTTGCCGGATGGCTTTCATCAGCAGATAAATACGCAGGCGCAACGCCAGATCCAGCACGTTATCGCCGTACTCGATGAGCACGTAGTTGTCGCCCGCCTGGCGATAAACAACCGCCGGCAACTCGCCCTCGCAGGCAAGCTCTGCCAGAATAGCCGCGCTGGACGTGGCGGCTGGCGCTATAGAAGGATGCACGTCAGGCAGCGTGGCGACGTGCAACAGATTGTTCACGGCCACCTCCTGGGCGATCTCCAGCGACTGCGCGTGTTCAAACGTAATGGCATGGAAGCGAATACGATCGCCGGGCTTCACCTGTCCGACTTTCCACAGCTCCGCTTTCGCGATGGTGACGGGACAGACAAAGCCGCCAAGGCTTGGGCCATCACGCGTCAGAATCACCGGGAAGTCGCCGGTGAAATTCACCGCGCCAATTGCGTATTCACAGTCATGAACGTTGGAAGGATGCAGCCCGGCCTCGCCGCCGTCGGCACGCGTCCATTCGGGTTTCGGGCCGACCAGCCGCACGCCGAGCCGGTTGGAGTTGTAGTGAACCTGCCACTCGGCGTCGAAAAACGCCTGCATGGATTGCGGGGTAAAGAAATCAGGCGCGCCGTGCGGCCCATACAGCACGCCGATTTCCCAAATGTCGCCGTATTCAGGGATAACCGCAGGCTCCGGCGCTTGCGGTAACGAGATAGGCGCGGGCGTGGTGCAGGCGGGCAAAGATGGCTGGGAAATAGCCAGCACGTCTGCAACCCGAAGCGTGCGTCCTGCGTGTCCGCCAAACTGGCCGAGGGCAAAAGTGGAACGGCTGCCAAGGTAAACCGGCACATCAAAACCGTTACGTACGGCGAGATAAGTACGGCATCCTGATGCGGTGCGGCCAAGCTTCAGCATCTGGCCTGCCTTAACGACAATCGGTTGCCAGTAAGCTATCTCCGCATCGTCAAGCGTTGCCGGACAAGGCGCGCCCGTAAGGGCAATGGTTGCCGCGCTGTGGAAACGCAGCGTTGGCCCCTGGAGCGTGAACTCAAGCCCGGCGGCGGAAGGATGGTTACCGACAATGCGGTTCGCCAGGCGGAATGCATAATCATCCATCGGCCCGGACGGCGGTACGCCAATATCCCAGTAATCCAGGCGGCCGGGGCTGTCCTGCACGCTGCTCCAGGTGCCCGGCTCCAGCACTTCGACGGCGTGAGCCTGATAAACAACGCTGTCGAGCAGGCGTGTCCACATCACGCCGGCTTTAAATTCGGCCAGTTGTACAATCTGGCGCAGGTAATCAAGGTTGGTGGCAATGCCGTGCAAACGCGTGGCTGCCAGCGCAGCGTTCAGTTTACTTAACGCCTGCTGACGATCTTCGCCATGCACGATCAGTTTGGCGATCGTCGGATCGTAGAACGCGCTCACTTCGCTACCGGTGCTGACCCAGCCGTCTACACGCACCTCTTCGGGGAAAGCGACATCGGTCAGCACGCCCGGACTCGGCTGGAAGTTTTTCAGCGCATCTTCGGCATAGATTCGCACTTCGATGGCTGCACCTTCCGGCGGCCGCGTAAGCCGCTGCCAGTCAAGCTCTGCGCCCGCGCCGACCTTAATCATGCATTCAATCAGATCCAGACCGGTGACCATTTCCGTAACCGGGTGCTCCACCTGCAACCGGGTATTCACTTCGAGGAAATAGAACGCGTCCCGTGCGGCGTCGTAGATAAATTCCACGGTGCCAGCGCTGCGGTAATTTACCGACTCGCCAAACCTGCCGCAGTCTACGCGTGTATCGCTTCACGCGTA
>DAMALH010000002.1:170301-170557 GCA_032000125.1 Buttiauxella sp. | reverse complement strand
GGGCAACTGGATCTGGCCCGCCAGCAGGCGCGCAGCGGCAACGTTCCGGCAGCGCTGGCAACCTGGCGTTCGCTATTTAACGGCGACCAGCCGCCGCCGAGCCTCGCTCCGGAATATTATCTGACGATGGCTGGCGACCAGTCTTTGTATCCGCAGGCGGTCAGCGGATTGCGCCAGCTAATCGCCCAGTATCCGCAGGATAACAGCGCCCGTGTCGCGCTGGGTAAGATACTGACCTACCAGGAAGGTACGCGTC
>DAMALH010000002.1:0-170215 GCA_032000125.1 Buttiauxella sp. | reverse complement strand
GGCGCTGCTGTGGCTGGGGCCGCAGGCGGGCGACGAACAGTATTACCAGACCTTTTTGCAGCGTCATCCGAAAGATACCGCCGTGCAGGACTATTTCCGTAAAAGCATTGGCGGCACGGCGAAAGGCGAAGGCTTCACCGCGCTTAACAGCGGCAATACCGAAGCGGCGCGCGGCCAGTTTGAACAGGTCCTGCAAACCAACCCGGAAGACGCCGATGCGCTGGCCGGGATGGGCTACGTTGCCCTGCGCAAAGGCGACTACGCCGCAGGTGCGCAATACCTGAACCGCGCGGCAAGCCTGGGCGGGGCAGATTCTGCCGAACGCAAACAGCAGGCTGCCGACGCTGAATTTTACGGCCAGCTTGCCGGCGCGCAGGCGGCCTTTAAGCAAGGCAACGTTAGCCAGGCGCTGGCCCTTAGCGCTCCGCTGGCGCAGCTTGCTGGCGAGCAGGGCACCGCCGCCAAACTGTTCCGCGCCGACGTGCAGCGGCACAACAAAGACTACACTGCCGCCGAGCAGACGCTGCGTGATGTATTAACTGACCAGCCGAACAACGCCTCCGCGCGTGAAAATCTCTATTACGTTTTGCGTGAACAGAACAAAACGGCAGACGCGCAGGCGATGCTGCAGACGCTGCCAGCCGGTCTGCAGGCAAAGCTTGCGCCGCGCCTGGAGGGGGGAAACCCTGCCGATCCGATGCGTCGTCAGGCGCAGCAGGCGGCGGCAAACGGCGATCCGCAGCGGGCTATCGCTATTCTCCAGCAGGGCGTGGCGCGGTATCCGTCCGATCCCTGGCTGCGTTTGGATCTCGCCCGTCAGCTACAAAAACAGGGGCGCAGCGCGGAGGCGGCGAACGTTATGGCTCCGTCATTCCGCAGCAGTGCGGGCAACACCGAGGTGTATGCCGCAGCCCTTTTCGCCAGTGAAAATAACGCCTGGCAGCAGTCGCAAACGCTGCTGTCGCGTATTCCGGCCTCCAGCCAGAACGCCGATATGCGCGAGCTGTCCCGGCGCGTGAACTATAACCTGCAAATGGTGGTTGCCGAACGCTACCTCGCGCAGGGGGATACCACCGCTGCGGCGAATACGCTTAAAGCGCTGGCCGTGCGCCCGCCGCAGAGCCCGGCTGACGCAGGGAAACTGGCACGCATGCTGGCGCAAAGCGGCGATGTGAACACCGCCGTCAGCATCGTGCGGGACAACATGCGCCGTGGCGTGCAGGGCAGCGCCGGTGATTATGCCGACCAGATTAGCGTGCTAAACCAGGCGGGGCTGGGGCGTGAAGCGCAGGCGTGGCTTGCCAGCCCGGAACTGCAATCGCGCAGCACCACCACCCAACTGGCGAGCATTCGCAACGGCTATGTGATCAACGAGGCCGACCAGCTTCGTACCCAGGGCAATTACGCGGCGGCCTACGACAAGCTGATCCGCGCCATGCAGAGCGACCCGCAGAACACCGACCTGATGTTCGCTATGGCGCGTCTGTATCAGTCCGGCAAAATGAATAAAGAAGCGGGCGTGGTTTACGACTACCTGATGACACGCGATACGCCGGAGCAGGACGCCCGTGCAGGCGCAATCGACGTGGCGTTAGCCAGCAAAGACGTGAACAAGGCGAAACGGTTGACGGCCGGTTTGCGTAACGACGATACGCCGCAGCGTTTGCTGCTGCTGGCGCGCGTTTCGGAAGCCGAAGGTAATCACCAGCAGGCGATGAGCTATCTGCGCACCGCCCGCGGCAAACTGCTTGGCTTGCAGGACTCGGGGGGCGAGACGGCGCCGCTGCTCGGCGGCCTGGCCTTAGCGGATAACCCGTTTGTGGGCACCTCCAGCCGCAGCGCGCAGCCTGTCTCTGCTTCGCTGTATGGCGAAGCGATGCCGTGGCAGGTGCCGGAGCTGACGCGTAATCCGCAAACTGCGCCTCCGGGCACAACGCGCACCGCGCCAGGTGGATAACATGATGGAGCAGTTGACCGATCAAACTGCCACCTGGGCGCGCGGTGCCGTTTCCGTGCGCGGGCGCGACGGTGAGAGCGGCCTGAGCAAGCTCACTGAAATTAAATCGCCGCTGCAATGGTCCACCGTACCGTTTGGCGATTCACGCTTTGACATCAACGTTACGCCGGTCAGCCTGAATGCGGGAAGCTCATCTGAAGAATCCAGCCGTCGCTTTGGCACCGGGGCGCTTATTCAGGGCGCGGTGGGGGAGGAGCTGTATAACGCTTCGACCACCACGCCGAAAACGCTGACCGATGTCGATAAGATTAAAGTGCCATCGCAGGGCTCGCAAAACGCTTCTGGCGTGGAAGTGGGCATGGCGCTGACCGGCGATAGCTACAAGATTGACGTGGGTTCCACGCCGCTGGGCGCGGATCTCAATACCGTTGTGGGCGGCATTCAGTGGTCTCCGCAACTGACGGATTACCTTAAGCTGGTGCTGACCGGCGAACGCCGCGCCGTAATAGACAGCCTGCTGTCGTACGTGGGCGTTGAAGACAAATACAGCGGCAAGAAATGGGGCCAGGTCACGAAAAACGGCGGCAGCGCGCAGCTCAGCTATGACAACGGCGACGCCGGTTTCTATGCCGGGTTCGGGCTGTATGACTACCTGGGCGAAAACGTGCCGAGCAACAGCAGCGTGACCGGGTCGGCGGGGGTTTATCTGCGTCCGTTCTACTCTGATGACCGCGAGCTGAAAACCGGCATCAGCATGGGCTACATGAATTTCTCCAAAAACCTCAGCTACTTCAGCTACGGCCAGGGCGGCTACTTCAGCCCGCAGGATTATGTCAGCGTTTCCTTCCCGGTGGATTACACCCAGAAGTTCGATCACTGGAAGCTGGGCGTGGGCGCATCGCTGGGTTATCAGTCCTACACCCAGGACGAAAGCCCGTACTTCCCGGGCGATGCAAAATTGCAGGGGCAGCTTGAAGACTATGTGGCGAATGGCTTTGCCAAAGAAGCGTACTACAGCGGCGGCAGCGAAAATGGCCTCGGCTACAATCTGCGTGCGAACGCGGACTACAAGATTAACAAAGATATGACCATGGGCGGCCAGGTGGGTTATGACACCTTTGGTGATTACAACGAGAGTACCGCACAGCTCTACTTCCGTTACCTGCTGGGGAATAAATAATGAACGATCAACTGCTGCACTACTTTCAGAACCAGCAGGCGCAGCCAGGCTGGTTTTCACTGCTTCATATCATGATCGATGGCATGGTGACTAACGTGGGCGAGGCGCAAAGCCGTCCTTTCCTGGTGCAGATGGGCGAGACGCTGGGCGCACGTTTCCCGTTAACGCTCGCGCAAACCGTGGGTGAACTTGAAGCGCAGATAAATGTTCAGCTTGCCGCCTTTAACTGGGGCTATATTGATATTCAGGCCAGCGAAACGGCAATGCAGATTCGCCATATGGCGCTCCCCGTTCCCGCTGAAAAAGCGCAGCAGGACGCCTGGAACAGCGCGTTTAGCGCCGTGCTGGAGGGGCTTTATGCCCGCTGGCTGCGTGACCAGGGCGGAAAGCCGCACGTTTCACTGTGGCGTGAGGCATCGCCATCGGCCACGGTGGTGCATTTCAGATATCAAAACAGCAGGTAGAGGTGGGCTAATGTGGCAGCGATGCAGAATGCTGATGGTGGCGATAATGGCGTTGGTTATCAGCCAGCAGGCGCTGGCGGGTCCGGCGTGGGAGAGCTATAAAAGCCGGTTTTTGATGGCGGATGGCCGCATTATCGACACCGGTAATAATAGCGTCAGCCATACCGAAGGACAGGGATACGCCATGATGATGGCGGTGATAAATAACGACCGTCCAGGCTTCGACCAAATCTGGCGCTGGACGGAAAAAAATCTGCGCAACCCGGACAATGGCCTGTTTTACTGGCGCTATAACCCGGCGGCTGCGAACCCGATTGCCGATAAAAACAACGCGACGGACGGCGACACTGTTATCGCCTGGGCGCTGCTTAAAGCGGGTAATACCTGGCATGACGACGGCTACCTGCAAGCCTCGGATAGCATTGTTAAAGCGCTGGTGGAGCATAACGTCGTTAACTTTGGCGGCTATCGCGTAATGCTGCCGGGCGCGAAGGGCTTTAACCTTAACAGCTACGTGAACCTTAACCCGTCCTATTTTGTCTTCCCGGCGTGGCAGGATTTTGCCAACCGCAGCCATTTAATGGTCTGGCAGGATCTGATTAACGACGGGCAAAAGCTGCTGGGAAAAATGCGCTTTGGCAACGCGCAGCTTCCGGCTGACTGGGTTTCGCTGTATGCAGACGGGCACGTTGAACCGGCCAAAGAATGGCCTGCACGTTTTAGCTACGACGCCATTCGCGTGCCGCTCTACGTAAAGTGGTTCAACCCGACAAGTCCGCTACTGGAACCTTATAAAGCCTGGTGGGGACGTTTCCCGCGCTTGCAAACGCCTGCCTGGGTCAACGTTACGACCAACGATCCCGCTTCCTGGATGATGGACGGGGGATTGTTGGCGGTACGCGATCTGGTGATGGGGGACTTGCCCGCGGGCGAAGCGCAAATCACTTCTCAGGAAGATTATTACTCCGCGAGTCTTAAAATGCTGGTGGAACTAGCCCGCTAGTTTCGTTCGGGGGCTAGCGCCCCCGGCCAGATAACCCCTGCCGTAAATAAGCCTGAGGTCATTCGCAGGCAGATTTTCCCTATTCTCCGGCGCAGCACTGCCTTAAACCGTCAACAATGCAGTATACTCAGCCCGCATAAGGCCATGCTCAGGCGAGCAGAGAAACAGCGGAGAATCAGCTTGCGAGTCAGTCGTTCCTTAACGATTAAACAAATGGCGATGGTGTCAGCCGTCGCCGTGGTGTTTATTTTCATTTTTATCGTCGTGCAGCTTTTTCACTTTGTGCAGCAAAGCCGCTACGACACCGCAAGCCAGATGGAAAAAATTGCCCATTCGGTGCGTTTGCCCCTGTCCGAAGCCGTCCTTAAAGCCGATATTCCTCAGGCGGAAGCCATTCTTAATCAAATTCAGCCTTCCGGCATTATCAGCCGGGCGGACGTGGTGCTGCCTAACCAGTTCCAGGCCCTGCGCAAAAGCTTTGCGCCAGAACGCCCGATCCCGGTGTGGATTGCGCGTTTGTTTGAGCTGCCGGTGCAGATTTCCCTGCCGCTTTATTCATTAGAACGCCCGGCAAACCCGCAGCCGCTGGCCTATCTGGTGCTGCAGGCGGATTCCTGGCGAATGTACAAATTTATTATCAGCACCATATCCACGCTGCTGACCACTTATCTGCTGCTGGCGTTGATTTTATCCGTGGCGATTAGCTGGTCGATTAACCGTTTGATTATCCATCCGCTGCGTAAAATCGCCCGCGAGCTGGACGACCTCAGCCCGCAGGATGCAGGAGGCCATCAGCTTAAGCTGCCGCCGCTGCATCACGATGACGAGATAGGCATGCTGGTGCGCAGCTACAACCGTAATCAGCAAATGGCGCTGCGTCTGCACCAGGAAATAAATACCATGAGCACCCGTCACGCGGTGACGGAACTGCCGAATAAGGCTTTGCTGCTGGCGCTGCTTGAGCAACTGGTCGCGAACGAAAAAAACAACGTGCTGATGATAATCACCAGCGAAACGCTCAATGACGCCGCCGGCGTGCTCAATGAAGAACAGCGTGAAACGCTGTTGCTGACAATGGTGAGCAAAATCAAAAGCGTGCTGCCAGCAAACATGGTGCTGGCGCAGCTTAGCGGGAACGACTTCGGGGTTATCGCCCACGGCATAAAAGACGCCTGGCACGCAATGGCGCTGGCTCAGCGGCTTATGGCCGCGCTCAATGAAAAGCTAGCGATTAATGGGCTTCAGCTCAGGCCGACTGCCAGCATTGGTATTGCGATGTATCACGGCGACCTGACGGCAGAGCAGCTTTATCGCCGTGCGGTATCCGCCGCGTTTTCCGCGCGTCGCCAGGGCAAAAACCACATTCATTTCTTCGATCCGGAGCAGATGGAAAATGCGCAGCGCCGCCTGACGGAAGAGCACGACATTCTGCACGCGCTTGAACAGCAGCAGCTAGCGATTTGGCTCCAGCCGCAGGTAAATATGCGCAGCGGTAAGACGGTAAGCGCGGAAGTGCTGTTGCGCATGCAGCAACCCGACGGTTCCTGGGCTTTGCCGGAAGGGTTGATTGAGCGTATAGAGGCCTGCGGGCTGATGGTGACCATCGGTAACTGGATACTCGAAGAGTGCTGCCGTACGCTTTCGGCCTGGCAAAAACGGGGCATTACCATGCCGCTGTCCGTTAACCTCTCGGCGCTGCAACTGCTGCATGAAACGACGGTGCCGTCGCTGCTGGAAATGCTCGCGCGATACCGCATTCAGCCCGGCTCGCTGATTCTGGAAATCACAGAAAGCCGCCGTATTGACGACCCGGACGCCGCGGTGAAAATTCTGCGGCCGCTGCGTAAAGCGGGCGTGAGGATTGCGCTGGATGATTTTGGCATGGGCTACGCCAGCCTGCGCCATCTGCATCATATGAAGTCCCTGCCGGTAGACGCGCTGAAAATCGACAAAAGTTTTGTCGAAGGCCTGCCGGAAGACGGGGCGATGGTCAGCGTAATTGTCGCCATGGCCAAAACGCTCGGCCTGAAGCTGGTTGCTGAGGGGGTGGAGCTGGCCGCCCAGCGCGACTGGCTGCTGGCCGAAGATGTCACCATAGCGCAAGGCTATCTGTTCTCTAAGGCGCTGACGCTTGAAGAGTTTGAATCCCGCTATTTATCCGCGCCGATTGCGTAGCAAGCTTGTTGCAAATGTTATTGTGCTGGTGCGAGTCAGCCAATAATTTAACAATTTTGTTTCCAAATTAGCGCTGTATCACGTCCCACATTTTTTATGGGTGTTATTTTTGCTGCCGCGTGCCGTAAGGCAAATTAACGCGGCGCGACGGAAATTTTCCTCTCAAGGACACCCTATGAAAATCTCTTTTATCAAAAGCCTTTATTTTCAGGTGCTGGCCGCAATTGCCATCGGTATTTTGCTTGGGCACTTTTACCCGGAGCTTGGCGCGCAGATGAAACCGCTTGGCGATGCCTTCGTTAAGCTCATTAAAATGATCATCGCGCCCGTTATCTTCTGTACCGTGGTTACCGGTATCGCGGGTATGGAAAGCATGAAAGCCGTAGGGCGTACCGGTGCGGTAGCGCTGCTTTACTTCGAAGTGGTCAGCACTATCGCGCTGATTATCGGCCTGGTGGTGGTTAACGTGCTGCAGCCGGGCGCCGGGATGAACGTTGATCCGGCAACGCTTGATGCCAAAGCCGTGGCTATGTATGCCGAACAGGCGCAGCAGCAGGGCGTAGTGGCCTTTTTGTTGGATGTGATCCCCGGCAGCGTGATTGGCGCCTTTGCCAGCGGTAACATTTTGCAGGTGCTGATGTTTGCGGTGCTTTTTGGCTTTGCGCTGCATCGCCTTGGCCACAAGGGCCAGTTGATTTTCAACGTTATCGAAAGTTTCTCGCAGGTCATTTTTGGCATCATCAATATGATCATGCGCCTGGCGCCGATCGGGGCTTTCGGGGCGATGGCGTTTACCATCGGTAAATACGGCGTCGGCTCGCTGGTGCAGCTCGGCCAGCTCATCATCTGCTTCTACATTACCTGCATTCTGTTTGTGGTGGTGGTGTTAGGTACTATTGCACGCGTTACCGGCTTTAATATTTTCAAGTTTATCCGCTACATCCGCGAAGAGCTGCTGATCGTGCTGGGCACGTCGTCCTCCGAGTCCGCGCTGCCGCGTATGCTGGAGAAAATGGAGAAGCTTGGCTGCCGCAAGTCGGTTGTGGGGCTGGTTATCCCAACGGGCTACTCGTTTAACCTGGACGGAACCTCGATATACCTGACGATGGCGGCGGTGTTTATCGCCCAGGCAACCAACAGCCACATGGATATCTTCCATCAAATCACGCTGCTGGTGGTGCTGCTGCTCTCATCTAAAGGCGCGGCGGGCGTAACAGGCAGCGGGTTTATCGTGCTGGCAGCGACGCTTTCCGCCGTGGGGCATTTACCGGTGGCGGGCCTGGCGCTGATTCTCGGCATCGACCGCTTTATGTCTGAGGCGCGTGCGCTGACAAACCTGGTTGGCAACGGCGTGGCGACAATCGTCGTGGCGAAATGGGTGAACCAACTGGATGAAAAACAGCTTAAAGAAACGCTCGGTAACAAACATTCCGCCAAAAAAGTGACCGAAGTCTCTCCTTAATCCTGCCAATTGCCCGCGGCGACTTGCCCTCGCTGCGGGTGGCTGCGCATAATTACCCCTGATTACGCTAGCTCTTGGCTATTTTTTAATTTTTACGTGACGTTTTCGCACAAATGCGGTCAAACGGAATGGTGAAACGTCACCAACGTCGGCTTTTCAGGTAAGTCTGCACCGTCGTTATACTTTTTAACCAGGAATGTTTCTCAGGGGTACACATGCAGGGCACCAAAATTCGACTCTTAGCTGGCGGATTGCTGTTGGTCGCCGCCGCCGGTAGTGTGCAGGCAGAAACGCTACAGCCCGACCCGGCATGGCAGGAAGGCCAGCTTGCAAATGGTTTTCAGTGGCAGGTTCTTGCTACTCCGCAGCGCCCCAGCGATCGTATAGAAATTCGTCTGTTGGTAAATACCGGCTCCTTGACTGAGAGCACCCAGCAGAGCGGCTACAGCCACTTTTTGCCGCGCCTTGCGCTGACGCAACACGGCAGCCTGCAGCCTTTGCAGGCCCGCTCTTTATGGCAGCAGAGCGCGGACCCAGCGCGTCCCCTGCCGCCGGCTATCGTCTCTTACGACTTCACGCTGTTTAATCTCAGCCTGCCGAATAACCGCAATGATTTGCTCAAAGAAGCGCTGACGTTTCTTGCCGACAGCAGCGGCAATATGGCGGTGACGCCTGAAGCCGTTGATGCCGCCCTGCAGGCGCAGGACATGGTCGCTACCTGGCCGATGGACACCCAGGATAGCTGGTGGCGCTATCGTCTGAAAGGCTCCACGCTGCTGGGCCACGATCCTGCCGAAGATTTAAAACAGCCGGTCGATGCCGGGCAGCTCAATGCGTTCTACAAAAAATGGTATACCCCGGACGCCATGACCCTGATCGTGGTCGGCAACGTGGACAGCCGCAGCGTTGCTGAACAGATCAATAAGACCTTCGGCGGGCTGGAGGGCAAGCGTGCCACGCCAGCCCCGGTACCAACGCTTTCCCCGCTTAGGCCTGAACCGGTCAGCCTGATGACCGGGAGCGTGCGCAACGATCGCCTGTCGCTGATGTGGGACAGCCCGTGGCAGCCAATTCGCGATTCCGCAACGCTGCTGCGCTACTGGCGTGCCGACCTTGCCCGTGAGGCGCTGTTCTGGCACGTGCAGCAGAATCTCAGCAAAGGGAACGCTAAAGATCTTAACCTGAACTTTGACTGCCGCGTGCTTTACCTGCGTGCGCAGTGCGGCATCAACCTGGAAACGCCGAACGATAAGCTGAATGGCAACCTGGCAACCGTAGGACGCGAGCTGGTGCGCGCGCGCGATAACGGGCTTTCGCAGGAAGAGTTTGACGCGCTGATTGCGCAGAAGAACATGGAGCTGACGAAACTGTTTGCCACCTATGCCCGCACCGATACCGATGTGCTGATTAGCCAGCGCATGCGTTCGCTGCAAAATCAGGTTGTGGATATCGCGCCGGAGCAGTATCAGAAGCTGCGCCAGGACTTCCTGAATAGCCTGACGCTGACCATGCTTAACCAGGACCTGCGTCAGCAGCTGTCACAGGATATGTCCCTGGTGCTGCTGCAGCCGCAGGGCGAGGCGGAGTTTAATATGAAGGAGCTGCAGGAGACGTGGGAGAAAGTCATGACGCCTCCGCATGCTCAGCCGCTGACGGATAATCCTAAGCAGGATGTGTCGGATATCCCGCCTTCGTAACGCTGTTTCAACCAGGCCTTTCCTGACGGGGAGAGGCCTGGGATGAGGTATTACGCGGGCATCGCCGCTTGAGGAATAATAGCTCCACGATACTGAATCACGGTACTTGCCGTTAAGTGACCGCGTTTTGCTGCCGCTTCGGCGTCCCCCCCGGTAAGACGAACGGCCAGATACCCGGCGCTGAATGAGTCTCCGGCCGCGGTTGTATCAATCACTTTTTCTTTCGGTAGTTTTACGGCAGGCACGTCCAGTAGCGGTTCGCCCTGAATGGCAACCAGGCAAGACTCCGCGCCGCGTTTAATCACCACTTCTTGCACGCCTGCAGCCTGCGTGCGGGCAATGACCTCTTGCGCCGGTTTCTCGCCCCACAAAAGATCCTCGTCATCCAGCGTCAGGAAGGCGATATCCGTATACTCCAGCATCTGCTGATAAACCTTCTGCGTCTCTTCCCTGCTCGTCCACAGGCGCGGGCGATAGTTGTTATCGAAAATCACCTTGCAGCCGTTAGCGCGCGCTTTGCCCAGCAGCGCCATTAATTTTTCCCGGCTGGCCGGGTTAAGAATGGCAAGGCTGATGCCGCTCAGATAGAGATAGTCGAATTGTGCCAGCTCGGCGCAGATCGCTTCGGCCTGCTCGCTCTCCAGCCAGAAACGGGCCGCCGCTTCGTTACGCCAGTAATAGAAGGTGCGTTCACCGCTGGCGTCCGTTTCGATGTAATACAGGCCAGGCAAACGGTGTTCCAGACGCTGGGTGAGCGTGGTGCGAACGTTTTCTTTTTGCCACGCATCCAGCATTTGCTGGCTGAAGTTATCTTCCCCCAGCGCGGTGACGTAGTGAACCTCAAGGTCGTTCGCCTCAACCTGACGAGCAATATAGACAGAGGTATTTAGGGTATCGCCACCAAAGCCGCGGTTAACTTCCGCACCTTTTTGCGACAGTTCAATCATACATTCGCCGATAACGGCAATTTTCCGGGTTGGCATATGTTGGAACCTGCATAAGTAGAATTAAGAACAGTGTGGGCCGCGCCAAAAAATGAGTCAATCAATTTAAAACACCGTTTCGGAAAGTTTTGAGCTGTGCCAGCTTATTGATGCGAAGGTGGAAATTTGCCGGCGCGCTTTTGCGCCGATGATGAACATAAAGTTATCAATCGCAACGCCGATAACCTTTCGACGGGCCATCTGAGTTATCAAGTTAAACAGGACGTGCAGGATGAAGTTGAAGCAGATCACTCACCGGCTTAATACGGCTGAAGCGAGTGTCGAAAGTTTGCAGGAAAGGCGGTTTTGGTTACAGTGCCAGCGGCAATATACCTTTCAGCCGATTTATAAGATTGACGGTACGCTAATGGCAGTGGAGCTGCTGACCGTTGTGACGCATCCGAGTGAGAAAGAGGTTCGTATTCCTCCGGATCGTTATTTCTTGTCTATTTCCACACGCAGCCGGCTGAGTGTAATTGAAGAGCAGCTGATTCTGCTGGAAACCTGGCAATCCACTTTCCTTGAGCACGGCATTCTGGCCTCGGTAAACGTTGATGGCCCTACGCTGATGGCGATGAAGCATCATCAGCCGATTCTGGCGCTTATTGATAAACTTCCCTGGGTGCGCTTCGAGCTGGTGGAACATATTACCCAGCCTCAGGCCGCGACGCTTGCGCATCTGCAAGAATTCGGCCCGCTGTGGCTTGATGACTTTGGCACGGGCATGGCGAATTTCTCGGCGCTGAGCGAAGTGCGATACGACTACATCAAAGTTGCGCGCGATCTGTTTATCATGCTGCGTAAAAGCGATGAAGGCCGTACCCTGTTTACCATGCTGCTGCAGCTAATGAACCGCTATTGTAAGGGCGTGATTGTAGAAGGCGTTGAAACGTTAGAAGAGTGGCGTGACGTTCAGGCATCGCCGGCTTTTGCTGCCCAGGGCTACTATTTGTCCCGTCCCGTCCCGTTTGAAAATCTGAAAAACGTACTGATTCGTCTTCCCTGATGCCGTTTTGGCTACCCTAAACTATCTTTAGTTAAGGTAAGTCACGTCGGGAAGAGGGAAAGCATGTCAAAAACCGGTAAAATTATCAGTGCGGTAGTCGGGATTTTATTGTTGTTGGTTGTGATAGCTATCATCGTGATCGCTACGTTTGACTGGAATCGACTCAAACCGACCATCAACCAAAAAGTCTCGACGGAACTTAACCGTCCCTTCGCTATACGCGGTGATTTGGGGGTGGTGTGGGAGCGTAATAAAGAGGAAACCGGCTGGCGAAGCTGGGTGCCCTGGCCCCATGTTCACGCCGAAGATATTATCCTCGGTAATCCTCCTGATATTCCTGAAGTCACTATGGTGCACCTGCCGCGTGTGGATGCCACTCTCGCGCCTTTAGCACTGCTTACCAAAACCGTATATATCCCGTGGATCAAGCTTGTAAAACCTGATGCGCGGCTGATTCGCCTGTCCGAAAAAAACAATAACTGGACGTTTAAGCTTGCAGGCGACGAAAACAAAGACCAGGAAAAGACGCCGTCTGCGTGGTCGTTCCGCATGGATAATATCCTGTTCGATAAAGGCCGCGTTTCCGTTGATGACAAAGTGTCGAAAGCGGACATGGTCATCATCGTCGATCCGCTCGGTAAGCCGCTGCCGTTTAATGAAGTGTCAGGCGCGAAGCCAAACGGCAAAGACGCCGCAAAAGCCGGCGATTACGTATTTGGCTTGAAGGTGGACGGGCGCTATAACGGCGAGCCGATTGAAGGCACCGGGAAAATTGGCGGCATGCTGGCGTTGCGTAGCGAAGGCGACACGGCCTTCCCGGTCCAGGCGGATGTCCATTCCGGCAATTCTCGCGTTGCGCTAATCGGCACCATTAACGATCCAATGAAAATGGGCGGCGTCGATCTTCGGCTGAAGTTTTCCGGCGACTCGCTGGGTAACCTCTACGATCTGACCGGCGTACTGCTGCCGGATACGCCGCCGTTTGAAACCGACGGGCACCTGCTGGCGAAAATCGATACTGAAAAGGGATCGGTCTTCCGCTATCAGAACTTTAACGGCCGTATCGGCGACAGCGATATTCACGGCTCGCTGACGTACTCGCAGGGCAAGCCGCGTCCTAAACTTGAGGGCGAGCTGGAATCCAAACAGCTACGTCTGGCGGATTTAGGGCCGCTTATCGGCGTGGACTCCGGTAAAGGCGCGCAGCAGAGCAAAAAAGCCGAGGAGAAAAAAGGCGAGAAAACGGTACAGCCTGCCGATAAAGTGCTGCCTTATGACCGCTTTGAAACGGACAAATGGGACGTGATGGATGCGGACGTGCGCTTTAAAGGCAAGCGTATAGAACACAGCGGTACGCTGCCGCTTAGCGATCTCAACACCCATATCATCCTCAAAAACGCTGATTTGCGCCTGGAGCCGCTCAAATTCGGCATGGCGGGCGGCACCATCAACGCCAATATCCACCTTGAAGGGGATAAGAAACCGATGCAGGGCCGGGCAGAGGTTCAGGCGCGCCGCTTACAGCTAAAACAGCTAATGCCAAAAGTTGAGACGATGCAGAAAACGCTTGGCGAACTGAACGGCGATGCGGATATTCGCGGGCGCGGTAACTCGGTAGCAGCGCTGCTTGGCAGCAGCGACGGCAACCTCAAGCTCCTGATGAACGACGGCTTAATCAGCCGTAACCTGATGGAGATTGTGGGCCTCAACGTCGGTAACTACATTGTCGGGCAAATCTTTGGCGATGACGAAGTGCGGATTAACTGTGCCGCTGCGAACCTGGATTTACGCGGTGGGGTAGCGACGCCACGCATCTTCGCGTTTGACACGGAAAACGCCCTGATTAACGTAACGGGCACCACCAGCTTTGCCGACGAGCGGCTCGATTTAACCATCGACCCGGAAAGTAAGGGGATTCGTATTATTACCCTGCGCTCGCCGCTTTATGTCCGCGGCACCTTTAAAAATCCGAACGCTGGCGTGAAAGCCGGGCCGCTGATAGCTCGTGGCGCGGTAGCCGCAGCGCTGGCAACGCTTGTGACGCCAGCGGCTGCTCTATTGGCGCTAATCTCGCCGTCAGAGGGCAACGATAATCAGTGCCGGAACATTCTGGGGCAGATGAAGAAATAAAATTGAGCAAAGTTTGGCCCACTTATATAGTGCTAAAAGCACGTGTATATAGCACGTGCTTTTAGCAAGAGGTAATGCAATGAGTGCCGTAATCAAAAGCCAAAAACGAACCGTAAGTGTCACCATCGACGATGAGCTTTATGCACGCGCACGTGCGCATGGCCTTAATTTGTCGCAGCGCCTGAGCGTTGTTATTGCTCAGGATCTAGAGGAAATCGAACGTCAGCAGTGGAAGCAACGTAACCGTGAGGGACTTCTGGAACTCAATCGCATCACGGAGCAGTGTGGAAACTTTGCTGATGAACATCGGAAGTTCTGATCGTGCAATATTATATTTACCGCAATGGCAGTACTAACCAGCGCTACCCTTACCTCATCGACGTACAAAGTGACTTGGTTGATTTACTGACTACAAGGATAGTCATTCCTTTGGTGCATTCCTCCAGTGCTCAGGCAAAACTGCCCGAACGGATTTGCCCTGTTGTGGAAGTTGAAGGAGAGCGATTCATCGTAATGACCCATGAAATGGCCAGTGTCGATAAGGCTATCCTTCGGGAAGAAGCAGGAAGCGCGATGCCCTGGCGGGCAGAGATTAAGAGCGCAATGGATTTTATATTTGATGGTTTTTGAAATTACAGCGCGGCCTTAAACCGCGCTGTTTTGCATTACAGCGACTGGTGGCGGGTCTCTTTAGTCAACAGCAGCGCAATCAGCGTTAGCGCCGCCATGGCGGCCAGATAAACGCCCACATAGAACAGGCCATAGTTTGCCTGCAGCCAGGTGGCGATATAAGGCGCTACGGACGCGCCCAGAATCGAAGACATGTTGTAAGAGAACGAGGCACCGGTATAGCGCACCTGGGTCGGGAACAGCTCCGGCAGCAGCGCGCCCATCGGGCCAAAGGTCAGCCCCATCAGGCTCAGGCCGATTAACAAAAACGCCATCACCAGCGTTGAACTGCCCGAGCCCAGCAGCGGCTGGAAGAGAAACAGAGCAAAGATAACGATCAGGCTGGTAATTGCAATCATGCATTTACGACGGCCAAACGCGTCAGCCAGATAGCCTGCAATCGGCACCATCACGCCAAAACCAATTACCGCCATCATCAGCATCCACAGCACGTCGTTGCGCGAGAAGCCAAGGCCAACCGGTACGGCGGCGGTGCTGTAGGTCATGGAGTAGACCGTCATGATGTAGAACAGCGTGTAAGTGGCGAGCATGATAACATACAGGCCGATGATGACCAGAACCGCAGACAGAATAAAAGGTACGCGCCAGCCCCAGGCCATGAACTGCTCGTCGGTCAGCAGCCAGGAGAGCAGCAGGAAGGTGCCGTTAGCAAAGAAAAAGCCAATCGGCGCGCCCAGCTGCGGGAAGGAGCCATAGAGTGCGCGTTTGCGCGGCGGAGCGTTTTCCGTCGCCAGCAGTGCCGCCCCGCCCCATTCGCCGCCCAGGCCCAGACCCTGTCCGAAACGTGCAAGCGCCAGCAGCAGCGGCGCCATAACGCCGATAGTGGCATAGCCTGGCAGCAGGCCGATGAGGACAGTTGAAACCCCCATTGTCAGCAGTGAAGCGACAAGCGTTACTTTGCGACCTACGCGGTCGCCAAAATGGCCAAACAGCGCGGAGCCAATCGGACGTGCGACAAAGGCGATGGCAAAAGTTGCCAGCGACTGCAGCGTGGCGGCCGTCGGATCGCCCTGCGGGAAGAAAATGTGCGGGAAGACAATCACGGCCGCGGTGGCATAGATATAGAAGTCGAAGAATTCAATGGCCGTGCCGACCAGAGAGGCAACGACAACTTTTCCCCGTGAGTTAACCGGCGTGGCGTCAGCCTCGCTCTCGATAGTTGTGGCAATGGATGCTTGCATAATTTTTTCTTATTTATTGGACGAACGAACGGCCATATTACTCATAGCAAAAGCCTTATTTCAATGCGGCTCCCGCGCCGGATTTGAACGAATTTTGTACATAAAGCGGATAATATCCAGTCCCGGAGGTATTGTTCTGTATAATTCTGGATAAATTTATTAAGTCAGTTGATAAAACTGCTTTTTGGTTAAATAAAAGTTACAGGCTGGATTTATGTGCTGATTTGCTTTTCCTCTCCCGGCGGGAGAGGAAAAGCAGAGCGCTTACCTGTGTGATTTCCCCGGCATACGCGGGTCGTCTTTATACTCGGCGGTGGCAATCCACGCCGCGCAGAATAGCGTGAGGCGCGCGAAGAAATAGAAGAACGCCATCAGCCCTAATACGGAGCCAAAAGCCGCGCCGGACGGCGAGCTGACAAGCTTGGGCAGGCTGTAGGTCATGATTATCTTAATGACTTCAAAACCAATCGCCGCAATGAATGTACCGCGAATCAGCGCTTTTTTACGCGGGCGATGCCGCGGCAGGCGCCAGAATATCCAGAAGAAAAGAAGATAGTTGGCGAAGATGGAGATACTCAGGCCTACCAGATACCAGACAGGTTTAAGCCACTCAATGCCGTCCAGGCGCAGGAAGTGGATAATAGTATCCTGCGCCGAACCGGCAATGGAGGTAATGGACAGGGTTACGATCAGCGCCACCAGCAGGCCAATTAGCGAGATAAAATCGCGCAGGTACTTCACCCAGAATTTTTCATTGTCCTGCGGGTTGCGCTCCCATTTATCGCGCGACTGGGCACGTACGGCCTCGCGCAGGTTACCCATCCAGTTAATGCCTGAGTAAAGCGCCACTAAAAGTCCCACCAGGCCGACCGCCGTGCGCTGCTGTACGGCGGTGCTTATGGTGCTTTTCAGCGTAGTGGCAAGCGTCGGATCGCTGACGTTTTCGAGAATTTTATTAAAAATATCCTGTAGCAGCGTGGGGTGTGAAGCAAGAATATAGCCCCCGGCGGCAAAGGCCACCATCATGATGGGGATAAGCGACAGAAACGAAAAGTAGGTTATCGCCGCACCAAACTGGTTGCCGAGGCGATCGCTAAACCGCTCTGTGGCCCGTAAAAGGTGCGCCACCATCGGGCGCCTCGCCGCTTTGTTTACGGTGGCGATCGTGCTGTTCAGCGTTTCGTTACTGGTGGTGATATTGACCAGCGGCTCCGACTCATCGGGCTGCCCGGCTGGGGCGCTTTCGGGCTTAGGCTCCGTCTGAAATTTGGCAACGGGTTCATAATCCAGCGAGTCGGTAGGGCGGTTGTCCTGCTTGTCCGTCATTAAATTTTCCTTATGTATTTGTCCACATCTTAAGAAAATTATAGCTGCAACGTTAATCTACATAAGCTTTCATTACGTCCGTGAGCCATTCCATAAATAAATGTACGCGGCGCGAAAGGTTGCGACGGTGCGGATAGAGCAGCGAGACAGGCATCGGCGCGGCACGATATTGCGGCAAAATTTCTATTAGCTTTTTACTTTTCAGCAGTTCTTTAACGCCAGTACGCGGCACCTGGATAATCCCCAGCCCGGCAAGGCAGGCCGCGCGATAGGTTTCGGTGCTGTTTACGGTGATGACGCCCCCGGTTTTAATCCACTGTGTGGTTTTATCGGCCACAAACTCAAAGCCTTGCGGCCGCGTGCCGAGGTTTAATGCGTAATGCACCACGGCGTGGGAGGCGAGATCGTCCAGGTTCTCCGGGTAGCCAAAACGCGCCAGATAATCGGGGCTGGCGCAGTTAATCTGGGTCAGTTTGCCGAGGCTGCGTGCGACCAGGCCTGAATCTTTTAGCTGGCCTACCCGCACCACACAGTCAAAGCCTTCACGAACGACATCCACCAGCCTGTCGCTGCTGGAAAGCTCCAGTTCAATGCCGGGATACTGCTGTAAAAACGCCGGTAACTTTGGCATGACGAGATCCTTTGCCAACGACACCGGCATATCGACGCGCAGCCGCCCGCTGATGGACGAAGGATCGTGCAAAAAAAGACCATCCAGCTCTTCGAGATTTGCCAGCAAATCCCGGCAGCGTTCGTAGTACACCATTCCATCCTGCGTAAGCTGAACGCGACGCGTGGTTCGGTAGAGCAAACGCGTGCCAAGCAGGTTTTCCAGCGCCTGAATCTGCCGCGATACGCTACCTTTAGGAAGCCCAAGCGTATCTGCGGCACGGGAAAAACTTTCAAGCTCAGCCACTCTCAGGAACAGCTGCATTGCGTTTATTTTATCCACTTCAATCCCGCATTGTTGTTTGTAGTGAAACAGTGATGCGCAATCGGCAACCTTTATTGATCTTGTAGCAGCTAATAAGCTTTATCTCAATCATCCAGCAGCAACCAGTGAGGCAAATCATGCAGCAATCTATCGCATTAGTGACCGGCGGGAGCCGGGGGTTAGGTAAAAACGCAGCGCTGAGGCTGGCGGAGAAAGGAATCAATATTATTCTGACCTGGAACAGCAGGCAGGCTGAAGCGCAGGACGTCGTGCGTGAAATTGAGCTAAAAGGCGTGAAAGCGGTGGCTATTCAGCTAAACGTTGGCGACAGTTCGGGCTTTGCGAATTTTGCGGCAGAAGTGAAACAGCAGCTGCAGCATGTTTGGCAACGCGATTCGTTTGATTATTTATTGAACAATGCGGGCATCGGTCTTGACGCTGCGTTCGAAAAAACAACGGAAGCGCAGTTTGATGAATTAATGAACATCCATCTGAAGGGGCCTTTCTTCCTGACGCAGCATTTACTGCCGATGATAAAAAACGGCGGCCGTATCCTGAATGTATCAACCGGTCTGACCCGTTTTGCCCTGCCGGGCAAAGCCGCGTATGCCGCCATGAAAGGGGCAATGGAAGTGCTGACGCGCTATCAGGCTAAAGAGCTGGGCGAGCGGGGTATTGCGGTAAATATTATTGCACCGGGCGCTATTGCCACCGATTTCGGCGGCGGCGTGGTGCGTGATAACCCACAGCTCAGCAACGCCATTGCTGCACAAACAGCATTGGGACGCGTCGGCCAGCCGGATGATATCGGCAGCGCGATGGCCGCCATCCTGAGCGATGAGCTGGGCTGGGCTAACGCGCAGCGCATTGAAGTGTCGGGCGGGATGTTTTTATAGCAGGCAGGGTGGAGGCGGTTCCTCCACCCTGTATTCAGCCCTTACTGTTTCTGAAAATGATCCACTTTCATCACTACAGGCTTGTGTTTCTTATCCAGCGTGCCGTTAATGGCGACCAGTTCGTCCGGACTAAGTTTTCGATCGTCGAACACGGCTGGCGGGATATGAACATCGAGGGTGCCGGTTTTATCTCTGAACTGGTATCTGTCTTCACCGGTTTTTTTAATGATGTTGCCGGTCAGCGATATAGTTGCTCCGTCGTGCATCGCTTTTGCCTGCACGATGGTCATTCCTCTGGCGTCTTCCATGCCGCGATAGCCTTTGTCCATGGCGTGAGGCGGTGGCGGCGCTGCATCGTTTTTAAAGCCGCCCTTGTCGTCTGCCATCACCGACAGGCTAAGTACGGCACTGAGCCCCGCTATTACCAGAACTTTTTTCATAGCTACTCCTTGAGTTAGCGCTTCGAGGTACACCTGTTAAGCCTGGCATAAGGTCAGCCGTTCGTCTTATAACCGAGCGTGACAAAAATAACGGCGGTGGATATCCGCCGCCGTCAGGAAAGACTATTTCCAGCGTGACAGGTCATCCTGCGTTAGCCCAATGTCCCTTAGTTGCTCCTTGCTGAGCCCCTGTAAAGCCCGGGCGTTTCGGCGCTGCACCCATCTTTTCCGAAAGTAGTGATAAATCATCACAAAGCCATAGAAAGGTTTATGAGGGCGATTTTCTTCGTAACCCATGATGCTTCTCCTCTTGCCGCGTTGAGGGTCATCATGCGCCGCCATACAGATCGCAGACAGATTCAAAAATCACTTTTATTTAACATACACAAAGGCTAAAACATGAACTGAATTACATTTTTTCCCGCGCTCTGTACTGGTCTGGGAAACTGTATGGTTAATCGTGAGGATACAGCATGACGCGCTACCAGCATCTCGCCACTTTACTGGCGGAACGCATCGAACAGGGGCTGTATCGCAGCGGCGAGCGGCTGCCTTCGGTAAGAAGCCTCAGCAGCGAGCACGGCGTCAGTATCAGCACCGTTCAGCAGGCCTACCATCTTCTTGAAGATCGGCAGCTTATCTCGCCGCAGCCGCGTTCCGGCTATTTCGTTACCCAGCGCAAAGCGCAGCCGCCGGTCCCGCAGTTGACCCGCCCGGTGCAGCGACCGGTTGAAATTACCCAGTGGGACGCGGTGCTGGAGCAACTGCTTTCCCGTGAGGAGTGCGAGGTGGTTGCTTTTGGCAGCGGAGCGCCGGACGTGACGCAACCCACCATCAAGCCCTTGTGGCGTGAACTGAGCCGTATCGCGCAGTATCAGGAAGCCGAGCTGCTGGGCTATGACAGCGTTTACGGGATGCGCGCGCTGCGCGAGCAGATTTCCCGTCTGATGCTGGACAGCGGATGCGTTGCGACCGCTGAAGATATTCTTATTACCAACGGCTGCCATGAGGCGTTGTCTATTGCGATCCGCGCGGTTTGCGAGCCGGGCGATATTGTGGCGGTGGAGTCGCCGTCGTTTCACGGCACCATGCAAATGCTGCGCGCCTTCGGCATCAAAGTGATTGAAATACCGACCGATTCCGTAACGGGTATCAGCGTCGAAGCGCTGGAGCTGGCGCTTGAGCAGTGGCCGATCAAAGCGGTAATCCTGGTGCCGAACTGCAATAATCCGCTCGGTTTTATCATGCCGGAGGCGCGTAAAAGGGCGGTGCTTAATCTCGCTCAGCGCTTTGATATTGCGATTATTGAAGACGATGTTTACGGCGAACTCGCCTATGAATATCCACGCCCGATGACGATAAAATCCCTCGATCTGGATGGCCGCGTGCTGCTGTGCAGCTCATTTTCTAAAACGCTGGCGCCGGGGCTGCGGGTGGGCTGGATTGTGCCTGGGCGCTATCTCGATCGCGCGCTCCACATGAAATACATCGTTACCGGCAGCACCGGTACTTTTGCCCAGATGGCGGTGGCTGAGTTTATTCGTAACGGTAACTACCATCGCCATCTTCGCCGCATGCGTCAGCAATACCAGCGTAACCTTGAGGTGTTTACATGCCGGGTGCGGCAATATTTTCCCTGCGGCATCTGCGTCAGCCGTCCGCAGGGCGGTTTTATGATGTGGGTTGAGCTGCCGGAGAATATCGATGTTGTGCCGGTTTGCTGCGCTCTGCGGGAGAAAAATATTCATATTGCCGTCGGATCGCTACTTTCTGCATCGGGAAAGTACCGTAATTGTCTGCGTCTGAACTATGCTTTGCCGGTAGATGATGCAATCGAAGCGGCGCTGCGTAAAACCGGTGAAGCGTTAAGCCATGTTCTGGAAAATGCTTAACTTTTCCCCTCTTTTTGCGGCATAGACTCGAAAGCCGCTGCGCTAAACTCCGCTTTAATGGCGCATCTCTACCCGCAGCCAATAACCATAAAAATTACCATCGCAGATGGACGACGCGACCCGCTCGCGTCAGGCGCTTATGCGCCAGTTACCTTAATATAAGGATAATTATGACCAGCAACGCACAGCTGCTGACACGGGATAAGTTTGAGACTTGCCTGAGTGTGATTCGTCAGGCCTCGTTACAAATCCTTCCGTTACTTAAAATTCGCGCCGCGGATGGCAAAGATCCGCAATGGTTTTTTCAACAGCTCGAACAGGCCCGTCAGGGTATGGGAAGCTGGGCTGCGGTGGCGCGTCGTCTTAACCTTAACGATGCGGAGATTTCGCAGTTCACCCTGCTGTTACGCCATCTGCAGCAGCTTGTTCCGCAGTATGAAAGCGGGCAGGAGGTCAGCGGAAACCAGTTGATTTCCGCGTTGCGCTTTGTGAGCTATCTCGAACTTGTGCGCAGCAAGCAGCCGCTGTTGGGCTATTCCACCGATTTATCCACCGGCGGCGAGGCGCAGCAACAGATGGCGCAGCGGCAAATTCGCGCGCTGGAACTGATGCTTCGCGGGCTGATTAACAGCGCATGGGGTAGCCAGGCGCAGCTCGTTAATCAGCTTAAGAGACAGTTTGGCGGCGATAATGTCCGGCGCTGGCTCAAAAATGCCGATCGTGGCGATATTCTCAGCGGCCTGCGCTTTAGCGAGCTATCGCTCCTTGTGGTGGATAAAAAGGAGTTTGCTCGCCACTATGCGGCGCTCTATCAAAATGCCCCTCAGCTTAGTTTCCTTATCGACAAGCGCAAAACCCTGCAAACCTTTCTGGATGATATTCGCCAAATCCGCAATGACCTGATGCAGCAGCGTCCACTTACCACGGTGCAAATGGCGTTGCTGGATAACTATTACCAGGAAACCAGCGCGCCGGTTCAGCGTGCGTTTGATGAAGGGCGCACAAAGGTCAACCCTGCGGTTTTGCTTGTGGAAGATGAGGCTGAACTGCAGGAATTTATCGCTCAGGCGCAGAAAAAACATGCGGCAAACGGCGGCGATAACGAAGAGGTCAGAGATACTATCGAAGGCCCTGAGTTGCGCAATGCTAACAAACGTCACGACGCGGCGGATACCGCTTCCGTGGCGCTTTGGGGCATAGTCGGCGTGGCGATTATCGGGATGGCGGTGTTCGCGTTAACGATCTTCGGCGATGCAACCCGTCCCTCGCAAGACGCTGCTGCGCCGCAGGTGGCGACGAAGGTAATGGCCGCTGAGCATGCGCCTGAAAATAATAGTCCACGCGATATGCTGGCAAATATGGGCGTCACCTGGGATGAAAACAGCCTGCATCTGGCCATAACGCGCGGGGATTCACGTATTATCCGGCTGTTTATGCAGGGTGGGATGAACTGGAAAGCCTCATACGCTGAATCCGCTCTGGCCGCAGATTACCGCGACGCGCTGACCACGCTGCTGCAATATCGCACGCAAATGGATGAAGTTCGTCCTTGCCGCAGGATGATGAATACCATAGCCCAGGCGATGAAAGACGGGCAAAGCCTGACCTCAATGCGCAAAAATTTCCTGCAAACTTTTTGCAGCACGCCGGGCGTGGTAAGGCGTCAGAAAGAAGAGCTTGAAAGAGCCTTGCTGCGCCAGGCGGCCCAACAGAGGCGTTACGACGAAGCCAAAGCGCAGGGCCTGCGGCCAGAACCAGTAAGCACGGATGAAGTGGATATTCAGCAGGCGATTTATAACGCGATGCGGTAGCGGCTTAAAAAACCTGGCTCGTTGAGATAAACGCGCCAGCGACTTTGCCAGAAGCTGGGCGGGATTATCGTTATCTGTAAGAGCGGGGGGCATTCTGAGAATGCTACCTCCTTAGAAGGTAGCCGGTTACTCAATAAGGACTTTTTGTCGGGCGAACAACGATTTCACTTACCTCGACCTCATCCGGTTGCTCAATGGCATAACGAACCGCCCGGCCAATCGCATCAGGGGTTATTGCAATAGACCTGTAGTCACGCATCATGGTTGCGGTGGCCTCATCAGTGATGATATCGGCAAGCTCACTCTCCACCACGCCGGGATGAACACAGGTGACTCGCAAGGCTCTGTTTTCCTGGCGAAGGCCGTCAGAAATAGCCCGTACGGCATATTTTGAGGCGCAATAAACGGCGGCCGTCGGCGTCACTGAAAGTGCCCCCACAGAGCCAATATTTATAATATGCCCGCTGTTTCTCGCCAGCATGCCCGGTAGTGCAGCGTAGATGCCATAGAGTACGCCTTTAATATTGACGTTAACCGTCAGCTCCCACTCTTCAACTTTTAATTCTGCCATTGGCGACAGCGGCATTACGCCAGCATTATTAATCATGACATCAATATGGCCCCAGCGCGCCAGCGCCGTATCGACAAAGACCTGAACCGATGCTTTATCAGTGACGTCCAGAGCCTGCCATACCACTTCAGTATTGTACTGACTGCAGGTCTGCGCCAGAGCCTGAAGGCGATCGGTACGACGAGCGCCGAGCAATAACGTCATACCCGCTTTCGCTAGTTCAAGGGCAATACCAGCGCCTATACCGCTGGAAGCGCCGGTGATCAAAACCACTTTACTGTTCATACGTGCTCCTGCTCATTTGGTTAAGAGTGGTTATCGTAAGTGGCTTCAGTTATAAATAAAATCCATCTATTCATTACTTCACTGTTAACATAAGCTAACCAATGATGCTGGATAAAAATGCCCTGGAAGTATTTGTAACCATTGCTGAAACCCGCAACTTCCGAGTCGCAGCCGAACGGCTTGGGGTCACCCGTCCTGCTATTAGCCAGGGCCTTCGACGTCTCGAAGACCGGCTGGGCGTTTCTCTGGTACAACGCACTACCCGCAGTATTAGCCTGACTGAGGCCGGCGAGCAGCTCTATCAACGAGTTGCACCCGCCATCGGCGAGTTGCAGCTTGCCTGCGATGACATTGTCGAACAAAGCGGGATCCCGCGCGGGCGTTTACGGCTGGCAGTTTCTTCTATCGCGGAGCGTTTTATCTCTGGTGAGCTACTGGCAGGATTTATTTCCCGCTATCCGCATATTGAGCTGGATATTACGGTTACAGATGCTGAGGTTGATATCGTCGCCGAAGGCTATGATGCGGGAGTACAGTTGGGTGAGTGTATCGCGCAGGATATGATTGCGGTGCGGGTCTCCACACGCCAGCGACAGGTGGTCGTTGCATCACCTCTATATCTTGCCGGCCACGCTATTCCACAGCATCCGCGCGACCTGCTTGAGCATCGCTGTATAGGCTGGCGAAAATCACCGACTGAACCGGCCTGGCGCTGGGAATTTGCCGAGAACGGGCGCGAATTCACGCTGGCTGTTAAGCCTGTACTGACGACAAATGATATGGGGGTTATGCTGCGCACTGCCTGTGCAGGCGGTGGAATTAGCTACGGTATGGAGGAAACATATCTTAAGTATATTTCCAGCGGCGAGCTTATAACGCTGCTGGATAACTGGCTGCCAGATTTTGATGGTTTTTATCTATTTTTCCCCAACAGAAAAAATCAGGCGCCAAAGCTTAGGGCGCTCATTGATTATATGAAAATGTAAAAAGAAGGCTGGCCTGTTGCCAGCCTCTAAGCGTTTACGAAGTCACAAGGCCTTCTTCTTAACGCATGGTGACAAATTCTTCGGCGCCGGTCGGGTGAATCGCTACGGTGTTATCGAAGTCTTTTTTGGTTGCGCCCATTTTCAGCGCTACCGCAAAGCCCTGCAGCATTTCGTCCATGCCGTAGCCGATACCGTGAATGCCGACGATTTTCTCGTCCGCGCCCGCACATACCAGCTTCATGCGGCATGGCTGACGGTGCGAAGTTACCGCTGTGTACATCGCGGTGAAGGACGATTTATAAACCTTCACGTTATCGTCGCCGTACTGCTCGCGCGCCTGGGGTTCGGTTAACCCTACGGTGCCGATTGGCGGGTGGCTAAAGACCACGGTAGGGATATTGCTGAAGTCCAGATGTTCGTCCGGCTTGTTGTTAAACAGGCGCTCGGACAGGCGGCGACCCGCAGCAACGGCAACCGGCGTCAGCTCCACCGCACCGGTGTTATCGCCCACGGCATAAATACCCGCTACGCTGGTGTTCTGGAACTTATCAACGTCAATATAGCCCTGAGCGTTGGTTTTCACGCCCGTGGCGGCAAGGTTAAAGTTGTCCGTTGCCGGCTCGCGGCCAATCGCCCAAATCAGGCAATCTACCGTTTCTGAACGGCCATCTTCCAGATGCAGCGTCAGGCTGCCGTCGGCATTTTTTTCCACCGCTTTCGGCACGGCCTGGGTGTGCAGCGTAGGGCCTTCGGCGTTGATCACTTCCAGCAGTGTCTCCACGATCAGCGGATCGAAGGTGCGCAGCGGCGCGTGTTTACGCACAAACAGATGGGTTTCAGACCCCAGCGCGTTGACCACCCCTGCGATTTCCACGGCGATATAACCCGCGCCAACCACGGCAACCCGTTTTGGCAACGCCGGCAGCGCAAAGAATCCATCGGAATCAATGCCGTGTTCCACGCCCGGAATAGCCGGGTGGACTGGACGGCCGCCGGTGGCGATTAGAATATGGTCGGCGGTGATGGTTTCGCCGTTCACTTCTACCGTGCGGGCATCAACAAAGCGGGCAAAACCACGGATGACATCGACGTTGTTTTTGCCCAGCACGTTGTCATAAGAGGTGTGAATGCGGTCGATGTATGCGGTGCGGCTGGCGATGAGTTTGTCCCAGTCGAAGCGGTTCACCGTGGTGTCAAAACCGTAGTCCGGGCCATAGTTATGAATAGCCTCAGCGATTTGCGCCGCGTGCCACATGACCTTTTTCGGCACGCAACCTACGTTCACGCAAGTCCCGCCCAGATCTTTTGCCTCAATCAGTGCGCACTTCTTGCCATACATTGCCGCACGGTTGATAGAGGCGATACCGCCGCTGCCGCCGCCAATGGCGAGGTAGTCATAATGTCTGGTCATCTGCAGGTTTCCATCAGTAAGAAATTAATTGCCGGGATTGTAACGCGTTAGCTCGCAAAGCCGCAAAGGGTGCTTCTATGGCTGTGATAGGGCGCGTCGATTTGCGATAAATCCGCTCAGTTTCTGACTCAGAACATAGTGGCGGGATGCACGTTTTATATACTCCCTGTCCCCGGACGCATTATAGCAACAAGGAGAGGATGGCTTATTTCCCCGTCACTTATCAAAACTGCCCTGCAAAAAAAGGACGTTCTTTTGTGGGGCGCCTGGCTGAGCTGGGCTGGTACGCTTGCCTGTTACGTTTTGCATTGGTCAGCGGCGATGCACGCCGCCGCTGCATCGCTATTTTTTTGCCTTTTGCTGTATTTAATCCTCACTCTAAAAGGAATGGACATGTTTAAAAAAAGAAATCAGGAAACCGTTGAGAAAACCCTCGCTGGAGCGCCGACGCAGGCCGCTGTTCCGCCTGCTGAAGACCTGCCTGATGTGAGCGCACACTCCGCCCGTCGCAGCACCGTTATCGCTCAGGGCGTGATTATTACCGGCAATATCGAAATTGAGGGCGATATTCATATTTACGGGAAAGTGCTGGGTAATATCACCCTGACGGATGGCATAGTGCACGTGATGCGCGATGGCTATATTGAAGGGGAGTTTACCGCGCCGACGATGATGATTAACGGACGTGTTCAGGGAGTATGCACCGGCGAAAAAATAGAGTTGCTTGAGCACGGAGAAATGGATGGCGTGATTCGCAGCGCTGCGTTTTCGATTCGCCCGGGCGGCTGTTTTACCGGCAGTTCAGAGCGCCTGCCGATGGAGAAGCAAGCCTCAGAGCACCCGGCAAAAACTAAAAAGGGCCAGCGGGAGAAGCCCGGTGAAAATCCAGTGCATCTCTCGCTAGCCCAGAGCTAATCGCGGCGTTATTCCGGCACGATCCAGCTAAGCGTTGTGGACCCGGTGCCAGCAGGCACCAGCGTTTTGTGCAGCCAGGGCAGGGCGTTCGCCATTTGCTGCTCAAGCTTCCACGGCGGGTTGATAACGATCATGCCGGAAGCCGTCATGCCGCGCTGATCGCTGTCCGGGCGCACCGCGAGTTCAATTTGTAAAATGCGGCGGATGCCGGTTTCTTCCAGATCGCGAACCATGCGTTTGATTTGCTGGCGCATGACAACCGGATACCACAGGGCATAGGTGCCGGTGGCGAAGCGTTTATAGCCTTCGCTGATGCCTTTCACCACGTCCTGATAGTCGGTTTTAATCTCATAAGGCGGATCGATGAGGATCAGGCCGCGGCGGGAAACCGGTGGCAGTTTGGACTTTAACTGCATATAGCCGTCGGCGCGCTCAACGCGGGCGCGCCCGTCTTTTTGAAACTCAGCGCGCAGCAGCGGGAAGTCCGACGGATGCAGTTCGGTGAGCTGCAGGCTGTCTTGCTCACGCAGCAAATGGCGTGCAATCAGCGGGGAGCCCGGATAGTAACGTAGCTGGCCGCTTTGATTATAAGCTTTAACGGCGCGGATATACGGCTCCAGCTCTTCCGGCAGGTCGTCCTGCTGCCAGATGCGCGCGATCCCTTCAAGGTATTCACCGGTGCGTTCGGCATGTTCACCGCTCAGTTTGTATCGGCCTGCGCCTGCGTGGGTGTCGAGATAGAGAAAGGGTTTCTCTTTCTCTTTTAAGGATTCAAGAATCAGGCTTTGAACGGTGTGTTTCAGTACGTCGGCATGGTTGCCGGCGTGAAAGCTGTGGCGATAACTGAGCATGGCTTGCAGGATTTCCAAAAGACTAAGAAGGACTACGTAATGTGTGCAGTATACAGCCTTATGCTTATCACCCGGCATTGAAATTAACTACACTAAGCCTCATGTTAGTTAGATTGCTTTTGTAGCGCTAGCTGAGCGCTCTACTTATCGGATACCAGGAACCGCGCTTATGACCAATCCATTGTTGACCCCTTTCGATCTGCCTCCGTTTTCCTCTCTGCTTCCTGAACATGTTGTCCCTGCCGTGCAGAAAGCGCTGGATGACTGCCGTGAGAAAGTGGAAAGCGTTGTGGCGCAAGGCGCGCCTTACCGTTGGGATAATCTTTGCCAGCCGCTGGCGGAAGTAGACGATCGCCTGGGCCGTATTTTCTCCCCGGTAAGCCACCTGAACTCCGTGCAGAACAGCCCGGAGCTGCGCGAGGCCTACGAGCAAACGCTGCCGCTGCTGTCCGAATACAGCACCTGGGTTGGCCAGCACGAAGGTTTATATCAGGCATATCGTGATTTGCGCGACGGCGCGTACTATGCCGATCTGAGCGTGGCGGAGAAAAAAGCCGTTGATAACGCGCTGCGTGATTTCGAGCTTTCCGGTATCGGCCTGCCGAAAGAAAAACAGCAGCGCTACGGTGAAATCGCCGCGCGCCTGTCCGAGTTGGGTTCTACCTACAGTAACAACGTGCTCGACGCGACGATGGGCTGGAGCAAGCTTATCACCGATGAGTCTGAGCTTTCCGGCATGCCGGAAAGCGCGCTGGCTGCGGCCCGCGCCCAGGCCGAAGCGAAAGAGCAGGAAGGCTGGCTGCTGACGCTGGATATTCCAAGCTACCTGCCGGTGCTCACTTACTGCGACAACCGTGAACTGCGTGAAGAAATGTACCGCGCCTATGCGACTCGCGCCTCCGATCAGGGGCCAAACGCTGGCAAGTGGGATAACACGCCGGTTATGGAAGAAATTCTGGCGCTGCGCCACGAACTGGCGGAGCTGCTGGGCTTTGGCAACTATGCGGAGAAATCACTTGCCACCAAAATGGCCGAAAACCCGCAGCAGGTGCTCGAATTTCTGGCCGATCTTGCGAAACGTGCGCGTCCGCAAGGCGAAGCCGAACTGGCGCAGCTACGCGCTTTTGCGAAAAAAGCATTCGATGTTGATGAGCTGGAACCGTGGGACATCACTTACTACAGCGAAAAGCAGAAACAGCATCTGTACAGCATCAGCGACGAGCAGCTCCGTCCTTACTTCCCGGAAAACCGTGCCGTGGCGGGCCTGTTCGAAGTGGTAAAACGCATTTACGGCATCACCGCCAAAGAGCGCAAGGATATCGACGTCTGGCATCAGGACGTGCGTTTCTTCGAGCTGTATGACGAGAAAGACGAACTGCGTGGCAGCTTCTATCTCGACCTGTACGCCCGTGAAAATAAACGCGGCGGGGCGTGGATGGATGACTGCGTGGGCCAGTTGCGCAAAGCCGACGGCTCGTTGCAAAAACCGGTCGCTTACCTGACCTGTAACTTTAACCGTCCGGTGAACGGCAAGCCTGCGCTCTTTACCCACGACGAAGTGATCACCCTGTTCCATGAGTTTGGCCACGGTCTGCACCACATGCTGACTAAGGTCGAGACGGCGGGCGTTTCCGGTATTAACGGCGTGCCGTGGGATGCGGTCGAACTGCCAAGCCAGTTTATGGAAAACTGGTGCTGGGAGCCGGAGGCGCTGGCGTTTATCTCCGGCCATTTCGAAACCGGCGAACCGCTGCCAAAAGCGCTGCTGGATAAAATGCTGGCGGCGAAGAATTACCAGGCCGCGCTGTTTATCCTGCGCCAGCTTGAGTTCGGCCTGTTCGATTTCCGCCTGCATGCCGAGTTTAAGCCCGAGCAGGGGGCTAAAGTGCTGGAAACGCTGGCAGAAATCAAAAAACAGGTTGCCGTGGTGCCCGGGCCGCAGTGGGGCCGTTTCCCGCACGCCTTCAGCCATATTTTTGCAGGCGGCTACGCTGCGGGTTATTACAGCTATCTGTGGGCCGACGTGCTGGCCGCAGACGCCTACTCCCGCTTCGAAGAAGAGGGGATTTTCAACCGCGAAACCGGGCAGTCGTTCCTTGATAACATCCTGACCCGCGGCGGCTCTGAGGAGCCAATGGAGCTGTTCAAACGCTTCCGTGGCCGTGAACCGCAGCTCGACGCTATGCTTGCTCATTACGGTATCAAGGGCTGAGCCATTTCGTGAAAATCTGTTTACTCACTGAATCAGGCGCCGACTCCGGCGCCTTATCTCTTTTAAGCGAGCGTTGGGGACTGACGCACGACGAAGACGCGTTAATGGCGCTGGTTTTAACGCCGGAACATCTGGAATTGCGTAAGCGCGATGAGCCAAAACTTGGCGGTATTTTTGTCGATTTTGTCTCCGGCGCCATGGCGCATCGCCGTAAGTTTGGCGGCGGGCGAGGTGAGGCGGTCGCAAAAGCTGTCGGCATTAAAAGCGGTTATCTGCCAGAGGTGGTAGATGCCACCGCAGGTTTGGGCCGCGACGCTTTTGTACTGGCATCCGTAGGCTGTCGGGTGCGAATGCTGGAGCGTAACCCGGTGGTTGCCGCACTGCTGGATGACGGCCTGCGCCGTGGCTATCAGGACGCGGAAATCGGCGGCTGGCTGCAGGAGCGTTTACAGCTTATCCATGCCTCAAGCCTTACCGCGCTAAGCGATATTACCCCGCGTCCGGAAGTGGTCTACCTGGACCCAATGTTCCCGCATAAGCAAAAAAGCGCGCTGGTGAAAAAAGAGATGCGAGTATTTCAGTCGCTGGTGGGGCCGGATGAAGATGCGGACGGCCTGCTGGAACCCGCGCGGCGGCTGGCAAGCAAACGCGTAGTGGTAAAAAGACCGGATTACGCGCCACCGCTTGGCGGCGTGGAAACCCATAACGCCGTGGTGACGAAAGGCCATCGTTTTGACATTTATTCCGGAACGCCGGCAACCCAGGCGGAATAAAAGAAGAGCCAGGACGGACAGGCTTGCGTCTTCCGCCGCTACTGTTTGCTATTAGCTATCTTCAGGTGGAAGGCGCAGACGCTTTCCACCCTACCGTTTAGCGAGCCTGCAATAATTAATCTTCGTCTTCATCGCGCAGCGGCACAATCAGCATGTCGATATGCACGGTGTTGATAAGCTGGCGCGCAGAAGACATCAGCTTGCTCCAGAAATCCTGATGATGTCCGCAAACCACTAAATCCATGTCGTATTTTTTGATAGCGTCTACCAGCACCTGGCCCAGATCGCCGCTGCCGCTCAGGGTTTCGGCAATAGGATAACCCGCACCGGTAGAAAGCTCGCTCAGCGCATGGTGCGTCTCTTCAGAGATGCGCTTTTGCATATCCCCCAGATTGACATCAATCAGGCCGGTGTAGAGATCGGAGTAGTTTACATCGACGTGAATCAGGGAAACCTTCGCGTTGTAAGGGCGAGCCATAGAAACGGCTTTTTCTACCAGTACCTTGCTCTCAGGCGAGAGGTCTACCGCGATCAGAATGTGTTTGTAAGCCATAATGTTACTCCTTCCATAAGATGTTCCCGTGCGTCTTCGGATCCAGCGTAAAGACTTCATATTGTAGATGATATTTCTACCCTATCCCGAATGATAAAAACCGTCAATGCGCCACCTTTTAAACATTCAAGCCAAAAATAACGGCCGCCGTATTGATAATAATTAACGTAGTGGCGAAAAAAATAACGAATCTCCTACACTATTAAATAAGCCGTTCCGGAAACCAGTGTGAACCGGTGGCTTTTGATTGCTGAACTGTCTGTCGAGGTTGTCGGGATGAGCGGTCGTCCCGGAGCGATGCTCCGTGGCTACGCCGGGAGGGGAACATGATCAGCACCGTTGCGCTATTTTGGGCGCTTTGCGTAGTTTGTCTGGTGAATATGGCACGTTACTACTCATCATTACGTGCTTTGTTAGTCGTGCTTCGTGGATGCGATCCGCTGCTGTATCAGTACGTCGACGGCGGGGGATTTTTTACGGCACATGGTCAACCCAGTAAACAGATCCGCCTGGTGCGTTATATTTACGCCCAGCGCTATCTTGATCATCACGACGATGAGTTTATCCGCCGCTGTGAAAGGCTTCGCCGTCAGTTTATGCTGACCAGCGCGCTGTGCGGCCTGGTGGTCATCAGCCTTATCGGGTTGATGATTTGGCACTGAATCATTAAAAGTCACCGATAAAAAAACGGGCCAGTAAACTGGCCCGTTTTTTTTGCAGCTTCAACGTCAGATCAAATGCAGTGAAATCCAGTACAGCCCGCCCGACAACAAGATCGACACCGGCAGGGTAAATACCCAGGCCATCAGGATATTGGTTACCGTCTTACGCTGCAGGCCGCCGCCGTCAACCAGCATCGTCCCCGCAACGGATGAAGAGAGTACGTGGGTGGTGGAAACCGGCATCCCGGTGTAGCTGGCAATACCGATGGAAACCGCGGCCGTCATCTGCGCGGACATGCCCTGCGCATAGGTCATGCCTTTCTTACCGATTTTCTCGCCGATAGTGGTCGCCACGCGACGCCAGCCAATCATCGTACCGATGCCGAGCGCCAGCGCGACCGCCATGATAATCCAGATCGGTGCGTACTCGATGGTATACAGCAGGTCTGTTTTCAGCTCTTTTAAGAAGCGCTTATCGTCCGGTTTAGTTTCCGCAAGCCCGGCCGCTTTATCGGCGGTATCCGAGATGCAAAGCAGCAAACGGCGCATGTGGCTGCGCTGCTCCACGCTGAGCTTATCGTAGCTGTCGATATTGCCCAGCAGCTCTTTGGCACGCTGTACGGCAACTATGGCGCGGCTTGCATCGCAGTGGAACTCTGTCGGTTGATCCTGGCCCTGAACTGCTTCCGGAGAAGGAATGACCGGATTAAGCTCAACCACGTGCTTAATAGCCTCGCCGTGCTGCGCGTAATACTGCTCAAGGTGCGTGATGGCGTCACGGGTGCGGGCAATATCGTAGCCGGAGGCGTTCATATTGACCACAAAGCCCGCTGGCGCCACGCCAATGAGTACCAGCATGATCAGGCCAATGCCTTTCTGACCGTCGTTTGCGCCGTGGGAGAAACTCACGCCGATGGCGGAAAGAATCAGGGCGATACGCGTCCAGAACGGCGGTTTTTTCTTGCCGTCTTGCTTTTCACGTTCAGCAGGCGTGAGGTGAATACGGCGCTTTTTCTTGGTGCCGCTCCAGTAGCGACGCAGCAAAAAGATAAGCCCGCCCGCAATCACCAGACCCACAATCGGGGAGAGGATCAGCGACATGAATATCCCAATCACTTTCGGGATATTGAGCGCATCGACTACGGAAGTCCCGGTCATCAATGCGTTGGTCAAACCGATACCAATAATGGCACCGATAAGCGTATGGGAGCTGGAGGCCGGCAGGCCCAAATACCAGGTGCCGAGGTTCCAGATAATCGCGGCCAGCAGCATAGAGAACACCATGGCCAGGCCATGAGCGGACCCTACGTTCAACAGCAGGTCCGTCGGCAACATATGCACGATCGCATACGCCACGCTTAGCCCGCCGAGCAGAACGCCGAGGAAGTTAAATACCGCCGCCATTGCCACCGCCAGCTGCGAGCGCATTGCACGGGTATAGATGACGGTTGCCACTGCGTTTGCAGTGTCATGGAAGCCGTTGATCGCTTCGTAGAAGAGAACAAATGCCAGAGCAAGTAATAACAAAAGCCCGGTATGTAAATCCAGGCCGGCAAACAAATGTAGCATAGACGTTACGCCATTTTGAGGACATGAACGCGGCGCATTATGTAAGACAACGGCTTAATGCGCCAAGTGAAATATAGACTTTTCTTGATGTTTATCGTCTCGACGCTAAACAAGGAAAATATTTACATTTTGTTTTTCAACTACCTGCAATTGTTAATGCGCTTTACGCTGGTGTGACCAGCGTTCGATCTTTACAATTCCCACCCTTAAGCATAGTCGGGAGTCGGTCGTGGAAAAGTTTGATGCCATTATTATTGGTGCGGGAGCAGCCGGAATGTTTTGTGCGGCAATGGCCGGGCAGGCCGGTAGCCGGGTGTTGCTTATCGATAATGGTAAAAAACCAGGCCGTAAAATCCTGATGTCCGGCGGGGGACGCTGCAACTTTACTAACCTTTATACCGAACCTGCAGCCTATCTGAGCCAAAACCCGCATTTTTGTAAGTCTGCTCTTGCGCGCTATACCCAATGGGATTTTATCGGGATGGTCGGTAAACACGGCATCGCGTGGCATGAAAAAACGCTTGGTCAGCTCTTCTGCGATGATTCGGCGCAGCAGATTGTCGATATGCTGGTGGCAGAGTGTGAGCAAGGTCAGGTCACGACGCGCCTGCGTAGCGAAGTGCTGGGTATCGAGCGCGATGAAGCAGGTTTTACGCTCAGGCTTAACGGCGACGACGTTCATACGGGCAAGCTGGTGATTGCCTCCGGCGGGCTTTCTATGCCAGGCCTGGGCGCCACGCCTTTCGGTTATAAGGTTGCGGAACAGTTTGGCCTGCAGGTGCTGCCCACCCGCGCGGGCCTTGTGCCTTTTACTTTGCATAAACCGCTGCTCGAACAATTACAGGTTTTGTCGGGCGTCTCGGTGCCGTCGGTCATTACGGCAGAAAACGGGGTCAGCTTCCGCGAAAGCCTGCTGTATACCCACCGCGGGCTTTCTGGCCCCGCCGTGCTGCAACTTTCGAGCTACTGGCAGCCGGGTGAGTTCGTGAGCGTTAACTTACTGCCGGATACCGATCTGGATACGTTCATCCATGAACAGCGGGCCCTTCATCCGAATCAAAGCCTGAAAAATACGCTTGCCATGGTGCTGCCAAAACGGCTGATAGAATGTCTGCAAAAGCTGGAGCAGATCCCTGACGTGACGCTAAAGCAGCTCAACGCACGCCAGCAAAGCGAACTGGTTGCAACCCTGCAATGCTGGCGAGTACAGCCTAACGGCACGGAAGGCTACCGCACCGCAGAAGTGACCCTCGGCGGCGTGGATACAAATGAATTAAGCTCGCGCACGATGGAAGCGAAAAAAGTACCGGGCCTGTACTTTATCGGCGAGGTGATGGACGTCACCGGTTGGCTGGGAGGGTATAACTTCCAGTGGGCCTGGAGTTCCGCCTGGGCCTGCGCGCAGGCTATTTCACACGGATAAGTTAAAAACGATAGTCTGACTGCGGTAAGGTTTTAACCACTCATAATACATGGCGATAGGATTACCTGCAGCTTCGTTATATAATTCATTGCATATCGAATTTATTCCAGCTACTGGCTTACCTATGCAAACCATTCGTCGCTTATCCCTTGTCTTCGCTACTCTTTTCATCGCTTTTTCTGCCCATGCGGATCGGATTATCACCGATCAGTTAGGGCGCGAGGTTACTTTGCCCGACAGTGTAGAACGGGTTGTTGTCCTGCAACATCAGACGTTAAACCTTCTGGTTCAGCTTGATGCGCAAAAGGATATTGTCGGCGTGCTTAAAAGCTGGAAGAAACAGCTTGGCCCTGACTTCTCACGCTTTATGCCCGCTATTAATTCACTTCCGATGCCGGGCGATCTGACGCAGGTGAACATTGAAAGCCTGCTGGCTCTCCATCCTCAGGTGGTGTTTGTGGCTAACTATGCGCCGGCGGAGATGATCCAGCAAATTCAAAGCGCGGGCATCCCCGTGGTGGCGATTTCGCTGCGTAAGGATGCTGTCGGCCAGCAGGATAAAATGAATCCCACCATGAAGGATGAGGAGCAGTCCTACAACGAAGGGCTAAAACAGGGCATTCGCTTAATTGCGGATGTCGTTGACCGTAAGGCTCAGGCAGAAGCGCTCATCAAGTATGCCTTTGATGCCCGCGAAAAATTCAATGCGCCAGTGCGCGACATCCCGGATGCGAAAAAGGTACGCGTCTATATGGCGAACCCGGATTTGATGACTTACGGATCGGGTAAATATACCGGCCTGATGATGAAGCACGCCGGAGCGCTAAACGTGGCGGCCGCAAGCGTGAAGGGTGCACGCCAGGTTTCAATGGAGCAGGTGTTGCAGTGGAACCCGGAAGTTATCTTCGTGCAGGATCGCTACCCGCAGGTGGTCACGCAAATCCAGAATGACCCTGCCTGGCAAGGTATTGACGCGGTTAAAAACCATCGCGTCTGGTTAATGCCGGAATATGCCAAAGCGTGGGGCTATCCGATGCCGGAAGCGCTGGCTATCGGTGAGCTGTGGATGGCGAAAAAACTCTATCCTGACGCCTACAAAAATGTGGATGTCGATGTTCAGGCACAGGATTACTATCAGCGTTTCTATCGCGTGAACTGGCAGGCCGATGTCAGGCATTAAGGCCTGGACGCTGTCGCAGCCGGCGCTGATATGCGCAGCGCTGCTGCTTGGCTTCGGCTCGTTGTGCCTGGGCCAGTATCCTCTGGCCCTGAGCGATGTTTTCCACCAGTTAACCCATTTCCCCCGCTCTGATGGCATGGTCAGCCAGATAATCTGGACGGTAAGGCTCCCTCGCGTGCTGATTGCGCTGCTGGCGGGTGGCGCGCTGGGGCTATGCGGTGCCACATTACAGGGGGTATTTCATAATCCTCTGGTCGATCCGCATATCATCGGGGTGACCTCTGGTTCTGCCTTTGGCGGCGCGCTGGCGATTTTACTGGGCCTGCACCCCGTGCTGATGATGGGATCGACATTTCTGTTTGGCCTCACCGCGTTGATATTGGTTTACGCCGTTGCGGCGCTACAGGGGCGGGAGAATGCGCTGATCCTTATCCTCTCAGGCATTATTCTGAGCGGTTTTTTCGCCGCCCTGGTGAGCCTTATTCAGTATCAGGCCGACACCGAAGAGACATTGCCTAATATCGTATTCTGGCTGCTGGGCAGTTTCGCGACGGCTAACTGGCAAAAAGTGTTGATGCTGGTCATTCCCGTCGCCGCAGCCACGGCGGTGCTGTTTCAGTTGCGCTGGCGCATCAATTTGCTCTCGCTTAATGATAAAGACGGCAAAGCGCTCGGCGTCAACGTTGTGCCATTAAGACGCGCTGTTTTAGTCTGCTGCGCGTTTCTGGTTGCAGCCCAGGTCGCGGTGAGCGGCAGTATTGCCTGGGTTGGGCTGGTTATTCCTCATCTGGCTCGTCTGCTGGTGGGGGTGGATCACCGTCGTCTGCTGCCCGCGTCATTCTGGCTCGGCGGCTGTTTTATGATCGCCGTAGATGATATTGCCCGCACCCTGACGCAGGCAGAAATACCGCTGGGGATTATCACCGCGCTGCTCGGCGCTCCGTTGTTTACATTCCTTCTGATGCGCTCCAGTCGTAAGGCCCGCCAATGATATCCGCGATGCTAACTCTCCGGCAGCTCCAGTATGGCCATAAGGCTCCGCTCTTTGAGCCCTTAACCTTCTGCTGTCAGCGTAGAGAGATCTGGGCGGTGCTTGGGCGTAATGGTCTTGGAAAAAGCACCCTACTCGACACGCTAAGCGGCGTGTTAAAGCCTTTAGCTGGCGAATTTACGTGTGAAGGTGGCGTTGGCATCGTGGCGCAGCATTTTCATCTGCCGTTTCCCTATACCGTGCGCGACGTTGTGCTGATGGGGAGAGCACGTCATGTGGGGTTGTTTTCCCAGCCCGGACGCAAAGACCGTAAACGGGTAACAGAGGCGCTAGAACAGCTTAATATCGGCCACCTGGCCACGCAGACCTTTACGTCGCTTTCCGGGGGGCAGCAGCAGATGGTGATGATTGCCAGAGCGCTGGTGACCGCCAGCCGGACCCTGCTGTTGGATGAGCCTTGTTCGGCGTTAGACCTGGCCAATCAGCAGGTTGTGCTGCAACTGATCGGCAATCTTGCCCATCGGCAGGATCGCTGCATTATGTTCAGCACGCACGATCCCGTTCATGCTCAGCAGGTGGCGACACACACATTGTTGCTGCTTCCCGAAGGAAAATGGCTGGCTGGCCCCACCGGGAGCATTTTGTCAGAAGAAAATATGTATCGAGCCTATGGCTTACCGCTGCGCAAGATAACCATGGCAGACTCCAACACCACCTATCTGGTTCCGCACTTTACAATCGAGAAGTAACCGGCAAAAAACCTGCTGCGGTCAGGCATTTTTGCCCCTCGTCGGCAAGTATAAACTCCACCAGCGACCCGACCTCTTTCGTCTGGCGCATGACGGCCAGCTGATACTCGCAAAGAATATTGTGCTCTTTTGGAATGGTGATACTGTGTACATCCGGCTGGTCTGCCAACGCCAGCCCGTAGTGAGCATAGCCAATAAACACGTCCGCCAGACCCTGACGAATAACCCATGCGCTGGCCAGTTCACCTTTTGGCACGCTAAGAGTATCCCTGCCGCCGACCAGTGGAACTGCTCGCTCTCTTAGTTGCTCGCCAAGCCCCGGTTTAAGCTCGTCAAGTTTATCAAACAGTGCCCAGGTGTAATCTCCTGACGGGTCGCAGCCGGGCGTTGAAGTGCCGATACGTGCAGTTGGATCGAGGAGTAAATCCAGCCAGCTACCTTCGTTCCGGGCGGTCAGGCCGAGGCGGTTCCATGTAAAAGTATGCGTGCTGTACGCTTTGTTATTTGCCAGCAAAATCTGCGGGTGCGCGCGGTTGGCAGAAGCAAAAAGCGCACAGGGTTCCCCAGCTTCAATGCGTTCTCGCAATAGTCCTGCGGGGCCGTATGTTACCGCAACGTCAATGCCCGTGGCCTGAGTGAAGCGCTGTAACAGAGGGGTGAAGGCCAGACGCAGGCTACCGGCCGCCAGTACAGGTAAAGCATCAGTCATTAGTTTGTCCTCATTGGAGCCGATATTTTATCCTGCAGCACTGCCTGTTCCCATACAACATCGGTTTTAAGCCTTATTATATATATGGTTTTTATTTCAAGGCCGAAAAATATTTCGCGTTAAACCCCGGCATCGTCTCGCTGAATTTACGCAACCCGAAGCGGATCTGAGCATTAACTTAATGATTTTTTGAGGTTTAAAGATAGGTATAGGGTGCAGGCAAAAAATAATCCTGAAAACGCTTTAAAAACCAATTGCGATTAAATTATAATCTGTTTTTATTGCCAAAAGTAATGATTGAAGATGCGTGTTATTCTCGTAATGTTAAGTTTTTTGCTGTTTTCCATAAATTGTTCTGCGGAGGTTTCTGACTCTGCGGATAAAACAATTTTAACCATTTCAGGTAATATTGAAAAGAAAAACGAAGACGGCCAGGCGCGCTTTAGTATCGCCTCCCTTGAAAAACTTGGGATGGAGAGTTTTTATACCACTTCTCCGTGGTATGAAGGCAGAACTAAATTTGAAGGGGTTCGGCTTAATAAGCTTATGGATGCGGTCAGCGCCAAAGGACACGTTGCCAGGGTAATCGCTCTCAATGACTATGTTACAACTATTCCACTTGAGGACTTTAAAAAGTACCCTGCTATTCTGGCATTGAAAGTAAATGATAAATACATGCAAATCAGAGACAAGGGTCCGTTATTTATTGTCTATCCCTATGACAGTCAAAAAGAGTTAGATAATCAAATTTATTATTCAAGATCTGCGTGGCAAGTTTATAAAATTATCATTCAGTAGTCGTGTCGGGGATTTTATGAACAGGGTTCTTACTGCCATTATTTTTGTTATTTTTATCTCTACTGGATATATATCTTTTCTGGTAAATGAACGGCAGCACGAGCTTCAGAAGCTCACGCAATATACAACCTCATGGTCCGTCGGACAATTGGTTTCAGAATATTTTAAACTTGAGTCCTGGCTCGGCTTATATGCTTTAAATGATAAAGATGTGTCCCTGGAAAATATCAGGTTGCGTCTGGATATTATGCTTAGCCAAAATGAACTAATGAAGGGTGGCGATTTATTTCATCTTATACAGAAAACCTCTGAAAATCGCACGCTGGCGGCACAACTGGATAAAACGTTGCGCTATATTGACGTGCGGCTATCTAAAATGAGTCGGGCCGACATCGAAGCATTCCTTATAAAAATGCATGAATTAGATACGCCGATGAGTATGCTTTCATCAAGCGCAATGACCAGCGACTTAAGCGCCATAAATGTTACTAACCATAAAATAAAAAATCTTTATGCCGTCTATACGGTATTATCTTTATTGCTAATGGTGCTGAGCATGATACTGGGTATCATGACCCTTTATCAGAATAAAAATATTATGAACGCTCACCGCCAGGTGAAGCGGCTGGCAGAAGAGCTACAGTCTTCAAAAGAAAAACTACAACTCCAGAATAAAAAACTAAAACACGATGTTTACCATGACTCACTGACGGGTATGAGGAACCGACTTTATTTCTGGAAGCACTTAAAAATCGTTATTACACTTGCCCAATTAAACGGTGGTTCCATTACGGTAATGCTGTTTGACCTCGATCGCTTTAAAGAGGTGAATGATACGCTTGGCCATGATGCCGGAGATAAATTACTACAGGAAGTCGCTGCCCGCCTGGCCAGCATCAGTTATAAAAATGAAAGCTTCTACCGTCTGGGCGGCGATGAATTTGCGCTTATCTCCTCCAACCTGACAGAAAGTATGGCTGCCGAAAGAGCCCGTATCATCAGCGACTGTGTCAGCCAGACTTATAATATTTATGGCGCTGCCGTTAATATAGAAACCTGTGTTGGTATATTTATTTCAGGTGCCGAGAAACGTTCTGATTATATTTACAAATCTGCCGATCTGGCGCTGTATGATGCAAAGAGGGAAGGTGCTAATCATATAAGAATATTTAGACCAGAGATGTTGCAGAAGATTAAAGCGAATATGATGTTTGAAAAAGATCTGTCGCATTCTTTAGATAATGGTGAGTTGAAAATATATTATCAACCCATTGTCAATTCATTTAGCGGTAAAGTAGATGGCTATGAGGCGCTTCTTCGGTGGTTCCATCCCGTGAGGGGCATGGTGGCTCCCGATATATTTATCCCGATCGCTGAAAGAACCGGCTTTATTAAAAAAGTTGGCAGTTGGGTTCTGGAGCAGGCATGTATGGAGGCCGCCTCCTGGAAAGCTCCGGCCAGCATTTCAGTAAACGTATCGCCCGTGCAACTGAACAACAGTTCCTTTGTCGATATAGTGTTGAGTGCCCTGAAAAAATCGGGTTTACCCGCTGAACGGCTGGAGCTGGAAATTACAGAATCAACGCTTTTCAATGAGAGCGATACCCCGTTATCTATTCTGGGCAACCTGAGGAAGATTGGGGTGAAGGTCTCGATCGACGATTTCGGCACGGGTTATTCATCCCTGTCCCGTCTGAGCATCCTTTCTTTCGATAAAATAAAAATAGATAAATCATTTATAAAAGATATATCGACACAAAAAGATGCCTTTAATATCACTAAGCTGATGTTAGGTCTGGCCAGACGCCTTAATATGAAGACGGTTGCCGAAGGGGTAGAAACCGAAGAGCAGCTTGCATGTCTGCAATCCCTGGGCTGCGATTTAGTGCAGGGCTATCTCTTTGGTAAGGCAGAGCCTTTAATTGATGAAACTATCAGCTTCTCATATTTTAAACAGCCTATCTCAGACTGATAAAATATGAGGGAAGGCTGTATTTTAATTACCGCAGTGGTCATGGGTAATGATTAACGTTTTCCTGTGAGGCTGGCTTTATGTTTATGGCTTTACCACAACCAGAGCGGTTTCCTTATCCAGTAGATAAGGCCGCAGATAGCCAACCGTGTTAGACAGCGGCAGCACGTCTTCGTGGAGGTGAATGTTCAGTTCGTCGCGAATATACGCCCGGCGGGCGGTAATTCTCTGCCACAGCTCAGGATACGTAGCGGCCAGCTCCAGGCGAAGCGGTTCATCCGCCAGCGCAACGGTGTCTTCAATGCTCGCGCCCGCGTAGCCTTTCCTTGAGGGAATGATATCAATTTGCAGCAGCATGCCGCTGGCAAGCGGAATGGCAGAGGCCGGGTAAACCGGCGAGCAAAGCCACTCTTCATCGGCCACTAAATGCCCGGGATTGAGATGCCAGCTGTATTCCGCCTTTGGTAAAACCCGTTCAATCAGGTCATAGATTTCATGGCCTTTCACGCCGACGCGGATAAATTCCAGCCAGCTCACCACCGCGTTGAAGTAAGGAATAGCTACCACATCCAGATAATCCTCTACGCCCGGAGCAAGCTCGGTTGCATTATGCACAACGTATGCCGCGCGGCTGGTTAACCCACCTTTATAGCTAACGGTTAGCGAAAATTTATCTCCTGAACGAATCTCTTTGTCTGACGGATAAAGGTTGGCATATTCGAAACGTTCGCCGGTTGCCGCGATGGTGACGACGTTGTTTGCCTGTCCTTCAGCGGCCAGCAGGGCGGCAATGGCCTTTTCTGTCTTGCCCACCTGAATTGCGTTTAACGCGGTTAACGCCGCGCCTGATGCAAGGTTAGCGCCGTATTCGTAATGGGCTATTTCATTGGCGTTATTGATTGTTCTGGCGCCGGACCGGGGGCCGATAAAAACATCTGTCGCATTCACAAGCCGCGTTTCCGCAGGCAGCGCCGCCTGGATGGCCTGCCAGATAAAGACCGGGATATCGAACAGGGACTGGTTGTCGTCATGCTCGCCGGTGAAGAGCTTCCAGCCGACGATTCCCACGCGGCGCTGATCTTTCAGTCCGGCCTTTTTCAGCACTTCATGCAGGGGAGATGAGCTATCCATTGGCTGGTTCGGCAGGGAAAACCACGGGGCATGAACCACTTCTGCGGCAATACGCGAGTGCTGCGCGAGTTTCAGATTTTCATTTCCCAGCACTAATGTGGCTTCACCGCTTTTATGCAGCACCAGCAGCCCTTCTTCAAAGCGCGGAATAAAACCGGTCAGGTATTCAAAGTTGCCGCCGTGCTCTTTGTCGGCATAAATGACCAGCGTATCAAGCTGTTGCTGCGTCATTCGCTGGAGAACTTTGCTGCGCCTCTCCTGAAGCGTCTGGTCATTTAGCGTTACGCTCGGGAGGTTCAGGTAGATCGCCGGGGATGTAATCGCGGCCAGAGTGAATGAGGAATGGGACACGGAAAGTTTCTCCTTAAACAGTTGCGAAGATGGAGCAGAATAAAACCTACTCCATCGGCGGTAAAACTGATGTTTATCGCGCTGCGTATGGCTTAGCCCGGCAATCGGCTCTTGGGCCGCCCTGGGCCAAGCAGGATCGCCAGCTTGGCGCCGCCTTTGGTGGTTTCCATCAGGATCTTGCACACGCTGGTAAGCGGCACCGAGAGCAGCATGCCGACCGGGCCGAGCAGCCATCCCCAGAACAGCAATGAGAGGAACACCACGAACGTCGACATACCCAGCCCACGCCCCATCATGCGAGGCTCGACGATATTTCCCAACACCATATGTACCGCAAGGAACAGCGCGCCGACCATGATCATTTCGTAAGTGCCGTTAAATAAGAATGCCTGAATCATCGGCGGAATAGCGGAGAGCACCGAGCCGATATTGGGAATGTAGTTCAGCAGAAAACCCAGCACGCCCCACATCAACGCAAACTGCACGCCCATCAGCACAAGGCCGGCCCAGATAATGGCGCCCGTCCACAGGCTTATCAGCGTTTTTAGCGCCAGATAGTGCGTGACGCCTTTTAGCGCCCGATGCAGGCCGGCAATATGCACCTGCGGATTAGAGAGCGCGAAACGCAGCTTGTAGGGAACGTGACGCACCTCGAACAGCATAAAGACAACGGTCATCACTAACAGTAAAACGCTGGCCATGGCGCCGGAAAGGCCGGTCATTAGCGTTGTGGCGAACGCCATCACCTTTTCGGAGTCCAGACGCTGCAGCATGCGTTCTGGCGAAATCCTCAGGTGTACCAAAGGAATGGACCTTTCGAACTCCAGCACCTTCTGCATCAGCATCTTGTTGTATTTCGGCAGCATAGCCAGAAACTCGTTCATCGACGCCGCCAGCACGCCAATCAGCAGGGTCAGCAAAATCAGCATCGCGAAGACCACGATAGAGATGGCCAGCGGACGCTTTACGCCGCGACGAATAAACCATGTCACGAGCGGGTTGAGCACGATGGCGAAAAACAGCGCCATCAGGAGCTGCACGATAATGTCCGCCGCCGCGTGGATCCCGGCAAGAATAATCACCAGGGCGGAGAGCTTCAGAAGAATGTGTAACCCGGCTTTATCGGATTCCAGGGGGGTCATGGAGAATTCCTTTCTGTTATCAATCTTCATAGTGTAGTGCTTTGTTTGCTTCTTATTCAGGGTGCCGTTGCAAAGTCAGTAGCTGAAATCCAGGTCAGGACCTGTTTATACTGGGCAACCGCCGTTGCCTAAGTGAATACTGATGCCTGACCTAGCTCCTCAATCCGCGCCAGGCGGTTTGCGTCTTAATCTGCAAATCGTTTCCGTTGTGATGTTTAACTTCGCAAGCTACCTGACTATCGGCCTGCCGCTGGCGGTGTTGCCGGGGTATGTTCATGACGTCATGGGCTTTAGCGCTTTTTGGGCGGGGTTGGTCATCAGCCTGCAATATTTTGCCACGTTGTTAAGCCGACCGCATGCCGGACGTTATGCGGATTTGCTCGGGCCAAAAAAAATAGTCGTGTTTGGGCTATGCGGCTGTTTTCTGAGCGGGGTCAGCTATCTGCTGGCGGCGCTTGGCAGCGGCTGGCCGATGGTGAGCTTAGTGTTGCTCTGTCTGGGGCGTGTCATTCTGGGGGTGGGTCAAAGTTTTGCCGGGACCGGCTCCACGCTTTGGGGCGTGGGGGTGGTTGGCTCACGGCACATTGGACGCGTCATTTCCTGGAACGGTATCGTCACCTATGGCGCGATGGCGATTGGCGCGCCGCTTGGCGTGCTGTTCTGGCAAATGGGCGGGTTGAAGCTGCTGGCGGCAATTATTATGGCCGTGGCGCTGGTCGCCCTTCTGCTGGCGCTGCCGCGCCCGGCGGTAAAGGCCGGTAAAGGCAAGCCGTTGCCGTTCCGGGCGGTGCTTGGGCGCGTCTGGCTCTATGGTATGGCGCTGGCGCTGGCATCCGCAGGCTTCGGCGTTATCGCCACGTTTATCACGCTGTTCTATGACGATAAAGGCTGGGACGGCGCGGCGTTTGCGCTCACGCTGTTTAGCTGCGCGTTTGTTGGTACTCGCTTACTTTTCCCGAACGGCATTAACCGCCTGGGCGGGCTGAATGTGGCGACGATCTGCTTCGTGGTGGAAATTATCGGACTGCTGCTGGTGGGCCTGGCGGACGACCCCTGGATGGCGAAAGCCGGCACGTTTCTGACTGGCGCAGGTTTCTCGCTGGTGTTTCCGGCGCTGGGCGTTGTGGCGGTGAAAGTCGTGCCGCAGCAAAACCAGGGCAGCGCGTTGGCGACCTATACCGTGTTTATGGATTTATCTCTCGGCATTACCGGCCCCCTTGCTGGCCTTGTGATGGCATACGCGGGCGTGCCGGTCATTTATCTGGCGGCGGCGGGGCTGGTCTTTATCGCGCTGATTCTGGCCTGGCGGTTAAAAAAACGGCCTCCGGTCGAGCAACCGGAGGCCGTGACGCCCGCATCAGATTGATTACTTGATGACGAGGGTATTGATGATGTTCTCAGCGGCGGTCTGCGCCTGCTGCTGATTGTCCGCGGGCAGCGTAATCTGCATGGTCAGCAGCTTATCGTCCACTTTGCTCAGAACAACCGAAGAGTACGCGGTTTGTCCTTTTGCCGAGATGATGGTGTCGAGCTGCTGCAGGCTGTGGCCTTTGAGTTCGATGGATTTATTGGTTACCACCTGAAGCTGCGGATCGCGCGCGCGCTGCTGGTCTTCGAGGCGTTTCGCCAGTGCGGCTAAGTCATCGGTAGTGTTATCGCCGATAATCACGATAACCGCTTTCTGGCCGGTGGCGTCGGAGTAGACATGCATATTATTCGTCTGCGTGCCCACTTTACCGCTTTGATCCGACATATCCGGCGGCAGGGCAAAATTCACCTTGCCGTCAAGCAGGCTAACCGGCTGAGCGTTGGCGTTGCTTTCTGCTGCCGTCCCTTCGGTCGGGGTTTTGGTATCGTTGTTATCGCAGGCGGCAAGACCAAAGACCAGCAGGCCGATACCGACATATTTAACCAGGTTACGCATGACTTCATCCTTTACGTTAATAAGCCGTTAAGGCCAATCCCAGCATCTTAGCACAAGATAATTCAAGCGCGGTCAACCCGGCTGTAACCCCGATATTTCAGATTTGTCTACCAGCCGTTTCATCATCATATTGAGCAGCATGCCATACATAGGCAGGAAGAAAATCATGCTTATCAAAATCTTAAAGCAGTAATCGACGATGGCGATCTCAACCCAGTGCTGGGCCATAAACGCATCCGGGCTGCGCCAGAAAGCGATAAAGAAGAAGGAGAGCGTGTCGCTGACGTTGCCGAACAGCATTGAGGCCGATGGCGCAAGCCACCAGCGCTTGCTCTGACGAAGGCGGTTAAACACGTGCACGTCAAGAATCTGCCCCAGCGCGTAAGCCATAAAGCTTGCGGTGGCAATACGGGCGACAAACAGATTGAAGTGCGTCAGCGCCTCAAATCCTTGCCAGTTGCCCATATAAAACAGGGCCGAAATGCCGTAAGAGATTACCAGTGCCGGGATCATGACCACGAAGATAATGCGCCGTGCGAGCGGGGCGCCGAAAATCCGCACCGTCAGATCGGTTGCCAGGAAGATAAACGGGAAGCTGAACGCGCCCCAGGTCGTGTGGAAGCCGAAGACCGAAACCGGGAGTTGCACCAGATAGTTGCTGGAGGTGATCACCAACAAATGGAATAGCGATAGCCAGAACAGCGCCTTCATACGCCGTTGAGTTTGGAACTGCGTCATATTGTCGCCTTTTTAATGAATGGGGTGAGGGAACCCAGGTACTGCTTTTTAAAAGCCGGAGGATAATACTGCTTTAGCTCCGCTTTGCAATGGTTAATTTTAACGCAATCGTTCACGTCGCTTGCACGATATTTTACCGGGCGTAAACTAGCGCGGTTTTTTACATTCGAGACTGTTATGACCGATTTATTCGCCAATCCGGACCACACCCTTGATGCCTCGGGCCTGCGCTGCCCGGAGCCGGTAATGATGGTGCGCAAAACCGTGCGCGGTATGCAGCCCGGCGAGACGCTGCTGGTTATCGCCGACGATCCGGCCACCACGCGTGATATCCCCGGTTTTTGCCGCTTTATGGAGCATGAACTGATAGCCTTTCAGGCGGAATCTGTGCCTTACCGCTACCTGCTGCGTAAAGGCCAGTAACCCGCTGCCCTGTGCGCGCCGTACAGGGCTTTGAACCCCCTTTGCATCCCACCTGAACCCCAATTTCATTTTTTGCTGCTTTTGTGAACTGCTTCACCACCGCTTTTCTTCATCCAGGCTAATTTTTAATCGACAAAATAAAACATTGTTTTACTTCTTACCTACCCTACCTCTCTATTTCTGGAGCGACACGATGAAGAAGACTTTATTGCCTGCTTTTGCTGGCCTGTGCCTGTCCACCGCGTCACTGCTGTTTGCACAGGCGGGCTACGCGCAAGTCATCAAAGCGGCGGATGTGCATCCCGAAGGCTACCCGAACGTGGTGGCGGTTCAGCATATGGGCGAGAAGCTCAAGCAACAAACTAACGGCGAGCTGGACATCAAGGTGTTCCCAAGCGGCGTGCTGGGCGATGAAAAACAGATGATTGAACAGGCGCAGTTGGGCGCCATCGACATGATTCGCGTTTCCATGGCCCCCGTCGCCGCCATCCTGCCGGACGTTGAAGTCTTTACCCTGCCATACGTGTTCCGCGACGAAGATCATATGCATAAAGTGATCGACGGCGATCTGGGCAAAGAGCTTGGCGACAAGCTCACGTCCAATCCGAAATCTCGCCTGGTATTCCTCGGCTGGATGGACTCCGGCACGCGTAACCTGATCACCAAAAAACCGGTAGTGAAACCGGAGGATTTACACGGCATGAAGATCCGCGTGCAGGGTAGTCCGGTCGCGCTCGCCACGCTCAAAGACATGGGAGCCAACTCCGTGGCGATGGGCGTGAGCGAAGTGTACAGCGGGATGCAAACCGGCGTTATCGACGGTGCGGAAAACAATCCGCCGACGTTTATCGCCCATAACTACATGCCGGTCGCCAAAAACTACACCCTGAGCGGCCACTTCATCACCCCGGAAATGCTGCTCTATTCCAAAGTGAAGTGGGACAAGCTGAGCGCCGAAGACCAGCAAAAAATCCTCAAGCTTGCCCGCGAAGCGCAGATGGAACAGCGTGAACTGTGGAATAGCTATAACAAACAGGCGCTGGAAAAAATGAAGGCTGGCGGCGTGCAGTTCCACGAAATCGATAAGGCCTGGTTTGTGAAAGCGACCGAGCCGGTGCGCAAAGAGTACGGCGAAAAGCATCAGGATCTGATGAAAGCTATCGCAGACGTCCAGTGATCAACGACTACTATTTTCGTGGAGGGCATATGTCCCAAAGCTTCTCGAACTGGATGGATAAAGTCTATATGGCGGCGATGCTCGTGGCCGGTTTCTCTTTGCTTATCATGACCGTCATTATTCCGATTGGGATTTTCTCGCGCTACGTGCTGAACCGCGGGGAGTCCTGGCCGGAGCCGGTGGCCATTATCTGCATGGTGACATTCACCTTTATCGGCGCGGCGGTAAGCTATCGCGCCGGTTCCCACATTGCGGTAAATATGCTGACGGATCGGCTGCCGCAGGGGCTGCAAACGTTTTGCGCGCGCGCGGTCGATGTGCTGATGCTGCTGATTTCAGCCGTAATGTTTTATTACAGCTACTTCCTGTGCGCGGATCTTTGGGAGCAGCCTGTTGCGGAATTTCCCGTCCTGACGTCGGGGCAAACCTACCTACCGTTGCCGGCTGGCGCGGTGTTGCTGATTTTGTTTGTTATCGAGCGATTGCTGTTTGGTTCTCAGGAGAACCGTCCGGTGGTGCTGCTTGGTAATCACGGTTAACGGGCGGGGGATTCCAGTATGGATGCATTGATTTTATTAGCCACGCTAGGCGTGCTGCTGGCCGTGGGCATGCCGGTGGCGTTTGCCGTTGGGCTCAGCGCCATGGTCGGTGCGCTGTGGATTGATTTGCCGCTTGAGGCGATCATGATTCAAATCACCAGCGGGGTGAATAAATTTACCCTGCTTGCGATCCCGTTCTTTATCCTGGCGGGGGCAATCATGGCGGAAGGGGGCATTGCGCGGCGCCTGGTGAATTTTGCCTACATATTTGTTGGCTTTATCCGCGGCGGCCTGTCGCTGGTGAATATCGTGGCCTCTACTTTCTTTGGCGCGATTTCTGGCTCGTCGGTTGCGGATACCGCCTCGATCGGCAGCGTGATGATCCCGGAAATGGAGAAAAAAGGCTATCCACGCGAATACGCGGCGGCGGTTACGGCGAGCGGATCGGTGCAGGCGATTTTGATCCCGCCAAGCCATAACTCGGTCATTTACTCTCTGGCGGCGGGCGGTACGGTTTCCATCGCCACGCTGTTTATTGCGGGCGTGCTGCCGGGATTATTACTGGGCTTTAGCCTGATGGTGTTATGCCTGGGCTTTGCGCATAAACGCGGTTATCCAAAAGGCGAGCGTATTCCCTTTAAGCAGGCGCTGAAAATCTTCTTTGATGCGCTATGGGGGCTAATGACGGTGGTGATAATCCTCGGCGGCATTTTGACCGGGGTCTTTACCGCAACGGAATCAGCGGCGGTCGCCTGCGTGTGGGCGTTTTTCGTCACCATGTTTATCTACCGCGATTATAAATGGCATGAGCTGCCGAAGCTGATGTTCCGCACGGTGAAAACGGTGTCTATCGTCATGATTTTGATTGGGTTTGCTGCGGCCTTTGGTGCAGTGATGACCTATATGCAGCTTCCCGCGCGCATCACCGGGTTCTTTACGTCGCTGTCAGACAACAAATACGTGATCCTGATGTACCTGAACGTGATGCTGCTGCTGATCGGCACGCTGATGGACATGGCGCCGATCATTTTGATCCTGACGCCCGTGCTGCTGCCGGTGACCAACTCGCTGGGCATCGATCCGGTGCATTTTGGGATGATCATGATGGTGAATCTGGGTATCGGCCTGATCACGCCGCCGGTTGGTTCGGTGCTGTTTGTCGCAAGCGCGGTCAGCAAGCAGAAGATAGAAGTGGTGGTGCGGGCCATGCTGCCGTTCTACGCGATGCTGCTGGTGGTGCTGGCGATGGTGACCTATATTCCGTGGGTTTCGCTGTGGCTGCCGCATGCTCTGGGGATGAACTAAAGCGGTAAAGCCAGGCGGGTAAGCGACGATTTACCCGCCTGGCTTTTCGTATGTTTATTTCCTACGCAGCAAACGCAACGCATTTGCCGTGACCAGAGCCGTGGCGCCTGAGTCGGCAAGTACCGCCAGCCACAGGCCGGTGATGCCCAGAAGCGTTGTGATCAGGAATATCCCTTTCAGGCCCAGCGCTATCGTGATGTTCTGTCGAATATTGCTGTGCGTTGCCCGCGCCAGGCTAATCATGCCCGCAAGTTCCGTCAGCCGGTTGTGCGTCAGCGCCGCGTCTGCGGTTTCCAGAGCAACGTCGGTTCCGCTGCCCATAGCAATGCCGAGGGTTGCGGCTTTCATGGCCGGGGCATCGTTGATGCCGTCACCGACCATCGCCAGTGGCTGCAGGGCGTTTAGCTCGTTGACCGCTTTGACTTTGTCGGCGGGCAGCAGGCTGGCGCGGTAATCCATGCTTAACTCTCTGGCGATGGCTGCGGCAGCGCGCGGGTTATCGCCCGTCAGCATTACGCCCTGTACGCCGATGTGTTTCAGGGCCGCAATCGCCTCTCTGGCGTCGCTGCGCAACGTGTCGCGCATAGCAATAATGCCCAGTAGCTTGCCCTGGCTGACGGCGGCAATTACCGTCTGGCCTTCCGCTTCAAGCTGCGTGATACGCTGTTGCCAGGCGGTATTTAGCACGGCGGCGGAAAGTTGCCCGGGCGAGCTAAGCCGCAGCGATTCGCCATTGATGATTGCTTCCACGCCAACGCCTGCCAGCGCGCGGTGCGATTCCGTTGCCGGCAGAGCAAGTTCCCGTCGTTGCGCTTCGCGAACAATGGCCTGCGCAAGCGGGTGCGACGAGCCCTGCTCAACGGCGGCAGCCAGCGCCAGCAGGGCGTTTTCGCTTAGCGGTCCAGCCACTTCAATTGCGGTAACCTGTGGATTTCCCGCGGTCAGCGTGCCGGTTTTATCGAACGCTATCTGCTGGATTTGCCCCAGTCGTTCCAGCGCCGCGCCACCTTTGATTAAGGCGCCGCGGCGAGCGGCGGCGGCAAGGCCGGAGGTTATCGCCGCCGGAGTCGAAATAACTAATGCGCAAGGGCAGCCAATCAGCAGCAGCGCCAGCCCTTTATAAATCCATTCGCTCCAGCTTTGTCCGAACAACAGCGGCGGGATGACGGCGGCCAGCAGCGCTATCGCCATAATGGCCGGGGTATAGACCCGGCTGAAGCGGTCGATAAAGCGTTCTATCGGCGCGCGGCGCTCGTCGGCTTCTTCAATTAAACGCAGAATGCGATCGATAGCGCTGTCGCCGGGCTCAGAGATCACCTCAAGCTGAACAAGCCTGTCGACGCTGGTGCTGCCCGCCGGGACTTTCTCGTTTTGGCCGCGTTCCACCGGCACCGATTCGCCGGTTAACGCGCTTTCGTCGAAGCTGGCGCTTTCGCTGAGCAGGCGGCCATCCGCCGGTAACCGGCCTCCAGCGGAGACTTCAATTACATCGCCTGGACGAAGGTCGCCCAGCGGGATGCTTTCCCTTTCGCCGTTGCGAATGCGCGTGGCAACCTCCGGCTTAAGCGCCATCAAGGCGCTGACTCCACGCCTGGCGCGGCTTGCCGCGAAGGCTTCAAGGCGTTCACCAAGCAGGAATAGCACCAGCACCATGGCGGCTTCCGCAGTAGCGCCGATAAAAAGCGCGCCAGCGGCGGCAACGCTCATCAGCGTTTCAATGGCAAACCAGTTACCGCTGCGGATCAGGCGCACGGCCTGACGGGCAACGGGCCACAGGCCGACCAGCGTGGTGGCGATAAACGCCATATTGCCGAACGGATGGTTGAACTGTTCCAGCCCCCAACTGATTGCCATCATGATAATCAGGCTGACGAGCGGTAAGTTTTCGCGCCAGCCAGAAGGGGCGGCATCTGCGGGCGCGGCGCTGTCACGAAGCGTATAGCCGGCGGCTTTTACCGCCTTTTCAACTTCCTGACGAACGTCGCGCGGCGCGGTAACAAGCAGTTTTTCAGTGGCGAACAGCACCTGTACATGCTGTATATCGGGAAGCTGTTTTACCGCATTTTCGACCTTTCGCGCGCAGGCGGCGCAGTCCATGCCCGTAACCTGCCAGCTATAGCGTTCGCCATTTATCGCAAGCGCTTCAGGTTCAGCTGGCATGGAGCAGTGCTCATCATCGCAGCAGGAGGGGGCTTCGGCTGGTAACGGCCTTAATTTTACCTTTGCAAACTGTGGGGTTTTACCGGCGTTGCTCATACGCCCTCCTGGATAATGATAATGTTCTCATTACCGATGTTACACTCTGGAGCTTACTCCAGAGTCAAGAGGGAATCTGCGGCTCAGATATACAGCGAGCGGACAATCATAAAATGTCCGGCAAAATAGCAGGCGGCGGCGATGGCGCTGTCAGCGGTAAACCGACGGCGATAGTGGCTGACCAGCCAGATAATGTTGCCCAGCAGCAGAAGGGTCGCACCGATAAAACCAGAGAGGCTGGCGCTGCCGGGACGGAAGAAGTACAGCTCGCCTGCCAGCCACACCATGACCAGCGTCATACCGATAAAGGTCATTATCGGCCAGCGGAAGGTTTCCAGCCGCGTCCAGATGATTGCCACCAGCAGTACGCCCACGATCAGCAGGGTAAGGGGTAGCGGCCAGAAAAAGGAGAATGTCATCCGGCTGGCGAAATAAAGGGTATAGAGCAAATGCGATAGAAAGAAAGCGCCGATGGCGTACAGCATGCGCTGTGTCGGCAAAAGCATTAGCGCGTCGCCCGCAAGCGTTGCCAGCAGGCCGGCGAGGATCAGGTAGCCCGTAGCCTCAAACATCGGCGCCTGCCAGGCGAGCAGAAGCAGCAGTAACAGCGTGACCGGTTTAAACACCCAGCGTTGCCAGGCTGGACCCCGATAGGAAGCATCAACGTAGAGCCACCCGGAAAAGAATACGGCAATGAAAGACCAGAGCATGGCATGTCCCTTTTTTAATAATCGACGTATCACACAGCAGGCTGTGCTTGTTATTTCAGTCTAGTGGTCAATGGCGGTGGATGACAATGCCCGGGGGTGAGAGGTATTCTTAAAAGCGCCTGACAAACCGAGATAAATCCATGAGTAAGCCGCCCATTTTCTTTATTGCCATCATCGTGTTAATCGTGGTGGCTGCGTCATTTCGCTTTATGCATCAGCGCCGCCAGAATGCCGAAAACGACGCCGCGCCGCTGAGCCAAAAAAACGTGATTGTTGCCACCAAGCGCGAAACCCCCGCCAACGAAAGGCGCTCACGCCAGCGTGACGTTACCCCGGCTGGCGACCCGATGCGCTATGAAGTGTGGTTTCGCCCGCAGGCTGGCGGAATGGAGATGAAAATGCGCGTAACCGGCGCGCAGTATCATGAGGTCAGCGTCGGGGATAAAGGCACATTACGGTATAAAGGCACGCGTTTTATCGCTTTCGTCCCCGAAGCTACTCACTGACCCTTGCGCAGGTTCTTCTGCCAGGCCAGCAGTTCAAAGACCCCAAAGACGAAGATTTTAAGCTGCTGAATGCGGCTTAGCGGCGGGCCATCTTTCGGCTGGGTCGATTTCAGCAGCGCTAGCTGCATCGCATGCATAATCGCCATAAAAATCAGCGCTACGTTGACGAAGATATTTAGCGGGCGCGGAAAGGGATGGAAAATATTCAGCAACAAAAAAGCCCACACGCACAGCATCAGCAGCCTGCCCAGATTAATCAACATGATGTATCTCCTTATGCTTCGCGGTGATAGAGGCGGCAGGCGACCTGCCCGGCCACTTTTTCACGGTGTAATGTCCAGCTTGCGGGAACCGGAGGCATGCTGTTTTCCACTTCGCTTTCAACGTAAATCAACGCATCTGCCGCAAGCCAGCCGTTCTGCTCAAGCAGAGCAATCGTTTCTTCCAGCAGCCCTTTACGGAACGGCGGATCGATAAATACAACGTTATGGGGTTTGCCCGGCTGCGCCAGATAATTCAACGTATTAACGTTGACGACGATGCCGTTTGTCGCGTTAAGGGTGATGAGATTCTTCTGCAATTGCTGTGAGACGTTGCGATCCATCTCCAGAAGCGTAGCACTTGCGGCATAACGGGACAGCGCCTCCAGCCCCAGCGCGCCGCTGCCGGCGAAACAGTCCAGCACGCAGGCCTCCACCATTGACGGAGCCAGCCAATTGAAGAGGGTTTCACGTATCCGGTCGGTTGTTGGCCGCAGGCCGGGGCTGTCGGGCACGGGCAGCTTTCGGCCACGCCAAAGGCCTCCAATAATGCGGATCTGGCCTGTGCCTTTGGATTGGGATTTCTTCATGGGACTCACTGCGATGCGATTTTTGTCGACTATTCTAGCGGCGAGAGGGATGAGGGGAAACCTTATTCCGTCGGAGTGCCGCAAGCTATGGGAAAGTGATAGACTAACATATTCAATCGACGATCATTTTCAGCGCCCGGAGCAAGTCCTCCCGGCCCTGTGCCATGAATCAACAGCGAGGAGTACATTCGCAAATGGCGAAAGAGAAAAAACGTGGCTTTTTTTCCTGGTTGGGCTTTGGTCAGAAAGAGCAGGAACCGGAACAAGAAACAGAACAAAAAGCTGTAGAAGAACAGCCGGTTGCCGGGGATCTTGCTGAGCAAATCGTCGAATCAACACAGCCACAGGCGGTTGAGGAAATTGCACAGCCAGACGCGAGCGCTGAGCCGGCTGTTCATTCTCCACGGGAAACGGAAAACTTCGCGCAGGACGTCGTAGAAGTCAGCGAAAAGCTGGCAGAACGTGACGCGCCTGAGGCGGTTATCGAGCCAGAGCCTGTTATCGAAGCAGAAGCCGTTGAGCCGCAGGCCCTGCATGAGCCAGAACCTGTCGCCCAGCCGCAGATCGCCGTTGAACACGAAGAGCTGCCGCTGCCGGAAGATATCGCTGAAATCGAGCCGGAAGCCGATGAATGGCAGGCGGAACAAGAGCGTGCGGGCGAAGAGGCCGTTGCTGAAATCGAAGAAATCGTTGCCGCTCACGTTGAGTATGCGCCCGTGGAAGAAGCGCCGGTAGAAGCAGATACCGCACAAGCGGAAGAAGAAATTCAGGAACAGCAGGAGCAGGAAAAGCCAACCAAAGAAGGTTTCTTCGCGCGTCTTAAACGCAGCTTGCTGAAAACTAAACAGAATCTCGGTTCCGGATTTATCAGTCTTTTCCGCGGTAAGAAAATCGATGACGATCTGTTTGAAGAGCTCGAAGAGCAGCTGTTGATTGCCGACGTTGGCGTTGAAACCACTCGTAAAATCATCAGCAATCTGACCGAAGGCGCGAGCCGTAGGGATCTGCGCGATGCCGAAGCGCTTTATGGTCTGCTAAAAGACGAGATGGGCGAAATCCTGGCGAAAGTCGATGAGCCGCTTAACGTTGAAGGCAAGACGCCGTTTGTCATCCTGATGGTTGGCGTAAACGGCGTGGGGAAAACCACCACCATCGGCAAGCTGGCGCGCCAGTTCCAGCAGGAAGGCAAATCGGTGATGCTGGCGGCGGGCGATACCTTCCGCGCGGCGGCGGTGGAGCAGTTGCAGGTGTGGGGACAGCGCAACAATATTCCTGTTGTTGCTCAGCATACCGGTGCGGACTCCGCTTCCGTTATTTTCGATGCGATTCAGGCAGCTAAAGCGCGCGGCGTTGATGTGCTGTTGGCCGATACCGCAGGACGCCTACAGAACAAAGCGCACCTGATGGAAGAACTGAAGAAAATCGTCCGCGTGATGAAAAAGCTGGACGAAGATGCCCCGCATGAGGTTATGCTCACTATCGATGCCAGCACCGGACAAAATGCGGTAAGCCAGGCGCAACTGTTCCATGAAGCCGTAGGGCTGACGGGCATTACCCTGACCAAGCTGGATGGCACAGCCAAAGGCGGCGTGATTTTCTCCGTGGCCGATCGGTTTGGCATTCCTATTCGCTACATTGGCGTCGGCGAACGAATTGATGATTTACGTCCGTTTAAAGCGGACGATTTTATAGAGGCACTTTTTGCCCGAGAGGATTAACAATGATTCGCTTTGAACACGTCAGTAAAGCCTATCTCGGTGGAAGGCAAGCGCTGCAGGGCGTCACCTTTCATATGCAGCCCGGCGAGATGGCCTTTCTGACCGGCCACTCTGGCGCGGGGAAAAGTACCCTGCTCAAGCTTATCTGCGGTATTGAACGGCCCAGCGCCGGGAAAATTTTTTTCAGCGGCCATGATATCAGCCGTCTGAAGAGCCGGGAGGTGCCCTTCCTGCGACGCCAGATCGGCATGATCTTCCAGGATCACCACCTGTTAATGGACAGAACGGTCTACGACAACGTGGCTATTCCGCTGATTATTGCCGGCGCCACCGGCGAAGATATTCGCCGCCGCGTGAGCGCCGCGCTGGATAAAGTCGGCCTGCTGGATAAAGCGAAGAATTTCCCGATTCAGCTTTCAGGCGGCGAACAGCAGCGCGTGGGTATCGCCCGTGCGGTGGTTAATAAACCTGCCGTATTGCTGGCGGATGAACCGACAGGTAACCTCGATGATGCGCTCTCGGAAGGCATTTTGCGCCTGTTCGAGGAGTTTAACCGCGTTGGGGTAACGGTCCTGATGGCGACGCACGATCTTGGTCTTATTTCCCGTCGTAACTATCGTATGTTGACGTTAAGCGATGGCCATTTGCATGGAGGCCTGGCAGGTGAATAAACGCAACGCGCTCAATCACATCAAGCGCTTTAGTAATAAGCTGGATAAAATCAACAGGCTGAACAGGCCCGCGGATTCAGGCCGCCCGGTGAAAAAAAGCGCGAAAGGGCCGCAATCTAAAGCCCGCTCGCTGAAGGGCGGCGTGAACGAACAGTTCCGCTACGCCTGGGAAGGTGCGGTCCAGGATCTTAAGAGCAAGCCTCTTGCCACTTTTCTTACCATAATGGTTATCGCCATTTCGCTTACGCTGCCTAGCGTGTGCTATATGGTTTACAAAAACGTAAATCAGGCCGCGACGCAGTACTATCCTTCGCCGCAAATCACCGTCTATCTTGATAAAGCGCTGGATGATAATGCAGCGCAGCAGGTGGTTGGCGCTATTCAGGCCGAAGAGGGCGTGGATAAAGTGAATTATCTGTCGCGCGATGAGGCCCTTGGCGAGTTCCGTAACTGGTCGGGCTTTGGCGGCGCGCTGGATATGCTTGAAGAAAATCCGCTGCCTGCTGTGGCGGTGGTGAACCCGAAACTGGATTTCCAGAGCACGGATCATCTCAACACGCTGCGTGATCGCGTGGCGCGCATTAACGGCGTGGACGAAGTGCGCATGGACGATAGCTGGTTCGCGCGTCTTGCCGCCTTGACGGGCCTGGTCGGGCGAGTCTCCGCCATGATCGGCATCTTGATGATTGCCGCGGTTTTCCTGGTGATCGGCAACAGCGTGCGGCTGAGCATTTTCGCCCGCCGGGATACCATTAACGTGCAGAAACTGATTGGCGCAACGGATGGGTTTATCCTGCGTCCGTTCCTGTACGGCGGCGCGCTGCTCGGTTTCACCGGGGCGTTTTTATCGCTTATTCTTTCAGAAGTTCTGGTGCTGCGGCTGTCGTCTGCGGTAACGGAAGTAGCACAGGTATTCGGCACAAAATTCGATATTTCGGGCCTGGGCTTCGAAGAATGCCTGCTGCTGCTGCTGGTATCGGCAATGATTGGCTGGACGGCCGCTTGGCTTGCCACCGTGCAACATTTACGTCGCTTTACCCCAGAGTAAAATTTTTTTGATATACTTTGTCCCCGGCTCATGGATCTTCCGTTAGCAGGGGACTCAGTCCCGTCTGGTTCGACGTTTCTCCTGCCGCGTTAATCGCTCTGTCACATTTTGTGTGTAATTTATACACAGCCATACATTGAACTTGTGGATAAGATCACTGTCTGAGAGTAATGTGAATGGTACGGTTTGGCGCGTTGACGTGAAGTCAGTGCCTTTGCCCGCTGAAAAATCGTTGTGGCAACCTGTACGTTAGTCTCTAAGAGAGGGTTTGAATGACCAAAGAAATGCAAAATTTAGCTTTAGCCCCTGTTGGTAACCTGGAGTCTTATATCCGGGCCGCTAACGCCTGGCCGATGTTAACGGCTGAGGAAGAGAAGGAGCTGGCTGAAAAGCTGCATTACCAGGGCGATCTGGAAGCAGCGAAAAGGCTGATCCTGTCCCACCTGCGCTTTGTTGTTCATATCGCTCGTAATTATTCGGGCTATGGCCTGCCGCAGGCGGACCTGATTCAGGAAGGTAATATCGGTCTGATGAAAGCGGTGCGCCGCTTTAACCCGGAAGTAGGGGTTCGCCTGGTCTCCTTTGCCGTGCACTGGATCAAGGCTGAAATTCACGAATACGTGCTGCGTAACTGGCGTATCGTGAAGGTGGCAACCACTAAAGCACAGCGTAAGCTGTTCTTTAACCTGCGTAAAACTAAACAGCGTCTCGGGTGGTTTAATCAGGACGAAGTGGAAATGGTCGCCAATGAACTTGGTGTTTCCAGCAAAGACGTGCGTGAGATGGAATCCCGCATGGCGGCGCAGGACATGACCTTTGACATGGGCAACGATGACGACTCCGACAGCGCGCCAATGGCGCCGGTGCTGTTCCTGCAGGATAAATCGTCTAACTTTGCTGACGGCATCGAAGACGATAACTGGGAATCCCACGCTGCGGATAAACTCACCGATGCGATGTTGGGCCTTGACGAGCGTAGCCAGGATATCATCCGCGCGCGCTGGCTTGACGAAGACAACAAAAGCACGTTGCAGGAGCTGGCAGACCGCTACGGCGTCTCCGCTGAACGTGTCCGACAGCTTGAAAAGAACGCGATGAAAAAACTGCGTATGGCTATCGAAGCTTAAAACTTTTCCAGCCAGATAAAAAAACCGCCTTTCCGGGCGGTTTTTTTATGCCCGTCATCTCCCACTTCGAAACGTGACAAAATTGTTATTCCAAAAAACGCAAAATCGGGTATGTTTTTAGCACGGAGTGCGGCGGAGGCCTGCGCGGTTATCTCCACATCAAAAATAAAACAGCGCCAAAACAACACAACAAATACCAGTCACAACAAGAATGGGGATTCTCAGGATGAAAATGAACGGCAAAGCTTTACTGGCTGGCTGTATCGCACTGGCGATGAGCAATGCGGCATTTGCAAAGGATATTAAAGTCGCGGTAGTGGGCGCCATGTCCGGGCCGGTTGCGCAGTATGGCGATCAGGAGTTCACCGGCGCAGAGCAGGCGGTTGCCGATATTAACGCCAAAGGCGGCATCAAAGGCGACAAGCTGGTCATCACCAAATATGACGATGCCTGTGACCCAAAACAGGCGGTTGCGGTCGCCAACAAAGTGATTAACGACGGCATTCAATACGTTATCGGCCACCTGTGCTCTTCTTCCACTCAGCCTGCGTCTGATATCTACGAAGACGAAGGCGTTTTGATGATCACGCCTGCGGCAACCGCACCGGAACTGACCGCGCGTGGTTATAAACTGACGCTGCGTACCACCGGTCTGGATTCCGATCAGGGGCCAACCGCGGCGAAATACATTCTTGAGCACGTAAAACCGAAAAATATTGCGATTATTCACGATAAGCAGCAATACGGCGAAGGTCTGGCGCGCTCGGTGCAGGATAACCTGAAGAAAGGCGGCGCGAACGTGGTGTTCTTTGACGGCATCACCGCCGGCGAGAAAGATTTCTCAACGCTTGTGGCACGCTTGAAGAAAGAAAATATCGATTTCGTTTACTACGGCGGCTACCACCCTGAAATGGGCCAGATCCTGCGCCAGTCTCGCGCCGCAGGTCTGAAAACCAAATTCATGGGGCCGGAAGGCGTGGCGAACGTTTCCCTGTCTAACATTGCCGGTGATTCTGCCGAAGGCATGCTGGTGACCAAGCCGAAGAACTACGATCAGGTCCCTGCTAACAAACCTATCGTGGACGCGATCAAAGCGAAAAAACAGGATCCTAGCGGCGCATTCGTATGGACCACCTATGCTGCGCTGCAATCGCTGGCGGCAGGCCTGAATAAATCGCAAGATCCGGCTGAAATCGCTACTTATCTGAAGGCAAGTACGGTGGATACGGTAATGGGGCCGCTGTCCTGGGATGAGAAGGGCGATCTGAAAGGCTTTGAGTTCGGCGTATTCACCTGGCATGCCAACGGTACGGCGACCGACGCGAAATAAGCTTTGCTTCCCTCTCCTGCGGGAGAGGGAAGTCTTATTTTTCCCATCCGCCCGTCTGGGCTTTGAACCCTGCGGCCTGCATAAAAGCGGCCATTACGCTGCGGTCTTCCACGCCGACATCGGCCATCCACCAGTGGGTAACCGCCGGGTTATCGCGCATGACTTCCTCCAGCAGATATTGACCCACGCCGCGCCGACGTGTGATTTCACGCACCCGCAGCGAATCCAGCGCGCCCTGCGTTCCGGTGAGCGTAACGCGCACCGCGCCCAGCAGACGGTCGTTAAATTTTGCTGCATAAATCCGGTGATTATCGCTTAGCGTTAGCGACGCGCTGGAATATTCCGGCCAGATTTTAGCGAGATCGATCTTATCCTGAGCGCTACACTCAAACAGACGAATGATGGTGAGTTTCATAAGCAGGCTACCCAAAAAGCGGGAAAACCACGATTGTAACCAATTTATTTGCGCCAGACGCTTTATCTTTTTTCAGCCCCTGTACAGCCGATTGCATTATGTGACAAACATTAAGCAGTTTGAATCACGTCAGATTGAAATTTGTTCAGTATAAAAACCTAAATCATAGTGAATTATTCCGCTCTTTGTACCGCTATTTTATGCTGAAAACCGCGCTTTTTTTTGTTTCACTCTGCTCAAATACAGAATAATATCTCTGCTTAATCGCCTGAAAAATAGAGCTTTTAGCCGTAAAAATTGTAAATTTTAGCGCTAAGCCCTTAACGGCAATGATAAAAATCGGAATTGATTATAAAAAGCACTGGGCGTTTTTTAGCCAGCATCAGACCACAGAATCACGAAAGAAATGGGGATTTAAACGGATGAAAATGAACGCGAAGACATTACTCGCCGGGATAGTTGCTTTGGCGGTGTCTCACGCGGCAACCGCTGCAGACATTAAAGTCGCCGTTGTCGGGGCAATGTCTGGCCCGGTCGCACAATGGGGTGACATGGAGTTCAACGGCGCGCGTCAGGCCATTAAAGACATCAACGCCAAAGGCGGTATCAAAGGCGATAAGCTGGTCGCGGTTGAATACGACGATGCCTGCGATCCAAAACAGGCCGTGGCGGTTGCCAACAAAATTGTTAACGACGGCGTGCGCTATGTGATTGGCCACCTGTGCTCTTCTTCCACTCAGCCCGCGTCTGATATCTACGAAGACGAAGGCATTCTGATGATTACCCCCGGCGCGACAAACCCAGAGCTGACAAGCCGTGGCTACCAGACGATCATGCGTACCGCAGGTCTGGATTCATCCCAGGGGCCAACGGCGTCTAAATATATTCTTGAGCATGTTAAACCGCAGCGTATCGCCATCATTCATGACAAACAGCAATACGGCGAGGGCCTGGCGCGTTCGGTGCAGGACGGTCTGAAAAAAGCGGGCGCCAATATCGTTTTCTTTGACGGCATCACCGCAGGCGATAAAGATTTCTCCACGCTTGTGGCGCGCTTGCAAAAAGAAAATATCGATTTCGTTTACTACGGCGGTTACTACCCGGAAATGGGGCAGATCCTGCGTCAGGCGCGTGCTGTAGGCCTGAAAACCCAGTTTATGGGGCCGGAAGGCGTGGGTAACGCATCCCTGTCCAATATTGCAGGCCCGGCGGGCGAAGGGATGCTTGTCACCATGCCGAAACGCTACGATCAGGACCCGGCGAACAAAGCTATCGTTGATGCGCTCAAAGCGCAGAAGAAAGACCCAAGTGGCCCGTACGTGTGGATTACCTATGCCGCCGTGCAGTCCCTGGCAACCGCGCTTGAACGCAGCGGCAGCGCGGAACCTGCCGATCTGGTTAAAGATTTGAAAGCGAACGGTGCAGAAACCGTGATTGGGCCGCTGAACTGGGATGGCAAAGGCGATTTGAAAGGATTTGAGTTTGGTGTCTTCCAGTGGCACGCCGATGGCTCGTCCTCCGTGGCGAAATAAGGCGGCTACATTAGTCATCCCACCTTCCGGGCGCAAAACCCGGAAGGCATAAGAAAGGTTAAGTTATGACCGAGCAGTTTCTCTATTTCCTGCAGCAGATGTTTAACGGCGTCACGCTGGGCAGCACCTATGCGCTGATTGCCATCGGCTATACCATGGTGTACGGCATTATCGGCATGATCAACTTCGCCCACGGCGAAGTGTATATGATTGGCAGCTACGTCTCGTTTATGATCATCGCAGCACTTATGATGCTGGGCATAGACGCGGGCTGGATGCTGGTTGGCGCCGGCTTCATCGGCGCGATTATTATCGCCAGCGCCTACGGCTGGAGCATTGAACGCGTGGCTTACAAGCCGGTGCGTAACTCCAAGCGTCTGATTGCCCTCATCTCCGCCATCGGCATGTCTATCTTCCTGCAGAACTATGTCAGCCTGACGGAAGGTTCCCGCGATATTGCATTGCCAAGCCTGTTTAACGGCCAGTGGATTATCGGTGCCAGCGAAAACTTCACCGCCACCATCACTACTATGCAGCTTGTTATCTGGGTGGTGACCTTCCTTGCGATGCTGGCGCTGACGTTATTTATCCGTTATTCCCGCATGGGGCGCGCCTGCCGTGCCTGTGCAGAAGATCTGAAAATGGCGAGCCTGCTGGGCATCAATACCGATCGCGTTATCTCCCTGACCTTCGTGATTGGCGCGGCGATGGCCGCCGTTGCGGGCGTGCTGCTCGGCCAGTTCTACGGCGTAATCAACCCGTACATTGGCTTTATGGCAGGAATGAAAGCCTTTACCGCAGCCGTGCTGGGCGGAATCGGCAGCATTCCCGGTGCGATGATTGGCGGACTGATTCTGGGCGTTGCCGAAGCGCTGACCTCGGCGTATCTGAGCACCGAATATAAAGACGTCGTCTCCTTTGCCCTGCTGATCGTCGTGCTGCTGGTGATGCCAACCGGCATTCTGGGCCGTCCGGAGGTCGAAAAAGTATGAAACCGATGCATATTGTCTTTTCTGCGCTTTCGGCGGCGATGTTCTTCGTGCTGGCTGGCGTATTTATGGGCGTGCAGCTCAGCCTGGACGGCACCAAGCTTGTCGTAAACAGCGCTGATTCCGTGCGCTGGGAATGGGTCTGGATCGGCACCGCGGTTGTGTTTGTATTCCAGCTACTGCGCCCGCTGTTCCACAAAGGCCTGAAGAAAGTGTCCGGGCCGAAGCTTGTGCTGCCCGCGCTTGATGGCTCAACGCCGAAACAAAAAATCTTCCTGTTTGCCCTGCTGATCCTCGCCGTGGCGTGGCCGTTTATGGTTTCACGCGGCACGGTGGATATCGCTACGCTTACCATGATCTACATTATCCTCGGCCTGGGTTTGAACGTGGTGGTAGGGCTATCTGGCCTGCTGGTGCTGGGTTACGGCGGCTTTTACGCTATTGGCGCTTACACTTTCGCCTTGCTCAACCACTATTACGGGCTGGGCTTCTGGACCTGCCTGCCGATTGCCGGCCTGGTTTCCGCGGCGGCCGGCTTCCTGCTCGGCTTCCCGGTGCTGCGCCTGCGCGGCGACTATCTGGCGATTGTGACGCTCGGCTTCGGCGAAATTGTCCGTATCCTGCTGCTGAACAACACCGAAATCACCGGCGGCCCGAACGGTATCAGCCAGATCCCCAAACCAACGCTGTTCGGTCTGGAGTTCAGCCGTAGCGCGCGTGAAGGCGGCTGGGATACGTTCAGCAACTTCTTTAACGTCGCCTATAACCCCGGCGATCGCATTATCTTCCTGTATCTCGTGGCGCTTTTGCTGGTGGTGCTGTCGCTATTTGTGATTAACCGCCTGCTGCGTATGCCGCTGGGTCGTGCGTGGGAAGCGCTGCGTGAAGATGAAATCGCCTGCCGTTCGCTGGGCCTGAACCCAACGCGTATCAAGCTGACCGCTTTCACCATCAGCGCCGCTTTTGCAGGATTTGCCGGTACGCTGTTTGCCGCGCGTCAGGGCTTCGTCAGCCCGGAATCCTTCACCTTCGCTGAATCTGCCTTTGTGCTGGCGATTGTGGTTCTTGGCGGAATGGGCTCGCAGTTTGCCGTGATCCTCGCAGCCGTGCTGCTGGTGGTGTCGCGTGAGCTGATGCGCGATCTTAACGAATACAGCATGTTAGTGCTCGGTGGCCTGATGGTGCTGATGATGATCTGGCGTCCGCAGGGCCTGCTGCCGATGACGCGCCCGCAGCTTAAGCTGAAGAAAGAGCAGGTGGAACAAGTGAAAGGAGAGCAGGCATGAATCAGCCATTGTTATCCGTAGACGGTCTGATGATGCGTTTCGGCGGTCTGCTCGCCGTCAACAATGTTGCACTGGAGCTGCATCCTCAGGAAATCGTCTCGCTTATTGGCCCAAACGGCGCCGGTAAAACCACCGTTTTCAACTGTCTGACGGGCTTCTACAAACCGACCGGCGGCACCATTAAACTGCGCGACCAGCACCTTGAAGGCCTGCCGGGCCAGCAAATTGCGCGTATGGGCGTGGTTCGTACTTTCCAGCACGTGCGCCTGTTCCGTGAAATGACGGTGATTGAAAACCTGCTGGTGGCCCAGCATATGCAGCTTAAAACCGGCGTGTTTTCCGGGCTGCTGAAAACGCCGGGTTTCCGCCGGGCGCAAAGTGAAGCGCTGGAGCGCGCCGCCACCTGGCTTGAGCGTATCGGCCTGCTTGAACAGGCAAACCGCCAGGCGAGCAACCTTGCTTATGGCGATCAGCGGCGTCTGGAGATCGCCCGCTGTATGGTAACGCAGCCGGAAATCCTGATGCTTGATGAACCCGCCGCTGGCCTTAACCCTAAAGAAACGCACGAGCTTGATGAGCTGATCATGGAACTCCGTAACCATCACAACACCACCGTGCTGCTGATTGAGCACGACATGAAGCTGGTGATGGGCATTTCTGACAGGATCTACGTCGTTAACCAGGGAATGCCGCTTGCAAACGGCACGCCGGAACAAATCCGTAATAACCCTGACGTAATCCGTGCTTACCTGGGCGAGGCGTAAATGGAAAATGTAATGTTGTCTTTTGACCAGGTTAGCGCCCACTACGGCAAGATTCAGGCGCTGCACGAGGTCAGTCTGCACATCAAACAGGGTGAGATTGTCACCCTGATCGGTGCCAACGGCGCCGGTAAAACAACGCTATTAGGTACGTTATGCGGCGATCCACGCGCGACGAACGGTAAAATTACCTTTGATGGCAAAGATATTACCGACTGGCACACGGCACGCATCATGCGTGAAGCGGTAGCGATAGTGCCGGAAGGCCGTCGCGTGTTTTCGCGTATGACGGTGGAAGAGAACCTGGCGATGGGCGGCTTTTTCGCAGACAAAGACCAGTATCACGAGCGTATCAAGCGCGTTTACGAACTGTTCCCGCGTTTGCATGAACGCCGTATCCAGCGTGCGGGCACCATGTCCGGCGGGGAGCAGCAAATGCTGGCGATTGGCCGTGCGCTGATGAGCCAGCCGCGCCTGCTGCTGCTGGACGAACCGTCTCTCGGCCTTGCGCCTATCATTATCCAGCAGATTTTCGACACCATCGAACAACTGCGTAGCGAAGGCATGACCATCTTCCTCGTCGAGCAGAACGCCAACCAGGCGCTGAAGCTTGCCGATCGAGGCTACGTGCTGGAAAACGGCCACGTGGTGCTGGAAGATACCGGTGATGCCTTACTGGCTAATGAAGCGGTGCGCAGCGCTTATCTCGGCGGGTAATTTCCCCGCAAGCGTAAAGGAGCCTGTGGGCTCCTTTTTTTATAGCCAAACTATTGGTGGTACGTCAGACGCGTAGAGCATTTCTGTACGTAAAGGAGGCGGCATGAAAACCATGAATTACAGTGAAGCGCGTCAGCATCTGGCCGCTGCACTGGTTTAGCGGCTGAAGGTCAACCGCTGACCATCACTCGTCGTGGCTATAAAGCCAGCGGCGATCGTTAGCGCTGAAGCGTTCGCGCGCTATCAGGAGGCAAAAATGGATGCAGAATTCGCCGCCATCATGAACGAGCATGGTGACGAGATAAGAGCGCTGGCAGATAAATGACCGTACAATTTATTTCAGCGGACGAGTAACTTAGTTTCATGACAGGACATTAACGGTAATGCCGGGCGTTCCCGGCATTTCTGCCCGCGAAAGGGCATAAGCGCACGGCGCTATTTATTACTTCGCTTTTTCTACGGCGAAACGGGATTTGTTTGCCCTCTGGCGGTAAATTCGTTGATCCCACTGTAAATGCAGCGGCCGAACGACTGTCTGTCGAAGAGATCGCAGAACAACTGCGGCGGGCGTGCGCGGGTCATTTTCCCATCATCCCTTAGTCATAATCCTGTCACCTGTCGGTTATTTTTCTGTCATAAGCGCATGTCATGTTGTGATGCGAACAAAAACGCGCGTTTGAGCGTTTTTAACTTCATAACAAGAGAGACAAAACATGACTGCATCGTTACGACGTACAGCCCTTTGCCTGGCGCTTGGATGTGCACTCAGCAGCAACGCATTCGCCGCAACCTCTATTCCTTTCTGGCACTCAATGGAGGGGGAGCTTGGCAAGGAAGTGGATTCCCTGGCGAGCCGCTTCAACGAAACGCATCCTGATTACAAAATTGTCCCGGTTTATAAAGGTAATTACGAACAGAACCTGGCGGCGGGCATCGCCGCTTTCCGCTCCGGTAACGCTCCGGCAATCCTTCAGGTTTACGAAGTCGGCACGGCGACCATGATGGCCTCCAAAGCCATCAAGCCGATGTATGAAGTGTTTAGCGATGCGGGCATCAAGTTCGATGAATCTCAGTTTGTGCCAACGGTTTCCGGTTACTACAGCGATGCAAAAACAGGGCATCTGCTCTCCCAGCCGTTTAACAGTTCAACCCCGGTGCTTTACTACAACAAAGACGCCTTCAAAAAAGCCGGGCTGGACCCGGAGCAGCCGCCAAAAACCTGGCAGGATCTGGCTGAGTACACCGCCAAACTTAAAGCGGCCGGCATGAAGTGCGGCTACGCCAGCGGCTGGCAGGGCTGGATCCAGATTGAAAACTTCAGCGCCTGGCACGGCCTGCCGGTAGCCAGCCAAAACAACGGCTTTGACGGTACCGATGCGGTGCTTGAATTTAACAAGCCGGAGCAGGTAAAGCACATCGCCCTGCTTGAAGCGCTGAACAAAAAAGGCGATTTCAGCTACTTTGGCCGCAAAGACGAGTCCACCGAGAAGTTCTATAACGGCGACTGCGCGATCACCACGGCCTCTTCTGGGTCGCTCGCCGACATCCGCCACTATGCCAAATTCAACTACGGCGTGGGCATGATGCCTTACGACGCGGACGTGCCGAACGCGCCGCAGAACGCCATTATCGGCGGTGCCAGCCTGTGGGTGATGCAGGGTAAAGACGCCGCAACTTACAAAGGCGTTGCCGAATTTATGCAGTTCCTTGCGCAGCCGGAAATCGCAGCCGAATGGCACCAGAAAACCGGCTATCTGCCGATCACCAAAGCCGCTTACGACCTGACCCGCGAGCAGGGCTTCTACGAGAAAAATCCAGGGGCGGATATCGCCACTCGCCAGATGCTGAATAAGCCGCCGTTATCGTTCACTAAAGGGCTGCGTTTGGGCAATATGCCGCAGATCCGCACCATCGTGGACGAAGAGCTGGAATCCGTGTGGACCGGCAAGAAAACGCCTCAGCAGGCTTTAGACAGCGCGGTTGAACGCGGGAATCAGCTTCTGCGTCGTTTTGAGCAGTCGACTAAGTCTTGATTTGTAAAATCACCCTCTCCCTGAAAGGGAGAGGGGATCGACCGATTCGCTTTTCTCCCTCGCCCCATTGGGAAGAGGGCCGGGGTGAGGAGCTAAGCTTCATCCATACATTTGAGTAAAACTATGTCCTCATCTCGTCCGGTGTTCCGCTCAGGCTGGCTCCCCTACGCGTTGGTGCTGCCGCAGTTGATTATCACCGTTATCTTTTTCATCTGGCCTGCGGGCGAGGCCCTGTGGTATTCGCTGCAAAGCGTCGATCCCTTCGGGCTTTCCAGTACCTTTGTCGGGCTGGATAATTTTACCCAGCTTTTCCATGACGGTTACTATCTGGACTCGTTCTACACCACGCTGATTTTCAGCGGCCTGGTCGCGGGCAGCGGGCTGCTGGTGTCGCTGTTCTTTGCCGCACTGGTGGATTACGTCGTGCGCGGCAGCCGCTTATACCAGACGCTGATGCTGTTGCCCTATGCCGTTGCCCCGGCGATTGCGGCAGTGCTGTGGATCTTTTTGTTTAATCCCGGACGCGGCCTGCTTACCCACGTGCTGGAGCAGTTCGGCTATCACTGGAACCACGCTCAGAACAGCGGGCAGGCGATGTTCCTCGTGGTGTTCGCTTCTGTCTGGAAGCAGATCAGCTACAACTTTCTGTTCTTCTTCGCCGCTTTGCAATCCATTCCCCGCTCGCTGGTTGAGGCTGCCGCTATCGATGGCGCCGGACCGGTGCGGCGCTTTTTCAAGCTGTCGCTGCCGCTGATTGCGCCGGTGAGCTTTTTCCTGCTGGTGGTGAATCTGGTGTACGCCTTTTTCGATACCTTTCCGGTTATCGATGCCGCAACAGGCGGCGGCCCGGTGCAGGCCACCACTACGCTTATCTACAAAATTTATCGTGAAGGGTTTGCCGGGCTGGATCTCTCCGCATCGGCGGCACAATCCGTGGTGCTGATGCTGCTGGTGATTGTGCTGACGGTTATCCAGTTCCGTTTCGTAGAACGTAAGGTGCGCTACCAATGATTGAGAACCGTCGTGGGCTGACGATTTTCAGCCACAGCATGCTGATCCTCGGCATTATCGTGATTCTCTTCCCGCTGTATGTCGCGTTTGTTGCCGCGACGCTGGATAACGCCGCCGTATTCCAGACGCCAATGACGCTGATCCCCGGCGGGCATCTGCTGGAAAACATAGCCAACATCTGGGTAAACGGCGTGGGCGTCAACAGCGCGCCGTTTGGCCTGATGCTGTTCAACAGCTTTGTGATGGCGCTGGGCATCACGATGGGCAAAATCGCCGTGTCGATACTCTCCGCTTTCGCCATCGTCTGGTTCCGCTTTCCGCTGCGCAACCTCTTTTTCTGGATGATTTTTATCACCCTGATGCTGCCGGTGGAGGTGCGTATTTTCCCGACGGTGGAAGTTATCGCTAACCTGAAGATGCTCGACAGCTATGCGGGCCTGACTTTGCCGCTGATGGCCTCGGCAACCGCTACGTTCCTGTTCCGCCAGTTCTTTATGACGCTGCCGGACGAGCTGCTGGAAGCTGCACGCATCGACGGCGCATCGCCGATGCGCTTCTTCCGCGATATCGTGCTGCCGCTGTCGAAAACCAACCTGGCGGCGCTGTTCGTTATCACCTTTATCTACGGCTGGAACCAGTACCTGTGGCCGCTGCTGATCGTCAGCGATGTGGATCTTGGCACCGCCGTGGCGGGCATCAAAGGGATGATGTCCTCAGGCGAAGGTACAACCCAGTGGAACCAGGTGATGGCGGCTATGTTGCTGACCCTTATCCCTCCGGTAATTATCGTTTTAGTGATGCAGCGCGCGTTTGTGCGTGGCCTGGTCGACAGTGAGAAATAACCCATGGCAGGACTGAAACTACAGGCAGTAAGCAAGAGCTGGGACGGTAAAACCCAGGTGATCCAGCCGCTGACGGTGGACGTGGCGGACGGCGAATTTATCGTGATGGTCGGCCCTTCCGGCTGCGGCAAGTCCACGCTGTTACGCATGGTCGCCGGGCTTGAGCGCGTGACCAGCGGCGACATCTGGATTGACCGCCAGCGCGTCACCAACATGGAGCCTAAAGAACGCGGCATCGCTATGGTGTTCCAGAACTATGCGCTTTATCCGCACATGAGCGTGGAAGAGAACATGGCATGGGGGCTGAAAATCCGCGGTATGGGCAAAGAACATATTCAGCAGAAAGTGGCCGAAGCGGCGCGCATTCTGGAACTTGATGGCCTGTTAAAACGCCGACCGCGCGAGCTTTCCGGCGGGCAGCGCCAGCGTGTGGCGATGGGACGCGCCATCGTACGCGATCCGGCGGTATTCCTGTTTGACGAACCGCTTTCCAATCTGGACGCTAAGCTGCGCGTACAGATGCGCCTTGAACTGCAACAGTTACACCGACGCCTGAAAACCACCAGCCTGTATGTCACCCACGATCAGGTTGAGGCGATGACGCTGGCGCAGCGTGTGATGGTAATGAACAAGGGCGTTGCCGAGCAGATAGGGACGCCGGTCGAGGTTTACGAGCGCCCCGCAAGCCGCTTTGTCGCAAGTTTTATCGGCTCGCCTGCCATGAATCTTCTGGAGGGAAGCATCAACGCCGAGGGGACCGGTTTCGCGCCAGCCGACGGCCCGCTCTTGCCGCTGGGCGGCGCTTATTCCCGCCTGGGAGGACAAGCGGTAACGCTGGGTATCCGCCCGGAACATATTGCGCTAAGCTCACAGGCCGCAGGCGGCATTCCGCTTGTTGTAGACACGCTTGAGATGCTCGGCGCAGATAATCTGGCTCACGGCCGCTGGGGTACGCAAAAACTGGTTGTGCGCCTCGCTCACCAGCAAAGGCCGCAGCCGGGCAGCACGCTATGGCTGCACTTGCCGGCAGAAAATCTGCATTGCTTTGACGCAGAAAATGGACAACGTTTATGAGTAACTGGCCTTACCCGCCTGTCGTCGCCCACCGTGGCGGCGGTAATCTGGCACCGGAAAATACGCTTGCCGCCATCGATATGGGGGCGCGGTACGGTCACGCCATGATTGAATTTGACGCCAAGCTTTCAAAAGACGGGCAAATTTTTCTTCTGCACGACGATACGCTTGAGCGTACCAGCAACGGCTGGGGCGTCGCGGGAGAGTTGACCTGGGATAAGCTGCTTAATGTCGATGCCGGTAGCTGGTTTGGCAGCAAGTTTAAAGGTGAAAAGCTGCCGCTGCTTTCACAGGTGGCGGAGCGCTGTAAACAGCACGGCATGATGGCCAACATCGAAATCAAACCGACGACCGGCATGGAAACCCAAACCGGTAAAGCCGTCGCGCTGGCGGCTCGCGAGCTGTGGCAGGGACAGGCTGCGCCGCTGCTTTCCTCTTTCTCCATTAGAGCACTCGAAGCCGCACAGATTGCCGCGCCGTCGCTGCCCCGTGGCCTGCTGCTGGACAAATGGCGTGACGACTGGCGCGCGCTAACCGAACGGCTCGGCTGCGTGTCGATTCACTTAAATCATAAGCTGTTAGATGAAGCGCGGGTGCAGGCGCTAAAGGCGGCGGGATTGCGTATCCTGGTTTATACCGTCAACGATCCCCAGCACGCGGAAAAGCTGCTGCGCTGGGGAGTGGACGCCATCTGTACCGACAGAATCGATATCATCGGCCCGGACTTTAAGGCCCGATAGTCTTCAGCGGAATAGTGGGCTGCGGGGTAGCTGAACCGCCGGAATTGAGCATGCTGCCGTTGGTTTTTGGCTGCAGCATGTGCTCCTGCTGCGCCGCTCGCTCGCTGCCGCTGAGCATGCCGCCGTTAGTATTGGGCAGCATCTGCTGTTTTTCTGCGTCCAGCGCGTCAGGCAGCGTCTGCCTGACGCGCAGTTGCTGCTGCGTATTGTTGTTTATCTGCGATTCCAGATGCTGTTGTTGAACGCGCGTCTGGGTTTGCAACTGCTGGTTCAGCATCCCTTTTTGTTGCGTCTGCTGCGTTTGCATTTGTACCTGCATGCGCTGCTGGCTGGGGTTCTGATAATCCGGCAGATTCGGGTTATTCATCGTGTTGAGCGGCTGTGCGAAACTGAAAAGAGGCGCCAGGGCCGTCAGAAGCAGTAATTTTTTCATTTTCACCTCCTCCATTTGAGGGATCTTCTAAGTTTACTCGTTTTCCACCACCGCGAAGATTATTTAGGATTTATAGACCAGGCTTATCTGGGGATTGACCCTGAAAAGCCTGGAGAAATCATCATGAAGCAGTGGAAAACGAATCACTGGAAAATCAGGCGCTGGCTTGCCGTGCCCGCGCTGATGATAGCGCTGTGCTTTAGTGCCAGCGCCGCACCACCGCCGGTGGATGCACCTGTGGCGCCACCGGTTACGACGCCGGTTACGACGCCGGCTGCCGCTCCCGTTTCCTACGGCGTTGAAGCAGACGTCTATCATCCGGTTCGCGCGCAGCACGGCATGGTCGCGTCTGTTGATGAACTGGCGACGCAGGTAGGCGTCAATATTCTCAAACAGGGTGGCAACGCGGTGGATGCGGCCGTTGCGGTAGGCTACGCGCTGGCGGTCACCCACCCGCAGGCGGGTAACCTCGGCGGCGGCGGTTTTATGATGCTGCGTACAAAAGAGGGGCAGACCACCGCCATCGACTTCCGCGAAATGGCGCCGGAAAAAGCAACCCGCGACATGTTCCTTGATGAAAAAGGAAACGCCGACAGCAAAAAATCCCTCACCTCGCATCTTGCCTCGGGCACGCCTGGTACGGTGGCAGGCTTCAGCCTTGCGCTGCAAAAATACGGCACGATGCCGCTCAACAAGGTTATCCAGCCTGCCATTAAGCTGGCGCAGGACGGCTTTACGGTTAACGATGCGCTGGCCGACGATCTGCAGCAGTACGGCGCAGAAGTGCTTCCCAACCACGAAAACAGCAAAGCGATTTTCTGGAAAGCAGACGGCAATCCGCTGCAAAAAGGCGATAAGCTGGTGCAAACCAATCTCGCCAAAAGCCTGGAGGCGATCGCTGAAAACGGGCCGGATGCTTTTTATAAAGGCCCGATTGCCGATCAAATTGCCGAAGAAATGGCTAAAAACGGCGGGCTGATAAGCAAAGCGGATCTGGCGAATTATAAAGCGGTGGAGCGCACGCCCATCAGCGGTCAGTATCGCGGGTATGAAGTGTTCTCCATGCCGCCGCCGTCTTCAGGCGGCATTCACATCGTGCAAATCCTCAATATCCTGGAGAACTTCGATCTCGCTAAATACGGCTTCGGCAGCGCGGACGCCATGCAGCTGATGGCGGAGGCAGAGAAATACGCCTATGCCGATCGCTCGGAGTATCTGGGCGACCCGGATTTTGTCAAAGTGCCCTGGCAGGCGCTGACCAGCAAGACCTACGCCAAATCGCTTGCTGAGAAAATCGATCTCAACAAGGCGCGTCCGTCGAGCGAAATCAAGCCGGGCCAGCTTGCGCCGTATGAAAGCAACCAGACTACGCATTTCTCGGTGGTGGATAAAGACGGTAACGCCGTAGCGGTGACCTACACGCTGAATACCACCTTTGGCACGGGCATTGTGGCGGGCGATACCGGTATTTTGATGAATAACGAAATGGACGATTTCTCCGCTAAACCGGGCGTGCCAAACGTCTACGGGCTGGTGGGGGGCGATGCTAACGCAGTTGGACCACATAAACGCCCGCTGTCTTCCATGTCGCCAACTATCGTGGTGAAAGATGGCAAAACCTGGCTTGTCACGGGCAGCCCCGGCGGCAGCCGGATTATCACAACCGTGCTGCAGATGGTGGTCAACAGCATTGACTTCGGGATGAACGTCGCCGAAGCGACCAATGCCCCGCGCTTCCATCACCAGTGGCTGCCGGATGAGCTCTGGGTTGAAAAAGGCTTTAGCCCGGATACGATTAAGCTGCTGAAAGATAAAGGACAAAACGTGGCGGTGAAAGAGGCAATGGGCAGTACGCAAAGCATTATGATCGCACCGGACGGTGCGCTGTATGGCGCGTCCGATCCGCGTACGGTGGACGATTTAACGGCAGGCTATTAAGGTGATGGCCTTCTTTTGAGGGCCATCAGATTGCTGAAAAAGAAGGAAAAAGCGTGGTTTTTCCTTCTTTGTGATGATCGGCCGAAAATCAACGGATTGATTTTCATTGTTTTTAAATGACGGCACCTTTTAGTTTTGCCACGCTGGAGGGTTTGTCATCAGTCTTATGGCCCTCATTTGAGGGCCATAACATTACACAGGTTTAAACCGCGCCATAAAATAAGCGTCGACATACTTTCCGTCGCGCAGGCCATAGTTTTTGCCAATGCCTTCCTGCTCAAAACCTAACTTGCGGTATACCGCAAGCGCTGGCGCGTTATCCGTAAACACCGTCAGTTCGATACGATCGATCCGCAACCAGTTATCACACAGGTTAACCATTTCCTGTAGCAGGGCTGTTGCCACGCCCTTGCCGTGGTAATGGCTGTCCACGCCCATGCCAAAAGTTGCGACGTGACTGCGGCGCGGCGATTGTTCCACCGTCAGCGTTAGCTGGCCGACAACTTTACCGTCCATGCACGCTACAAGATTACGGCTACCCGGCTTTGGCGTGGCGATGCGGTCGGCCCAGGCATGCTCAGGCGGATGAGGAAGCTGTAGCGTGTCACGATATACCGCAGGTTGGGCATAAATTTGCTGCAACGCCCGGGCGTCGTCAATTTCGGCGTGACGTACTACGATTTCTTTCATCCTTTTATCCTCAATAGGTTACAAAACCCTTTAAACATCATTGACTTTTAATATGAAGTCAACCGCACTTTTTTTGAAATTTCGCTTTACAAGTGCGAATGATAATGATTATTATTGCCATGCGTTCAGGGGAGACCCTTACGGAGACAACCTGAAAGCACGACATTGCTCACATTGCTTCCAGTATTACTTTAGCCAGCCGGGTGCTGGCTTTTTTTTTGCCCGTCTTATTTGCAGCTGTAGCTGCGTTGGCTGCGCTCCCTCACCCGATCACTTACCTAAGTAAGCTCATCGGGATTCACTCCCTTACCGCCTTGCTACAACTGCAAATAATTAGGGCAAAACTTTCGTATTTTTTGCGTAAAGAGGGCGGATAAACGAAGTGCCATCCGCCGCCGTCTGAAGTAAGGTTAAAGGAACTCAAAGTCAAAAAGGACGAAGCAATGACCCTTCACTGCGCTTTTATTGGTTTTGGCAAAAGCACCACCCGCTATCACCTTCCTTACGTGCTGGTTCGCAAAGATAAATTCCACGTCGCCCATATCTACCGCCGTCACGAAAAGCCGGAAATTGAGCAGCAGCCTCAGTACCGCCATATTCACTTCACCAGCCGGCTGGATGAGGCGCTTTATGACCCGCAGGTCAAGCTGGTTATCGTCTGCACGCATGCCGACAGCCATTTTGAATACGCGAAGAAAGCGTTGGAAGCGGGTAAAAACGTGCTGGTGGAAAAGCCGTTTACCCCAACGCTTGCCGAAGCAAAAGAACTCTTTGAGCTGGCGCGCGCCAAAGGGCTAACCATCTCGCCCTATCAGAATCGCCGTTTTGACTCCTGTTTCCTGACAATGAAAAAAGCCGTGGAAAGCGGCAAGCTGGGTAAAATTGTGGAGGTAGAAAGCCACTTTGATATGTACCGCCCGGAAGCGGAAACCAAACCGGGTCTGCCTGCGGACGGCGCGTTCTACGGCCTTGGCGTGCATACCCTGGATCAGATTATCTCGCTGTTTGGCCGCCCGGACCACGTGGCGTATGACATTCGCAGCCTGCGCAACAAAGCCAATCCGGACGATACCTTCGAGGCGCAACTGTTCTACGGCGACATGAAAGCCATCGTCAAAACCAGCCACCTGGTAAAAATCGACTACCCAAAATTTATCGTCCACGGCAGCAAAGGCTCGTTCGTTAAATACGGCATCGACCAGCAGGAAACCAGCCTGAAGGCGAATATCATGCCGGGGGAGCCGGGCTTTGCCGCAGACAGCAGCGTTGGCCGGCTTGAGTATGTAAACGAGGCCGGAGAAACGGTGCGCGAAGAGATGGCGCCGGAGCAGGGCGATTACGGCCGCGTGTACGACGCGCTGTATGAAACCCTGGTCAAGGGTAAGCCGAATTTTGTCAGTGAAACTGAAGCATTCACCAACCTTGAAATCCTTGAGCGCGGTTTTGAACAGGCTTCACCTTCAACGGTGACGCTGGCCTGATAGCTAAATCGACGCCTCTGACTTATTCATAATTTTTGAACAGAGGCGTCAAACTTCACCCCCTATGATCGCTGCCTTAACGGGTCCACACTTACTCCATCGAAAGCATTGAGGAGAAGTAAAATGATCTACTTAAGAAAAGCCGAAGCACGCGGGCATGCGAATCATGGTTGGTTGGATAGCTGGCACACCTTCTCTTTTGCCAACTATTACGACGCCAATTTTATGGGCTTCTCGGCGCTGCGCGTGATCAACGAAGACGTAGTGGAAGGCGGGAAAGGTTTTGGTACGCACCCGCATAAGGACATGGAAATCCTGACTTACGTGCTGGAAGGCGCGGTCGCGCACCGGGACAGCATGGGTAACGAAGAGAAGGTCCCGGCAGGGGAATTCCAGATTATGAGCGCCGGGACGGGCATCACCCATTCTGAGTACAACCCAAGCGAAACCGAACGCCTGCGTCTGTATCAGATCTGGATCCTCCCAGAAAGAAACGGCATCACGCCGCGCTATGAGCAGCGACGTTTTGATGCGCCGCAGGGTCGCCAGCTGGTGCTTTCGCCGGACGCCCGCGACGGTTCGTTGAAGGTGTATCAGGATATGGAACTGTCGCGCTGGGCGCTGGCGAAAGACGAGCAGTCTGTCTATCAGATCCCGGCGGACCGCCGAATCTGGATTCAGGTAGTGAAGGGCGATGTCTCCATCAACGGCACGCAGGCAAAAACCAGCGATGCCGTCGCCGTCTGGGATGAGCAAGCTATTTCCATCCACGCTAATGCAGCAAGCGAAATCCTGCTGTTCGATTTGCCGGCGGCCTGATAAATCTCGTTAGTTACCGGTCACAACCTTCTCCTGAAACAGGGGAAGGTTGCGCATGGGTCGTGCTAAACTTCTTCGTCAATAACGAAGAAGCTTGCGCGGAATATGAAAAAGAAAAGACCGGTACTACAGGATGTTGCTGATCGCGTAGGGATCACCAAAATGACGGTGAGCCGTTTTCTGCGCAACCCCGACCAGGTATCCGCCGCGCTGCAGGTAAAAATTGCCGCAGCGCTGGACGAGCTGGGCTATATCCCGAACCGGGCTCCCGATATTCTTTCGAATTCCACCAGCCGCGCCATCGGCGTTTTGCTGCCTTCGCTTACCAACCAGGTGTTTGCGGAAGTGCTGCGCGGCATTGAAAACGTGATTGATGCTTACGGCTATCAGACCATGCTTGCCCACTACGGCTATAAGCCGGAGCTGGAAGAAGAACGTCTGGAATCTATGCTTTCCTGGAATATCGACGGACTTATTCTCACCGAACGCACCCACACCCCGCGCACGCTTAAAATGATCGAAGTGGCCGGTATTCCTGTTGTGGAACTGATGGACAGCGTTTCACCGTGCCTTGATATCGCCGTCGGCTTCGATAACTTTGAAGCGGCGCGCCAGATGACGGCCGCTATTATTGCCCGCGGCCATCGTCATGTGGCCTATCTCGGCGCGCGCCTTGATGAACGTACCGTTATCAAACAGCGCGGTTACGAGCAGGCAATGCGCGACGCCGATCTGGTGCCTTATAGCGTTATGGTCGAGCAGTCCTCTTCTTATTCCACCGGCATTGAACTGTTCCGCCAGGCTAAACGCGAATATCCGCAGCTCGACAGCATCTTCTGCACCAATGACGACTTAGCCGTTGGCGCCGCATTTGAATGCCAGCGGCAGGGCTTAAGCATTCCCCACGATATGGCGATTGCCGGTTTCCACGGCCACGATATTGGCCAGGTAATGGAGCCGATGCTTGCGAGCGTCCTGACGCCGCGTGAACGCATGGGCCGCATCGGCGCCGAGCGTTTGCTGGCAAGGATCCGCGGCGAAGAAGTGACGCCGAAGCTGCTCGATCTGGGCTTTACGCTCTCGCCGGGCGGGTCGATCTAGTAGCGATAAAAGTTGACGTAGTTCACACTTATTGGCTTTTCAACAGAATGGTTATTGCTTATTGTCCGACCACTCTGGACAATGTTACCGATAACAGTTACCCGTAACAACGAAGGTGAGCGCGGTGGCTGATACTTACGTAATCATTGTGCCAGTCGGAGCTACGCTATGAGCACTACTAACCATGACCACCATATCTACATCCTTATGGGCGTTTCTGGCAGCGGCAAGTCCGTTGTTGCAGGTGAAGTCGCATATCAGTTAAAAGCCGCTTTTCTGGACGGGGATTTCCTGCATCCGCGCAGCAACATCACCAAAATGGCCTCCGGTGAGCCGTTAAACGACGATGACCGCAAGCCGTGGTTGCAGGCGTTAAACGACGCAGCCTTCGCCATGCAGCGCACGAATAAAGTCTCCCTGATCGTCTGCTCTGCGCTGAAGAAGGTTTATCGCGACCTGTTACGTGACGGTAACCCAAACCTTTCTTTCATCTATCTGAAAGGTGATTTTGAGGTGATCGAAAGCCGCCTGAAGGCGCGTAAAGGCCACTTCTTCAAACCGCAAATGCTGGTCACTCAGTTTGAGACGCTCGAAGAGCCGCAGGCAGAAGAAAAAGATGTGCTGGTTGTTGATATCGACCAGTCGCTGGAAGGTGTTGTCGCCAGCACAATCGCTTTAATTAATAAAGGCAGTGCGCAGTGAGTACATTAACGCTTGTTTTAACAGCGGTAGGATCGGTTTTACTGCTGCTGTTTTTAGTTATGAAGGCGCGTATGCACGCCTTCATTGCTTTGATGGTGGTTTCTATTGGTGCAGGGCTGTTTTCCGGCATGCCGCTCGACAAAATCGCGGCAACCATGGAAAAAGGGATGGGCGGTACGCTGGGCTTCCTGGCGATCGTCGTCGCGCTTGGCGCGATGTTCGGCAAAATACTTCATGAGACGGGCGCGGTTGACCAGATTGCGGTCAAAATGCTCAAGTCCTTTGGGCACAGTCGCGCTCACTATGCGATTGGCCTGGCAGGTTTAATCTGTGCCCTGCCGCTGTTTTTCGAGGTGGCGATTGTGCTGCTGATAAGCGTCGCGTTCTCTATGGCGCGCCACACGGGAACTAACCTCGTAAAGCTTGTCATTCCTCTGTTCGCAGGCGTTGCCGCGGCCGCCGCATTTCTGCTGCCGGGGCCTGCGCCAATGCTCTTGGCCTCGCAGATGCATGCGGACTTTGGCTGGATGATCCTCATCGGCCTGTGCGCGGCTATTCCCGGCATGATCGTCGCCGGTCCGCTGTTTGGCAACTTCATCAGCAAATACGTTGAGCTGCACATTCCTGACGACATTACCGAGCCGCACTTAGGCGAGGGCAAACTGCCGTCGTTTGGCTTTAGCCTGTCGCTGATCCTGCTGCCGCTGGTGCTGGTTGGGCTGAAAACCATCGCCGCCCGCTTTGTGGTGGAAGGATCGACGCTGTACCAGTGGCTGGAATTTATCGGGCATCCCTTCACGGCGATTCTGGTCGCCTGCCTGGTGGCGATTTACGGCCTTGCGCTGCGTCGCGGCATGCCGAAAGAAAAAGTCATGGAAATCTGCGGCCACGCGCTGCAGCCCGCTGGCATTATCCTGCTGGTTATCGGTGCCGGGGGCGTATTTAAACAGGTGCTGGTGGATTCCGGCGTTGGCCCGGCGTTAGGGGAAGCCCTGACCGGGCTGGGTCTGCCGATTGCGGTAACCTGTTTTGTGCTGGCGGCGGCCGTGCGTATTATTCAGGGTTCCGCGACGGTGGCCTGCCTGACCGCGGTTGGCCTGGTGATGCCGGTTATTGAGCAGCTAAACTACAACGGCGCGCAGATGGCCGCTTTATCTATCTGCATTGCGGGCGGCTCTATCGTGGTCAGCCACGTAAACGACGCGGGCTTCTGGCTGTTCGGTAAGTTTACCGGCGCGACGGAAGGGCAAACGCTGAAAACCTGGACGATGATGGAAACCATTCTCGGCACCACCGGTGCGATTGTCGGGATGATAGCGTTTACGCTTTTGAGCTGATTGGTTTTTTTAGAAAGGCTTCCCTGCGGAAGCCTGAGACTGATGACAAACTCTCCAGCGCGACAACACTAAAAAGTGCCGTCATGTAAAAACAAGGGAAATCAATTCATTGATTTTCGGCTGAGCATCACAAAGAAGGAAAAACCACGTTTTTTCCTTCTTTGTCAGCAACCAGAGGCTTCCATGCGGAAGCCTTTTTTCTGACTAAAGCAGGGCGGTGTGGCAAGGCTAATAGCAACGCCTGGCAGGATAGTTTTACCCGGTGAGAAGATGGTATGGCGGGTAAGCCCGCGCCGCCCGCCGCAAGAAATCACCCCTGCATCCACGTCCGAATGCCATCCAGGAACATCTGGGTGGAAATCATAATCAGTACCAGCCCCATCAGGCGTTCCAGCGCGTTCACGCCTTTTTCACCCAGCAGGCGTAAGAATAGAGACGACTGCAGCAGAATAGCTACCGTGCCGCCCCAGGCCAGCATCAGCGCGGCCACTAAATGGCCCATCTGGTTAGGGTACTGGTGCGAGAGCAGCATTAAGGTTGCCAACAGCGACGGCCCGGCCACCAGCGGAATGGCCAGCGGCACGATAAAGGGCTCTTCGCCCGCCGGCAGGCCGGAGGTGCTTCCTTCCTGGCTTGGGAAAATCATTTTTATGGCGATCAGGAAGAGAATAATCCCGCCAGAAATCGACACGGTTTCCGCTCGCAGGTTAAGAAACGCAAGAATTTTTTCCCCGGCAAACAGGAAAATCAGCATTAATAACAGGGCGATAAGCAGCTCGCGGATCATGATTTTCCGGCGGCGCTTTGGCTCCGTATGTTTAAGCACTGACATAAAAATCGGCAGGTTGCCCAGCGGATCCATAATCAGGATCAGCAGAACCGCTGCGGATATAATTTCGTTCATCTTTATTCCCCGAAAAACACCCAAGTTTTACCGCTAATAAGCTGTGTTTCTGATGCAGCGGATATCATTGATTAATTTCACTTGCGACTTTGGCTGCATTTTGTAAGGTGGATGGCAGTTGCAATTACTGCACACAACGCAAACTCTTCAGCACGGATAAGTCGCTATGAAAAATGTAGGTTTTATTGGCTGGCGCGGTATGGTCGGCTCTGTACTCATGCAGCGCATGGTAGAAGAGCGTGATTTTGACGCCATTCGTCCCGTTTTCTTCTCAACTTCCCAGTTAGGCCTTGCCGCCCCGTCTTTTGCCGGCCAGTCTACCGGCACGCTTCAGGACGCGTACTCTCTGGAAGCGCTGAAGGCACTGGATATTATCATTACTTGCCAGGGCGGTGATTATACCAATGAAATCTACCCAAAGCTTCGTGAAAGCGGCTGGCAGGGCTACTGGATTGACGCCGCCTCTTCGCTACGCATGGAAGATGAGGCCATTATCATTCTCGATCCGGTAAACCAGCACGTTATCCAGGAAGGCCTGAACAAAGGTGTGAAAACCTTTGTCGGCGGTAACTGTACCGTTAGCCTGATGCTGATGTCCCTGGGCGGCCTGTTTGCTAACGATCTGGTTGACTGGGTTTCCGTTGCGACCTATCAGGCGGCGTCCGGCGGCGGCGCGCGTCACATGCGTGAACTGCTAAGCCAGATGGGCCAGTTGCACAGCCACGTCGCCAGCGAACTGGCCAATCCGGCCTCCGCCATCCTCGACATCGAACGCAAAGTGACCGATCTTAGCCGCAGCGGCAATCTGCCAGTAGACAACTTTGGCGTGCCGCTGGCGGGCAGCCTGATTCCGTGGATCGACAAACAGCTCGATAACGGCCAGAGCCGCGAGGAGTGGAAAGGACAGGCGGAAACCAACAAGATCCTCAACACCAGTACCGCTATCCCCGTTGACGGCCTGTGCGTGCGTGTCGGCGCGCTGCGCTGCCATAGCCAGGCGTTCACCATTAAATTAAAAAAAGACGTTTCGATTCCAACTATCGAAGCGATGCTTAGCGCGCATAACGACTGGGCGAAAGTGGTGCCAAACGACCGCGAAATCACCATGCGCGAGCTGACGCCTGCTGCGGTGACCGGCACCTTGACCACGCCGGTGGGCCGTCTGCGCAAGCTGAACATGGGGCCTGAATATCTTTCAGCCTTTACCGTTGGCGATCAGCTTTTGTGGGGGGCTGCCGAACCGCTGCGCAGGATGTTGCGGCTGCTCGCCTGATTATATTTTCATACTAAAGGGGCATTGCAGCCCCTTTTTTTCGCGTCAAACATGGTGTATCGCAGTAATTCCCAGGAGTAAAACAGCACGTTGGCTATGCTTAACTCAGGACGGTAGAAATCGTCGTGAGCGTTAGTGGGGCGGAACAGCTTTCAGAAAGTCTTTTTACGCTGTCCTTTAGGTCAATGATAAGTGTTACGCCAGCGCCTGAGCGTTGCGGTGGATCCGGTGACACATACAATAAACAGGACGAATGCCATGTCTGTTCTTCCAGAAAAAGACGTGATAAATGCGCTGATTGCGGGTCATTTTGCCGACCCCTTTTCCTTGCTGGGGATGCACAAAACAGAAGCAGGGCTGGAAGTCCGCGCGCTGTTACCAGACGCAACCGAAGTCTGGGTTATCGAACCAAAAACCGGGCGCAAAGTCGGCAAGCTCGAATGCCTCGACTCGCGTGGGTTTTTCTGCGGAATTATTGCGCGTCGTAAAAATCTTTTTCGCTATCAGTTAGCGGTTATCTGGCACGGCCAGGAAAACCTGATTGATGACCCTTACCGTTTTGGCCCGCTGATTCAGGAACTGGATAGCTGGCTGCTCTCTGAAGGCACGCACCTTCGCCCTTACGAAACCCTGGGCGCCCATGCCGATACCATGGATGGGGTGACCGGCACGCGTTTCTCCGTTTGGGCACCCAACGCTCGCCGCGTTTCCGTGGTGGGGCAGTTTAACTACTGGGACGGCCGTCGCCACCCGATGCGTCTGCGCCGTGAAAGCGGGATCTGGGAATTGTTTATTCCCGGCGCGCATTCCGGCCAGCTCTATAAGTTTGAACTGATCGACTCCGAAGGCAACCTGCGCATCAAGGCCGATCCTTACGCTTTTGAATCCCAGATGCGCCCGGAAACGGCCTCGCTGATTTGCGGTCTGCCTGAGAAAACCACGCTTAGTCCGGTGCGGCAGAAAGCCAACGGTTTTGACCAGCCCATCTCTATTTACGAAGTGCATCTCGGCTCATGGCGTCGCCACGCCGACAACAATTTCTGGCTTAGCTACCGCGAACTGGCGGACCAACTGGTGCCTTACGTCAAAGAGATGGGCTTTACCCATCTTGAACTGCTGCCGATTAACGAGCATCCGTTTGACGGTAGCTGGGGCTATCAGCCGCAGGGCCTGTATGCGCCTACTCGCCGTTTCGGCACGCGTGAGGATTTCCGCTACTTTATCAATGCCGCCCACGCGGCAGGGCTGAACGTGCTGCTTGACTGGGTGCCGGGCCACTTCCCGACGGATGAAGCGGGGCTTGTAACGTTCGACGGCACCTCGCTCTACGAACATGGCGACCCGCGCGAAGGCTACCATCAGGACTGGAATACGCTGATTTATAACTACGGGCGTCGCGAGGTTAGCAACTACCTGGTCGGCAACGCGCTGTACTGGATTGAGCGCTTCGGCATTGACGGCCTGCGCGTGGATGCGGTGGCGTCGATGATCTATCGCGACTACAGCCGCAAGCCGGGTGAATGGATACCCAACGATAAAGGCGGGCGCGAAAATTTAGAGGCCATCGAATTCCTGCGCAATACCAACCGCGTTATCGGCGAGCAAACGCCCGGTGCGGTAACGATGGCGGAAGAATCGACCGATTTTGCAGGCGTGTCCCGTCCCCCGTCATCGGGTGGGCTGGGCTTCTGGTTTAAGTGGAACCTGGGCTGGATGCACGACACGCTGGATTACATGAAGCTCGATCCGGTGCATCGCCAGTATCACCACGACAAAATGACCTTCGGCATGCTCTATAACAGCACCGAAAACTTTGTGTTGCCGCTTTCGCACGATGAGGTCGTTCACGGTAAGAAATCTATTCTCGACAGGATGCCGGGCGACGCCTGGCAGAAGTTCGCCAACCTGCGCGCCTATTACGGCTGGATGTGGGCCTTCCCTGGCAAAAAACTGCTGTTTATGGGCAACGAGTTCGCCCAGGGGCGCGAGTGGAATCACGACAGCAGCCTGGACTGGCATCTGCTGGAAGGCGGCGACAACTGGCACCACGGCGTCAAACGCCTGGTTCGCGATTTGAATCACACCTATCGCCATCACGCGGCGCTGCACGAGCTGGATTTTGACACCTACGGCTTTGAATGGCTGGTAGTGGAAGATAAGGTCAATTCGGTGTTTATTTTTGTGCGCCGCGATGCAAACGGCAACGAGGTGATTGTCGCCAGCAACTTCACGCCGGTGCCGCGCTATAACTATCGCTTTGGCATTAACCAGCCGGGCCGCTGGCGCGAAGAGCTCAATACCGACTCCATGCATTATCACGGCAGTAATACCGGCAACAGCGGCGTGGTGCAAAGCGAGGCGGTGTCAAGCCACGGGCGCGACCATTCACTGAGCTTAACGCTGCCGCCGCTTTCGACTATCTGGCTTGTCCGGGAGGGCGAATGACGCAACTCACCGCCGGGAGTCCGACGCCGTACGGTTCAAGCTATGACGGGAAGGGCGTGAATTTCACCCTGTTTTCCGCCCATGCTCACAAAGTTGAACTGTGCGTCTTTGACGAGCACGGCCATGAGCAGCGTTACGACTTGCCGACCCGTACCGGCGATATCTGGCACGGCTATCTGCCCGGCGCCAGGCCCGGATTGCACTATGGCTACCGTGTTCATGGGCCTTGGGAGCCGCATAACGGACACCGTTTTAATCCGGCCAAACTGCTGCTCGATCCCTGCGCTCGCGTGGTGGTAGGCGGGCTAAACGATCATCCGCATTTCCACGGCGGGCATGACGAGCCCGATATGCAGGATGATGCCGCCGAAATGGCGAAGTGCGTAGTGGTGAAGGATAAATTCGACTGGGAAGACGATGAACACCCGCGCACGCCGTGGGGCAACACCGTTATCTATGAAGCCCACGTTCGCGGCCTGACGCTGTACCATCCGGGCATTCCGGCGGAACTGCGAGGCACCTACGCCGCGCTTGGTCATCCGGTGATGATCGCCTATTTCAAACGCCTGGGTATTACCGCCCTGGAATTGCTGCCGGTGGCGCATTTTGTGACCGAGCCGCGAGTCGCGCATCTTGGACTGAGCAATTATTGGGGCTACAACCCGCGAGCGTTCTATGCGGCAGAAGGTTATTACGCGACCGGCGGCGATCCGCTGAAGGCCGCTGACGAGCTGCGCGGCGCGATAAAAGCGCTGCATAAAGCGGGCATCGAAGTGATCCTTGATATCGTGCTCAACCACAGCGCCGAGCTGGATCTGGACGGCCCGACCTTCTCCCTGCGCGGAATCGATAACCGTAGCTATTATTGGTTAATGGACAACGGCGATTATCAAAACTGGACGGGCTGCGGTAATACGCTGAACTTAAGCGGGCCTGGCGTGGTTGCTCAGATGGTGGATTGCCTGCGCTATTGGGTGGATAGCTGCCACGTTGACGGCTTCCGCTTCGATCTGGCGTCGGTGATGGGCAGAACCCCCGAGTTTCGCCAGGACGCGCCGCTGTTTGAAGCCATCAAAAACGATCCCGTTCTGTCACAGATCAAGCTGATTGCGGAGCCCTGGGATATTGGCGCGGGGGGGTATCAGGTTGGTAACTATCCGCCGCTGTTTGCTGAATGGAACGACCATTTTCGTGACGGCATGCGCCGTTTCTGGTTACGACAGGATTTATCGCTGGGGGGATTCGCCTGCCGGTTTGCGGGTTCAAGCGACGTTTATCGCCGTGGAGATCGTCGCCCGTCAACCAGCATAAATTTAATTACCGCCCACGATGGTTTTACCCTGCGCGACTGCGTGAGCTTTGACCACAAGCACAACGAAGCCAATGGCGAAGACAACCGTGACGGGACGAACAATAACTACTGTAATAACTACGGGTTTGAAGGGCTGGAAGCCAGCCTGATTATCAAAGAGCGGCGGCGCGACAGCGTGCACTCGTTGCTTACCACATTGCTGCTCTCGCAGGGCACGCCGATGCTGCTGGCCGGTGACGAACACGGCCACAGCCAGCACGGCAACAATAACGCCTACTGCCAGGACAACGCCCTGACGTGGCTTAACTGGGAACATAGTAACGAAGGCTTGACGACTTTTACTGCGGCATTGATTCATCTACGCCAGTCTATTCCGGCATTAACCCGAAATAGCTGGTGGGAGGAAGGCGATGACAATGTGCGTTGGTTAAATAAAGAGGCTCAACCTCTGAGCGCTGACGAATGGCAAAGCGGGATCCATCGTTTACAGATCCAACTAAGCGAGCGTTGGCTTATTACGATAAACGCCACCGAAGAAGTCGCAGATATCGTATTACCTGAAGGGGAGTGGCGAGCCATTCCTCCTTTTGCCGGTGAGGATAACCCGGTAGTGATGGCTGTATGGCATGGGCCTGCGCACGGAGTCTGCGTATTCCAGAAGTCATGAAAAAGGAGTCAGTCATGGTTAGGTTTGAGAAGAACGATCCTCTGATGTTGGCAAGACAACTGCCGAATAAATCTGTTGCTCTTATTCTGGCAGGTGGCCGCGGTACCCGATTAAAAGATTTAACCGCAACGCGTGCGAAGCCCGCCGTGCACTTTGGCGGCAAGTTCCGCATTATTGATTTTGCTTTATCCAACTGTATTAACTCCGGGATCCGCCGCATCGGTGTGATTACCCAGTATCAGTCCCATACGCTTGTGCAGCACATTCAGCGCGGCTGGTCCTTCTTTAGCGAAGAGATGAACGAGTTTGTTGACCTGTTGCCCGCACAGCAGCGCGTGCACGGTGAAAACTGGTATCGCGGTACGGCAGATGCGGTAACCCAGAATCTCGACATCATCCGTCGCTATAACGCCGAGTACGTGGTGATTCTGGCCGGAGACCATATCTACAAGCAGGACTACTCGCGCATGCTCATTGATCATGTCGAGAAGGGGGCGCGCTGTACGGTGGCCTGTATGCCGGTGCCGCTGCACGAAGCGACGGCTTTTGGCGTGATGGCCGTAGACGAAGAAGACAAGATAATCGAGTTCGTCGAAAAGCCGGCCAATCCGCCGTCTATGCCGGGTGATGACAGTAAAGCGTTGGCCAGCATGGGGATTTATGTTTTTAACGCCGATTACCTTTACGAGCTGCTTGAGGCCGACGATGTCGACGAAAATTCCAGCCACGATTTTGGTAAAGACATCATTCCTAACGTGATGAAGTCCGGCGAGGCGTTTGCGCACCCGTTCCCGCTTTCCTGCGTGCAGTCGGACCCGAACGCAGAACCGTACTGGCGCGACGTGGGTACGCTTGAAGCCTACTGGAAAGCCAACCTCGACCTCGCTTCGGTGACGCCGGAGCTGGATATGTACGATCATGAATGGCCGATACGCACCCACATGGAACCTTTGCCGCCGGCGAAATTTGTGCAGGACCGCTCGGGTAGCCACGGCATGACGCTGAACTCGCTGGTTTCCGGGGGATGCATTATCTCCGGGTCGGTGGTGGTGCAGTCGGTGCTGTTCCCGCGGGTGCGTATTAACTCGTTTTGTAATATCGATTCGTCAGTGCTGCTGCCGGATGTGAAAGTTGGGCGTTCGTGCCGTCTGCGCCGCTGCATTATCGACAGGGCGTGTGTTATCCCGGAAGGGATGGTAATCGGCGAAAACGCGGAAGAAGACGGGCGTCGCTTCTATCGCTCGGAAGAAGGCATAGTGCTGGTAACCCGGGACATGCTGGCCAAACTGCAAGGTTAGATGTGAAGGATTGACCCGCGCGCGGCGCTTGCCGCGCGCGGTCATTTTATCGTTCGGCGTTGTACCTGACTGAAAACAGCGCCGCGACTTGCTATACGGGAGCGATAATGCAGGTCTTACATGTATGTTCTGAAATATTCCCACTCTTAAAAACCGGTGGGCTTGCTGATGTTATCGGCGCGCTACCCGCAGCCCAGATAGCTGGGGGCGTGGAAACACGCGTTTTGCTGCCTGCTTTCCCGGATATCCGTCGTGGTATTGCTGATGTGCAGGTGGTTGCCCACCGCGATACCTTTGCGGGTCATATCGCTTTGTTATACGGCCACTTCGGCGGCGTGGGAATTTACCTGATCGACGCCCCTCATTTGTACGACAGGCCAGGAAGCCCTTATCACGACACTAACCAGTTCGCGTACCCTGATAACGTGCAGCGTTTTGCGCTGCTGGGTTGGGTGGCCTGTGAGATGGCCTGCGGCCTGGATCCCTTCTGGCGTCCGGATATCGTGCATGCGCATGACTGGCACGCGGGCCTTGCGCCAGCCTATATGCGCGCGCGTGGCAACCCGGCAAAGTCGGTGTTTACCGTGCACAACCTGGCCTATCAGGGGCTGTTTTACGCCCATCATATGGATGATATTGACCTGCCCTGGTCGTTCTTTGATGTGAACGGACTGGAATTTAACGGACAAATTTCGTATTTGAAAGCCGGCCTTTATTATGCCGATCATATAACGGCGGTCAGCCCGACCTACGCGCGGGAAATTACCGAACCGCAGTTTGCCTACGGCATGGAAGGGCTGCTGCGTCAGCGCCACCGTGAAGGGCGCCTGTCCGGCATATTGAACGGCGTGGATGATAAAATCTGGGACCCGGCCCACGACCTGCTGCTTGCCGCGCGCTATAACCGCGACACGCTTGAGGAAAAGGCCGAGAACAAGCGCCAGCTGCAAATTGCGATGGGGCTTAAGGTCAACGACAAAGCGCCGCTTTTTGCGGTGGTGAGTCGTTTAACCAGCCAGAAAGGGCTGGATTTGGTGCTCGAAGCGCTGCCGGGGCTGCTGGAGCAGGGCGGTCAGCTAGCCCTGTTGGGCGCGGGCGATGCGGTTATGCAGGAAGGGTTCCTTGCCGCGGCGGCGGAACATCCAGGCCAGGTAGGCGTGCAGATCGGCTATCACGAAGCCTTCTCCCACCGTATTATGGGCGGGGCGGACGTGATTCTGGTGCCCAGCCGGTTTGAGCCGTGCGGCTTAACGCAGTTGTACGGTCTGAAGTACGGCACCTTACCGCTGGTGCGGCGGACAGGTGGGCTTGCGGATACCGTTTCAGACAGTTCGCTGGAAAATCTGGCGGACGGTATCGCCAGCGGGTTCGTCTTTGAAGACAGCAACGCCTGGTCGCTATTAAGAGCGATTCGGCGTGCCTTCGTGTTGTGGTCCCGCCCGTCGCTGTGGCGATTTGTGCAGCGTCAGGCTATGGGTATGGATTTTAGCTGGCAGGTGGCGGCTCAATCTTACCGCGACCTTTATCAACGCTTGTTGTAATCATCCAGGAATCACCCATATGAACGCACCCTTTTCCTATGCATCACCCACGCTTAGCATCGAGGCGTTAAAGCACTCGATTGCCTATAAGCTGATGTTTACGGTGGGGAGAGACCCTGCCATCGCCAACAAACACGAGTGGCTTAACGCCACGTTGTTTGCCGTGCGCGACCGTCTGGTCGAACGCTGGTTGCGTTCTAATCGCGCTCAACTTTCGCAAGAGGTTCGTCAGGTCTACTACCTGTCGATGGAGTTTCTGATTGGCCGTACCCTTTCTAACGCGCTGCTGTCGCTGGGTATTTACCAGGATGTGCAAAGCGCCCTTGAGGAGATGGGCCTCGACCTTGAAGAACTGATCGACGAGGAGAACGACCCCGGCCTCGGTAACGGCGGTCTTGGACGCCTTGCCGCCTGTTTTCTTGATTCGCTGGCAACGCTCGGTTTACCGGGACGCGGCTACGGTATCCGCTACGACTACGGCATGTTTAAGCAGAACATCGTTGACGGTCGTCAGAAAGAATCGCCTGATTACTGGCTGGAATACGGCAACCCCTGGGAGTTCAGGCGCCACAATACGCGTTATAAAGTGCGTTTTGGCGGACGCGTTCAGCTTGAGGGCAAGAAAACCCGCTGGGTGGAAACCGAGGAGATTCTTGCGGTTGCCTACGATCAGATTATCCCCGGTTACGACACCGACGCGACCAACACGCTGCGCCTGTGGAATGCGCAGGCAAGCAGCGAAATCAACCTCGGTAAATTCAACCAGGGCGACTACTTCGCCGCGGTAGAAGATAAAAACCATTCGGAGAATGTGTCGCGCGTGCTTTATCCGGACGACTCTACCTATTCCGGCCGCGAACTGCGTCTGCGCCAGGAATATTTTCTGGTTTCGGCAACGGTGCAGGACATTCTCAACCGCCACTATCAGTTGCATAAAACCTACGATAACCTTGCGGATAAAGTCGCGATTCACCTCAATGACACCCACCCGGTGCTGTCTATTCCTGAACTGATGCGTGTGTTAATGGACGAGCACAAATTTAGTTGGGAAGCGGCCTTTGAAGTGACCTGCCAGGTATTCTCGTATACCAACCACACGCTGATGAGCGAAGCGCTGGAAACCTGGCCGGTAGACATGCTCGGTAAGATCCTGCCGCGTCACCTGCAAATCATCTTTGAGATTAACGACTACTTCCTGAAAACGCTTCAGGAGCAGTACCCCAGCGATACGGGCCTGCTGGGGCGCACCTCGATTATCGACGAATCAAACGGGCGTCGCGTGCGCATGGCATGGCTTGCGGTCGTGGTGAGCCATAAGGTGAACGGCGTTTCCGAACTGCATTCAAACCTGATGGTGCAGTCGCTGTTTGCGGATTTCGCGGCCATCTTCCCAATGCGATTCTGTAATAAAACCAACGGCGTGACGCCAAGACGCTGGCTTGCGCTGGCGAACCCGTCGCTTTCAGACGTGCTGGATGAAAACATTGGCCATACCTGGCGCACCGATCTCGGTCAGCTTAACGATCTGAAACAGCATATTGATTACCCGGCGGTACACGAGGCCGTGCGCAAAGCCAAGCTCGCTAATAAGAAACGGCTGGCGGAATATATCGGCCAGCAGCTCAACGTGGTGGTGAACCCGAACGCGCTGTTCGACGTGCAGATCAAACGCATCCATGAATACAAACGCCAGTTGATGAACGTGCTGCACGTTATCACGCGTTATAACCGCATCAAGGCGGACCCAACGGCCGAATGGGTGCCGCGTGTGAACATCTTCGCCGGTAAAGCCGCCTCTGCGTATTACATGGCGAAACACATCATCCACCTTATTAACGATGTGGCGGCGGTCATTAACAACGACCCGGTGGTGAAGGATCTCCTGAAAGTGGTGTTTATCCCGAACTACAGCGTGAGCCTTGCGCAGATCATTATTCCGGCGGCGGATCTCTCCGAGCAGATTTCGCTGGCGGGCACTGAGGCTTCCGGCACCAGTAATATGAAATTTGGCCTGAACGGGGCGCTGACCATCGGCACGCTCGACGGCGCAAATGTCGAAATGCTGGAGCACGTAGGGGCAGAAAATATTTTCATCTTCGGTAATACGGCGGAAGAGGTTGAAGCGCTGCGGCGCAACGGCTATAAGCCGCGCGAATATTACGAAAAAGATGAAGAACTGCATCAGGTGCTGACGCAAATAGGCACCGGCACGTTCAGCCCTGGCGAGCCTACCCGCTACCGGGACCTGCTGGATTCGCTGATTAACTTTGGCGACCACTATCAGGTGTTAGCGGATTACCGCAGCTACGTGGATTGCCAGGACAAGGTGGACGAGCTGTACCGCCAGCCGGAAGAGTGGACGATTCGCACGATGCACAACATTGCCAATATGGGCTATTTCTCGTCCGACAGGACGATTCAGGAATACGCCGACGAGATTTGGCATATCAAACCGGTACGGCTGTAGTTTTTGTTATTACCCTCTCCCTTTTTAGGGAGAGGGGCCTGCTCAGCACAGCTCCAGCAGCACGTTATTGTCCGTAATCACCTGCATCACGGCCGCAGGCGGCATCACGTCGGTGTAAACCTGATCGACCAGGCTGATGCTGCCCAGATTGACCATCGCGTTGCGGCCAAATTTGGAGTGATCGACAACCAGCATCACGCAGCGGGAGTTTTCAATAATGGCGCGCTTGGTACGCACTTCATGGTAGTCAAATTCCAGCAGTGAACCGTCGCCGTCGATACCGCTTATCCCCAGAATGCCGAAATCCAGGCGGAACTGAGAGATAAAGTCGAGCGTTGCTTCGCCGATAATCCCGCCGTCGCGGCTGCGCAGTTCGCCGCCCGCCAGAATGATGCGAAAGTCTTCTTTTACCTTCAGCGTGTTGGCGACGTTAAGATTGTTGGTGACCACACGCAAGTTACTGTGGTCTAAAAGCGCGTGGGCAACGGCCTCCGGCGTGGTGCCAATGTCGATAAACAGCGTGGCGCCGTCGGGGATTTGGCTGGCAACTTTGCGCGCAATGCGCTCTTTTTCCGCCGTCTGGGTTGCCTTACGATCGTGCCATGAGGTATTCACCGAGCTTGACGGCAGCGCCGCGCCGCCGTGGTGACGCATAATCATATTCCGATCGGCAAGATCGTTCAGATCGCGGCGAATGGTCTGCGGGCTGACTGAAAATTGCTCCACCAGCTCTTCGGTGCTGACATATCCCTGTTTTTTCACCAGCTCGACAATTGCGTCGTGTCGTTGCGTTTGCTTCATGCTCTACTCCAGATTTTTATGTTCGTTTTCGCGCATGCAGAGTATCGACCAGCGCCATCGTGAGGCCCACCAGCAGTCCGGTGACGTGGGCGGCGTTAGCGATCGACAACCCTAAAATATCGAAGTAGCCCAGAACAATCCACAGCACCGCAAAGGCCATCAGACCGCGCTGCATATAGATCCCGCTTTCGGGATCCCGCTCGCCCCTGAGCCATACATAGCCCATTAGCGCGTATACCGTTCCGGATAACCCGCCGAATAACGGGCCGCTGAATTTTGCCTGTACATAGCCGCTGAGCAGCGCCGAGATAATCGTCAGGACGATCAGTTTTCCGCTGCCAAGACGCTTCTCCAGCGGGCCGCCGAGATACCACCACCATAGCAGGTTGAAAGTGATATGCAGCAGCGAAAAATGCAGCAGGGCGTGGCTGAAATAGCGCCAGAATTCATAGCGCAGGCTGTCTGCGTAAGGCCAGGCCAGCCAGACCATCACGGTGCGATCGCCCAGCGCCTGCATAGCCAGCCAGACCAGCACGCATGCGGCAATTACCGCAAGCGTAAACGGCCCGGCTTTTTGCTGAATTGTCGCAAGAAAGGGGTAGCGCTGGTAGCGCAGGCCGCTTGCGGTATCCCCTGCGGCCCAGCTTGCCGCCAGATAGCGTGCGTCGCCGGGGTTAGCAAGAAACTGCTCCAGCTCGCTGCGCACTCTGGATTCCTGGCCGTCGTCCGCAAGCCAGATATCGCTCTGCTGATGCTGTTGGATCGTGAGGACGACGCCCTGCGTCGCCATATAGTCGACAAACGCCTGCGCAACTCGCGGGTTGGCAAACGAGGTGATCATGATCATAGGGTTTCAACCAAATACTGACAAAAGGAAGCAGTATACCCGCACCTTATGCAGTGCCGCGATCGACTTCCGCCGGGAAATGGCGATGCCAGGCGTCAAAGCCGCCATCAACGCTGTATACATTATCGTAGCCCTGTTGCAGCAGGTACTGGGCCGCGCCTTTGCTGCTGTTGCCGTGATAGCACATCACCATAACCGGCGTATCGAAATCGGTCTGCTGCATAAAGGTCACCAGGCGGTCATTGGTGAGGTGAAAGGCGCCCGGCGTGTGCCCCATCGCAAAGCTCTGCGGATCGCGGATGTCCACTAATACCGCCAGTTTCTGGTGCAGCTTCTGGTGCGCTTCTTCCACACCAATACATTCAAATTGATCCATAGCTTGCTCATGTGCATATAAAGGAAAGGGGACGGGCTCGCCGCCATACTAAGCGAAACCTGCCTCTGGCCGCTGATATTAACGCCATTATGTTATCCACATCACGCAGAAATGTTTTTTTTTCGTTAGCAAAACGCCGGGCAATTGCTATTATGAGCGATAACGAACATTTATGAGCTTTAACGAAAGTGTGTGGGGGCAGCATGGAAACCAAAGATCTGATTGTCATTGGCGGCGGTATTAACGGCGCCGGTATCGCGGCGGATGCAGCAGGCCGCGGCCTGTCTGTGTTAATGCTGGAGGGGCAAGACCTGGCCTGCGCAACGTCCTCCGCCAGCTCAAAATTGATCCACGGCGGCCTGCGCTATCTGGAACATTACGAATTCCGCCTCGTGAGCGAGGCGCTGGCGGAGCGCGAAGTGCTGTTGAATATGGCTCCGCATATCGCCTTCCCGATGCGCTTTCGTCTGCCCCATCGCCCGCATTTACGACCGGCCTGGATGATCCGCATCGGTCTTTTTATGTACGACCACCTCGGTAAACGCACCAGCCTGCCGGGATCGACCGGTTTGCGTTTTGGCGCAGATTCAGTGCTTAAGCCAGAAATTGTGCGCGGTTTCGAATATTCCGACTGCTGGGTGGACGATGCGCGCCTGGTGCTGGCGAACGCGCAGATGGTTACGCGTAAAGGCGGCGAGGTGAAAACCCGTACCCGCGCAACCAGCGCCCGCCGCGAAAACGGCCACTGGGTGGTTGAGGCGCAGGATATCGATACCGGCGAAACCTTTACCTGGCGCGCGCGCGGCCTGGTTAACGCTACCGGTCCGTGGGTGAAAGACTTTTTCGACGACGGCCTGAAGCTGCCTTCGCCGTACGGTATCCGCCTGATCAAAGGCAGCCATATCGTTGTGCCGCGAGTGCACAACCAGAAGCAGGCTTATATCCTGCAAAACGAAGATAAGCGCATCGTGTTTGTCATTCCTTGGATGGACGAGTTCTCGATTATCGGCACCACCGACGTGGAGTACAAAGGCGATCCGAAAGCGGTTCACATTGACGAGAGCGAAGTGAAATACCTGCTGGATGTCTATAACGAGCACTTTAAAAAGGCGCTTTCGCGTGAGGACGTGGTGTGGACCTACTCCGGCGTTCGCCCGCTGTGTGATGATGAATCCGATTCGCCGCAGGCCATCACTCGTGACTACACCCTGGATATCCACGACGAAAACGGTAAAGCGCCGCTGCTGTCCGTTTTTGGCGGCAAGCTGACCACCTACCGCAAACTTGCGGAACACGCACTGGACAAACTGCAGGCTTACTACCCGAAAATCGGCCCGGCCTGGACGAAAGGCAGCAAATTGCCGGGCGGCGATATTACCGGCGACCGCGATGATTTTGCCGCTCAACTGCGCCGCCGTTATACCTTCCTGAGCGAAAGCCTGGCGCGTCGCTTTGCCCGTACCTACGGTAGTAACAGCGACCTGATTCTTCAGGAGGCGACATCCCTTGACGATTTAGGTGAGCACTTCGGGCATGAATTTTATGAAGCCGAACTGCGTTATCTGGCCGAGCATGAGTGGGTTAAGCGCGTCGATGACGCCATCTGGCGTCGTACCAAGCTTGGCATGTGGCTGACGGAAGAGCAGCAGGCGCAGGTGGCGCAGTGGCTGGTAAAGCGGAACGGTAAACCGACGTTGTCTCTGGCTTCCTGAGAGATTCTTTCTGGCCCTCTCCCCCAGGGAGAGGGTTTTTAAACCCCGTACCCCATCATCTTGAGCAGCTTCTGTGCATGCTGCACGGCATCCTGACGGTGCGCCACGCCGAGCTTCTGATAAAGATTGCGGATATGCGTTTTGATAGTGGTTGCCGCCACGTCCAGCTCGCCCGCGATTTGCTCGTTGCTGTAACCCGAATAAATCAGCCCCAGCACCTGCCATTCACGCTGGGTGAGCGGGCTGGTGCGGATAAGCTCCGGCACTTCAGGATGGGACAGCAGACGGCTAACAAAGCTCTCATCGAAGTGTGCGAACTTGTGGCGATGATGCTGGTTAATCTCACGCAAAATTCGCTGGGCGCGATGCTGATCAAGCTCCGGCAGCGTATTAAGCTGGATTAGCTGGCGCAACTGCTGCGCCATAGCTTCGCCTTCAATCACAAAATGGCTGATGAAGCCGGTGCGATTGGCCAGCGCCAGCGCTTCAAGCAGCACGCGCTGCGCATCGCTTTTACGCCCGGACTGCCAGTAGAGCTGGTTTAACAGCAGCAGGTTGCGGTTGAGATCGCTCATCAGCCGCAGGCTGCGCGCGTTTTCGTTTAACTCTTCCAGCACCATTTCCGCCGGATCAAACTCACCCAGCAGGATCTGTACGCGGGCGATGTTGCGCCACTGGCTTTGCAGGAAGTGGTTATTGGCAAACTCCGGTTTTGGCGTCTGGCGTAACCAGTTGGCGGCAGACTTTTTGTCGTCGGTCATTTGCCAGTAAATGACCCGCACCTTATCGGCGTTAGAAACCCAGTCGCTGTGATAAGGCCCGTTGCCGAGCAGGTTCTCAAGGCGATTGAGGTGGCTACGGGCGTTATCCAGATCGCCGCGTGCCAGCGAGCACTGCACCAGCAGCGCCAGACACTGCAACTGCTGCTGCGGCTGGTAGCCGGAAAGCACTTCCACGCCGTAACGAGCCGAAGCCTCGGCTTCATCCAGCCGTGACCAGGCCCAAAGCAGTTGCGCGCGAATACGTAACAGGAATTCGTGCAGCGGCAACTGTTCGAGATGTTGTTCGCGAATAAGGACGAAGGCTTTTTCCTGCATCTCCCATGCGGCCTGCAGGAAACCCTGGGCCAGCAGGATTTCGCTTTGCTGGATAAGGCTCCACAGCGCGTAATGCCAGACGTCGTGTCGGCGCGACATCTGCTCAGTTTGCTGCATCACCGACAGGGATTTCGTCAGATCGCCTTTGCAGTGCAGCACTTCGCCATGAACGGAGGTGGCAACGATGCGGCTGTAGTAGTTTGCCAGCGGCAGCATATCAAGCGCGATCATCGCCAGCCTTTCAGCCTCCACCGGGTCGCCGTCATTAATGGCGACCTGGGCGCGCAGGGCGTTGAACTCGCCGTGCAGCGTATCGTCCATTTCCAGATTCATTTCCTGCTCGGCTCGCGCCAGCAGCAGGTTGACTTCGCTATAGCGGTGCTGGCTTTGCATCAGCCAGGCCTGCAATAGCACCAGCTTCGGATTCTCAAGCAGGCTTTCCCACGGCAGCGCCTTAAGGGACTCTTCCAGCAGGGTCAGTTCGCTGTGGTTAAACAGCGCCCAGGCGTGATGCAGCAGAATATCGCGCAGCATGCTGGCGTCGCCCGCGGCTAACGCGTGGTGAATGGCTTCGCTCGGGAAACCTTGCGCCATCCAGCTTTCTGCGGCGGCACGATGAATATCGGGCAGTTCCGCAGCAAGCTCCCACTGACAGCGCTGGCGCAGGAAGCTGCCAAACAGCGGATGGAAACAGAACCATTCGCCGGAGTCGTCCATGCGCTGCATGAACAGCCCCTGACGCTCGGTGTCTTCCAGGCGCATCTGGCCGTTTTCTTCACCGGTAACCCGCACAATCAGGGCATCGTTCATGGAGCGCAGAATTGAGCTGCGCAGCAGGAAGTTACGCGTGTCCGCATCCACGTTATCGAGCACTTCATCCACCAGATAGTCAGAAAGATGGCTTGCGTTGATACCGGAAAGGCGACGTGCGGAGTGATGCGCCGAGGTGTTATTTTGCCGGGCGGAAAGGACGATGAGCTGCAATGCGGTAGCCCAGCCGGCTACGTCATCGCACAGGCGGCTGCTGTCGGCCGGCTCAATCGGCGTATTCAGACGGCAGTCAAAGAACTGTTTCGCTTCCTGGTGGGTAAAGGCAAGCTGCTGGCTGCCAATTTCCAGAAGCTGATCGCGCACGCGCAGGTTGGCGATACCAAGCTGCGGCAGGTTGCGCGATAACACCACCAGCGTCAGGTTTTCCGGCTGGTGACGAATGAAAAAGCGCATCGCCTCGTGAATAACCGGATTTTTAATTAAATGGTAATCATCAATTACGAGAAATAGCGGGCGATGCCATTCCGCCAGCTCAATAAAAAGCTGCGAAAATAGCGATGAGAGGCTCGCATACTGACGCTTTTGCGCCATCACTTCACTGCTGACACAGTGGCCGCCGGTCGCCTGTTGAATGGCGGTAACCAGATAACTGGCAAAGCGTTCTTGCTGGTTGTCGCCCTCATCGAGGGAGTACCAGCCTAACTCATTTTTCCCTGCTGCCCACTGGGAGACCAGTGTGGTTTTGCCATAGCCTGCGGGACTGGTTATCAACGCCATGCGATAATTTGCGGCGGTTGATAGCTTCATCAACAGGCGGTCGCGAACCACGGTATTTTCCAGACGCACCGGGCGACTCAATTTGGATGGGATCAACATAGTGTCACTTCACTGTGTGTATAAAATATATACAGAAATGAATTTTTTTACGCTTCGTAATTAATGCTTACTGTTAAGGTCGGCCAGATTTGATCTTATTGCAAGATTGTTGAACTTTCCGTGAGTGTTAAGTTGCACCCTGTCACAATTCCATATTTTTATCGAATGGGATTCCAGTTAATCATACATTTTTCATTGAGGTTAACCGCTCGCTCCCCGCGCCCCGCCTGAAAAGAAAACGGTTACAGCCCCGGGGTAAATACGAACATATCGCGCCTTTTATTGTCCGAACTTTGGTGTGATTTTGCCGCGTTCAGCGGGGATTTAGGTGGTCAGGATCACACTTTTAGCTCATCCCTGACGCTCATCCTGGTCTTTTCCCCCCCAGGATGAGGAATAAGCCCAGGCCGCCCGGCACACTAACGGGCAATGCATTTAGCACATCAAAGGATCGATCCCCTATGTCACAGCCGAGCTTCAAAAAAGAACAATTTCTGGCGGCCCTTACCCGTCAGTGGCAGCGTTATGGCCTGCAGGCCGCCGGTGAAATGACCCGGCACCAGTGGTGGCATGCCGTCAGCGGCGCGCTGGCGGAACTGCTGGCAGCGCAGCCGGCCGTCACGCCAAAGGCGAAGCAGCGCCACGTTAACTACATCTCAATGGAGTTTCTGATTGGCCGCCTGACCGGCAATAACCTGCTGAACCTTGGCTGGTATCAGGAGGTGGCGGATGAGCTAAAAGCCTTTGATATCAACCTGACGGACCTGCTTGAAGAAGAGACCGATCCGGCGCTGGGCAACGGCGGCCTCGGACGTCTGGCGGCCTGTTTCCTGGATTCTATGGCGACAGTGGGCCAGTCGGCGATTGGTTATGGCCTGAACTACCAGTACGGCCTGTTCCGCCAGTCCTTTAAAGACGGGCAGCAGATGGAGGCGCCGGACGACTGGCAGCGCGGCAGCTACCCGTGGTTCCAGCATAACGCTGCGCTTGACGTGCAGGTTGGCGTGGGCGGCAAGGTCATCAAAGAAGGCAAAAATATCCGCTGGGAACCGGCGTTTATCTTCCAGGGCGAAGCATGGGATCTGCCGGTGCTTGGCTACCGTAACGGCGTTGCGCAGCCGCTGCGCCTGTGGCAGGCGAAGCACGCTCACCCGTTCGACCTCACTAAATTTAACGACGGCGATTTCCTGAAAGCGGAACAGGCCGGCATCGACGCGGAAAAACTGACCAAAGTTCTCTACCCGAACGACAACCATTTAAACGGCAAAAAGCTGCGCCTGATGCAGCAGTACTTCCAGTGCGCCTGTTCGGTGGCGGATATTTTACGTCGTCATCATCTGGCGGGCCGCAAGCTTGCCGAGCTTGCCGATTACGAAGTGATTCAGCTTAACGATACACACCCGACTATCGCCATTCCTGAACTGCTGCGCGTGCTGATTGACGAGCGCCAGCTAGGCTGGGACGAGGCCTGGGCCATCACCAGCAAGACCTTTGCCTACACCAACCACACTCTGATGCCTGAAGCGCTGGAATGCTGGGATGAAAAACTGGTGAAAGCGCTGCTGCCGCGCCACATGCAAATCATCAACGAGATTAACGCCCGCTTTAAAAAACGGGTCGCTAAAACCTGGCCGGGCGACGAAGCGGTCTGGGCAAAACTGGCGGTGGTGTACGACAAACAGGTGCGCATGGCGAATATGTGCGTGGTGAGCGGTTTTGCGGTAAACGGCGTTGCCGCGCTGCACTCCGATCTGGTGGTGAAAGATCTGTTCCCGGAATACCACAAGCTCTGGCCGAACAAATTCCATAACGTCACCAACGGCATCACGCCGCGCCGCTGGATCAAGCAGTGTAATCCGGCGCTTTCCGCGCTTATCGATAAGACGCTGAAGAAAGAGTGGGCAAACGATCTGGACGTGCTGGAAGGGCTGGAAAAATACGCGGACGACGAGAAATTCCGTAAAGAATACCGCGATATCAAGTACCAGAATAAAGTGAAGCTGGCGGCGTTTGTGAAAGCGCGTACCGGCATCGTTATCAGCCCTGATGCGCTGTTCGACGTGCAGATAAAACGCCTGCACGAATACAAACGCCAGCACCTGAACCTGCTGCATATTCTGGCGCTTTATAAAGAAATCCGTGAAAACCCGCAGGCGGCTCGCGTGCCACGCGTGTTCCTGTTCGGTGCGAAAGCGGCGCCGGGGTACTACCTCGCAAAAAACATTATCTTTGCGATCAATAAAGTAGCGCAGGCGATTAATAACGACCCGATCGTTGGCGACCAACTGAAAGTCGTGTTCCTGCCGGATTACTGCGTTTCTGCGGCGGAAATCATGATCCCGGCAGCGGACATCTCCGAGCAAATCTCCACCGCGGGCAAAGAAGCCTCCGGCACCGGCAACATGAAGCTTGCGCTAAACGGCGCGCTGACCGTGGGCACGCTGGATGGTGCAAACGTCGAAATTGCCGAAAAAGTGGGTGACGAGAACATCTTTATCTTTGGTCACACCGTGGAAGAAGTGAAGGCCCTGAAAGCTAAAGGCTACGACCCGGTGAAATGGCGTAAAAAAGATAAAGCGCTTGATGCCGTGCTCAAAGAGCTGGAGAAGGGCGTTTATACCGATGGCGATAAACACGCCTTCGATCTGATGCTGCACAGCATCGGTAAGCAAGGCGGCGATCCGTATTTAGTGATGGCTGATTTCACGGCTTACGCTGCCGCACAGAAGCAGGCGGATACGCTGTATCTCGACCAGGAAGCCTGGACCCGCGCTGCCATCCTGAACACCGCACGCTGCGGTATGTTCAGCTCGGATCGCTCGATTCGTGATTATCAGCAACGCATCTGGCAGGCTTTACGCTAAGGGAAAGTCATGGATAGCAAACGCCTTGATAACGCCGCGCTGGCGGCAGGAATTGCAGCTAACTACATCAACGCGCACGGTTTGCCGCAGGCTATTCCGGCGGATACCAAGCTGCGCTTGCTGGACGCCATGAGCCGAACCGCTGCTCCTGAAAAGGTGGCGGTCACCCCCGTGCCAAACGTGCAGGTATTTACCGCCGGAACCAGAATGGTGCTGCCGCTGGAAGGTCACGGTGAATTTACCTGGCAACTGGCGACGGAAGAAGGAAAACAGCATCACGGGCACGCGCTGGCAGGTAAAAAACTGGCGTTGCCGGCCAGGCTGCCGGAGGGCTATCACGAACTTACCGTCCGCCAGAACGAACACGCCTGGCGGTGCCGTGTGATTATCGCGCCGAAGCGCTGCTATGAACCCGATGCGCTGTTGCAGGATAAGAAGCTGTGGGGCGCCTGCGTGCAGCTTTACACTTTGCGTTCCGCGCATAACTGGGGCGTCGGCGATTTTGGTGATTTACAGCGCATGCTGGTGGACGTTGCGAAGCGCGGCGGTTCGTTTATCGGCCTGAATCCAATCCATGCGCTCTATCCGGCAAACCCGGAAAGCGCAAGCCCCTATAGCCCGTCATCGCGCCGCTGGCTGAACGTTATCTATATCGATGTTAACGCCGTAGACGATTTCCTCTTAAGCGATGAAGCCCAGGCCTGGTGGAAGATGCCGGCCACGCAGCAGTCGCTGCAAGCCGTGCGTGACGTGCAGTGGGTCGATTACGCTACCGTTACCGCGCTGAAGATGGCGGCGCTACGCATGGCGTGGAAACAGTTCTCAAAACGTACCGCGCGCGATGAGCAGGTACAGGCGTTTAAGGCTTTTGTTACAAACGGCGGCGACAGCCTCTATTTCCAGGCGGCCTTTGATGCGCTGCACGCCTGGCAGGTTAAAGAAGACGCGCTGCGCTGGGGCTGGCCGGTGTGGCCGGAAGGCTTGCGCGATGCGCATAATCCGCAGGTAAAAGCTTTCTGCAGCAGGCACAGCGATGAAGTGAATTTCTTCCTGTGGCTGCAGTATCTGGCCCATAGCCAGTTTGAAGCGTGCTGGCAAACCTGCCGGGGCTTTAAAATGCCCATCGGCCTGTACCGTGATTTAGCGGTGGGCGTGGCAGAAGGCGGTGCGGAAACCTGGTGCGACCGCGAACTGTACTGCCTGAAAGCGTCGGTTGGCGCGCCGCCGGACATTCTTGGCCCGCTCGGCCAGAACTGGGGTTTGCCGCCGATGGACCCGCATGTGATCACCGCGCGGGCCTATGAGCCTTACATTGAGCTGCTACGTGCCAATATGACCAACTGCGGCGCGCTGCGTATCGACCACGTTATGTCGATGCTGCGACTGTGGTGGATCCCTTACGGTGAAACGGCGGATAAAGGCGCGTATGTGCATTATCCGGTGGATGACCTGCTGTCGATCCTGGCGCTGGAGAGCAAGCGTCATCACTGCATGGTGATCGGTGAAGATCTGGGGACGGTGCCGGTTGAGATCGTAGCCAGGCTGCGCGACAGCGGCGTGTACTCCTACAAAGTGCTCTATTTCGAACACGACAGCGAGAAGCAGTTCCGCGCGCCTAAGGCGTGGCCGAAGCAGTCGATGGCCGTGGCAACCACCCACGATCTGCCTACGCTACGCGGCTACTGGGAAAGCGGCGATCTAACGCTGGGTAAAACGCTGGGGCTGTATCCTGACGACAAAGTGCTGACCGGCCTGTATCTGGATCGCGAACGCGCCAAGCAGGGGCTGCTCAATAGCCTGCATGAATACGGCTGTTTGCCAAAACGGGCGGGGCATAAAGCTTCACTGATGGCGATGACGGCCACGCTTAACCGCGGCATGCAGCGTTATATCGCCGACAGCAGCAGCGCGCTGCTGGGCCTGCAGCCGGAGGACTGGCTGGGCATGGCGGAGCCGGTGAATATTCCGGGCACCAGCTATCAGTACAAAAACTGGCGTCGCAAGCTGTCCACTTCCCTTGAGGAGATGTTTGCCGATGAGAGCGTGAACAGGCTGCTGAAGGATTTGGATAAGCGGCGCAAGCAGCGCTGAAAACACTTCCCCCCGCGAAGCGGGGGGAAGGCAAATCAGTAGTAAGAGTGCTCGCCGCGCTGGTGTTCGGTCAGATCGCGAACGCCTTTCAGTTCGGGGAACTCAGCCAGCAACTGTTTCTCAATACCTTCTTTCAGGGTCACATCGACCATCGAACAGCCGTTACAGCCGCCGCCGAACTGCAGAATAGCCAGCCCGTCATCGGTAATTTCCATCAGCGTAACGCGGCCGCCGTGGCCTGCCAGTTGTGGGTTAACGGTTGCCTGCAGCATGTATTCCACGCGCTCCATCAGCGGGGCATCGTCGGAAACCTTACGCATTTTGGCGTTAGGGGCTTTCAGCGTCAGTTGAGAGCCTAGCTGGTCGGTAACGAAATCAATTTCTGCGTCTTCGAGGTATGGCGCGCTCAGCTCATCGACATAAGCGGTCAACTGCTCGAATTTTAACGCCGTGTCGCTTGCTTCAACCGCATCCGGCGGACAATAGGACACTCCGCACTCCGCATTAGGAGTACCAGGGTTGATAACGAAAACGCGGATTTGCGTCCCTTCTTCCTGACCTGCCAGCAGTTTGGCAAAGTGAGATTGTGCAGCATCGGAAATACGGATCATAACGATTGCTCAATAGTTGACTATTTTAGTCGGTTATAATACGCCCATCATCGAGGGTCTACAAGGTTCGACAAAGGCACCATACCTGGATAGTCGCCGCGCCCTGCTTTTTCAGCAGTCGCGCAATTTCCGCCACGGTACTGCCCGTCGTGACGACATCATCCACAATAACCATATGGCGACCTGCCGCCGGGAATTCAACCCTGAATGCGTCTTTGAGATTGCTGCGGCGACGTCTCGCGCTCAGCTCATGCTGCGTTGCCGTGGCGCGGATTCGCCTGACTGACGCATGTTGATAATCGCACTGGAGCCAGCGTGCAAGCGGAGCCGCGAGCAGCGCGGACTGGTTAAAACCCCGTTGCCAGGCGCGACGGGAATGTAGCGGTACGCTGACGATGGCGTCGGGTTTTGGAATCAATCCATCACGCCTCGCTGCAATCACCTTCAGCAGTATCAGCCGTGCGAGCGCCGGCGCAAGGGCAGTGGCGGCGGTGAATTTCAGCCTGTGGATGAGGGAGTTCAGCGGAGGCTGATAGTCGGTGACAAAAATCAGTTTGTCCCACGGCGGCGGATTTTGCAGGCAGCGGCCACACTGCGTTACGCCTTGCGCGGCGGGTAGGCCGCAGCGCTCACAGCAGGGCGGGCTGGAGAGGGCCGCGCTACAGCGTGAACAAATACCCCACGCCGGGCAAGCAAGCGGCATACGGCATAGCCAACATAGCCCTGGGATTGTTAGCATATTCGCTCCATACATTTGAAAACGAGACGGTAACCGATGAGCGAACTTTGGTGGCAGACAAAAGGTGAGGGAAACATCGATCTTGTGCTGCTGCACGGATGGGGGCTGAACGCCGAGGTATGGCATTGCATTAGCGCGGAATTAAGCTCGCAGTTTCGTCTACACCTGGTCGACCTGCCGGGCTATGGCCGCAGCCAGGGTTTTGGCGCGCTGAGCTTGCCGGAGATGGCTGAAATCGTGCTGGCGCAGGCGCCAGAGCAGGCGGTCTTTCTTGGCTGGAGTTTAGGCGGGCTGGTGGCAAGCCAGATTGCGCTTACCCGGCCTGAACGGGTGCGTGCGTTAGTGACCGTCGCCTCCTCACCCTGTTTTACCGCTCAGGGAGACTGGCCGGGCATCAAGCCTGAAGTGCTGGCTGGTTTCCAGCAGCAGCTAAGCGAGGATTTCCAGCGTACCGTTGAGCGCTTCCTTGCTTTGCAAACGCTGGGAACGCAAAGCGCTCGTCAGGACGCTCGTGCGTTAAAAGCGGTGGTGCTTGCGCAGCCGATGCCGGACGTCGGGGTGCTTAACGGCGGCCTTGAGATCCTGAAAACCGCCGACTTACGCGAGCAGCTTGCGGCCCTTCAGATGCCTTTCCTGCGCCTGTATGGCTATCTTGACGGCCTGGTGCCTCGTAAGGTCGCGGCCTTGCTCGATGAGCGTTACCCGCAAAGCGAATCGGTTATCTTCCCAAAAGCCGCCCATGCGCCTTTTATCTCCCACCCTGAAGCGTTCTGCCCGGCGTTAATTGAGCTGAAAAACCGTCTGGAAGCATAAGAGAGCGTTACGGCTGGCGTTGCCGGGGAAGCTTAATGGAAAAAGGCGGAGAAGCTCCGCCTTTTGCTTAACCCGCAAGCGTCCACACTTCGCGGATGCATTTCTTTCCTTCCGGGCAGCTTTTGCAACTGCCGCTCAGGCAATCGCCAGGGTCTTCCTTCATTCGCATCGCTTTACCCATGGCTTCTAAACGCCCGAGCATGGCGTTCACCAGCGGAAGCGGGGCGGCAAGCCGTTGGCTTATCTGTACCGCGTCCAGGCGGCCCTGCAGCGCCAGCGCGTTACGGACTTCAATTAAGCTTGCCATGATGCCCCCTTAATGGCAGTCGCCGGTGCTGGCTTCACAGCAGGCGGCGGCAGCAGTTTTACGGGTTGCCAGCAGGCTGACGTCCACGCGACTGCGCGCACGGCGCAGCCCGCCAATCAGCACGACGTTAAACAGCACTACCGCAAGGATACAGACCAGGCTGTATTGCGGATGTGCCCTGAACGACACGGCCTGGTAATAGAGCGTGGAGAGCGAGTAAGCAATATTCAGCCCCCACAGTACGGAAAACGTCATCCAGCCGCGGCTTGATTCGCGGGCCACTGCGCCCATTACCGAGATGCACGGAATATAAAGCAGCACGAAAATCAGGTAGCTGTAGGCTGCCGCCGCGCTGCCAAATTTGCTGCTCATCACGCCCATTGCGCCCGTGGCCATCTCACCGTCGCCTTTGCTGGCTTCGATTGGGTTAGCGAGCACGCTCAGGCTGAAGGTGTCTTTCAGACTCTGCCAGGTTTCACCTGCGGCGCCGCCGAGTTCGTCCAGAAGGCTGAAGCTTGCCGCATCAAACTCCTCGTTGTGCATGTCTTCTGCGGTATAGAGCGTGTTTAACGTGCCGACCACCACTTCTTTCGCCATCGCCCCGGTAAACAGGCCTACGGTTGCCTGCCAGTTATCTTCGCGAACGCCAATAGGCTTAAGCAGCGGGGTTAACACCTGGCTTACGGAAGCGAGCGCGGAGTCGTTGATATTGTCCACGGGTTTGCCGCTAAACGAGAAGCTGTTGAGCGCGCCGATAAAAATACTCACGACAACAATCACCTTACCCGCGCGCAGCACAAAGCCCTTCAGACGCTGCCAGGTTTGCAGCAGCAGGCTTTTCAGGTGCGGCACGTGATAAACGGGCAGCTCCATCACAAACGGCGATGCTTCGCCGCGCATGATGGTGTATTTGAGCATCAGGCCGGTAAGAATGGCCATTACGATGCCCAGCATATAGAGCGAGAAGACAACTAACGCGCCCTGCTGGCCGAAGAACGCTGCCGCGAACACCGCAAAGATAGCCAGGCGTGCGCCGCAGGACATAAACGGCGCCATCATAATGGTCATCAGACGTTCACGCGGCGCATCCAGCGTACGGGCGCCCATCACCGACGGCACGTTACAGCCGAAGCCGACAATCAGCGGAACAAACGATTTACCCGGCAGGCCGAGAGACTGCATTAGCCGGTCCATGACAAACGCCGCGCGTGCCATATAACCGGAATCTTCCAGGAAAGAGAGAAACAGATACATCATGCCGATTTGCGGCACCAGCGGCAGCACGGTGTTGATGCCGCCGCCGATCCCCTGGGCGAAGAAAATAGTCAGCCAGTCCGGGAAGTGCAGCGTATAGCCAATCCACTGAATGCCGTGGATAAAGATAGCGGCGGAGCCGCCGTCGAAAATAGGCTGCAGCGCGCCGCCGATGTTAATCGCCAGCAGGAACATCAGGTACATCACCAGCATAAATACCGGCAGGCCGAGGAAGCGGTTGAGGATAATTTTATCCATCATGGCGGTAAGACGATGCGGCTCGGCGGTCAGGCTGTTGCTCACCGTGTCGCAGATGGCAGCGATGCACTGGTAGCGCGCATCGGCAATCAGCAGCGCCGGATCTTCAATAGCCCCGGCAAGCCGGGTGCGTACGGAGGCCAGCTTATCCGCAGCGCTGCCGGCAAAGGCCTGGCTGTAGATGTCGCCCTCCAGCATCTGCAGCGCCAGCCAGCGGCGCTGCTGGTCGGGCATATCTTCTGCCATATCCGCCGCCAGATTATCCACTTCCGCAAGCAGCGCCGGCGGATAGAGCACCAGTTCCGCGCGAGTATTTGGCTGGCGTCGATCGATGGCTAATTTCAGCCCTTCTATACCGCGTCCGCGTGTGGAAACCAGCGGAATCACCGGGCAGCCCAGACGGGCGGCGAGGGCATCGATATCAATGCGGATATGCTGTTTCTCGGCGATATCGAGCATATTGAGCGCAACGACGCAGGGAATACCCAACTCCAGTAGCTGTAGCGTCAGGTAGAGGTTGCGCTCAAGGTTTGAGGCATCCACCACGTTTATCAGCAGGTCGGCATCGCCGCTCAAAATATAGTGGCAGGCAATTTGCTCATCGAGCGAGGTTTGCGAGGAGATGGTGGTCAGGGAATATGTTCCCGGCAAATCAACCAGCGTGACCTGGTGGGACAGGGTTGAAAACTGTCCTTCTTTGCGTTCGACGGTGACCCCCGCCCAGTTGCCGACGCGCTGACGCGAACCAGTAAGCTGATTAAACAGCGTGGTTTTCCCTGAATTCGGATTACCGATTAAACCTATAGTTAAGTTTTTCATTTTTTCGTGAACTAAGGAGAGTAAAAAGCGGGGCACGAATGCCCATCCCGTTTGTCAGGCCAGAGCTTCGACGTTTAATAACGCAAGATCTTTTTTACGTAACACTAAATTAACGCGGCGAGTTTCAATATGAACCGGATCGCCAAGCGGCGCTACGCGTACAACATTAAAAGAAGAACCGGGCAACATGCCGAGAGATAATAATTTTTGTCGATAGGCCGGGCTTATTTCATAAGCGAAGCCGGTAATTTTCCACGCGCTGTTCGGTAAAAAATTCATAGGACCTTCTTAGAGCAAGACTCTGATTTGTTACTGACGGAGCTACTGTATTCACCGGCAAGTTCGAAGTGCTGTGAAAGCCAACTGCCTTTAACGGTAAAAGAATAAATAATAAACACAGCAATGATAATGAGAATAATTTCTATCTTCAATCCCTATTTTATGAATGAAAGTCTCTTTTTTATTATTAAATGAAACAAGGCGTATCTTAATTAATTATATTCCCTGCGTTAATGTTGCGTTGATATTTCATGTGTTACGCAAATGATGCCCGCTGGTTTCTTATTTAAACATTCTGCGCAACGCGTTTTTATTAGCCGGGAAGTAATATAGGCGGTTATTAAATATTATTAATGAGTGGCTGCGGGGAATTAGAGGGGAAATAAGTGAATGACGGATTATATCCGCCCGGCCCGGCTTCAGGGCGGGCGGATAAACGCTGTTTTATCCGCCGTTAGATTAGTTCTTCTTACCAAACGCGGCGGCCAGCGCATCGCTCATTGCGCTGTTGCCGCTGCTGGCGTTATCCCGTCCGCGCGGTTTAGCCTGCTGTTGAGCCGGGCGGCGTGCGTTGTTTTGCTCGCGCGGCGCGCGCTCACGGCGGTTACTGGTTTCACCCGGCTGTTCGTCAAGGCGCATTGTTAGCGCAATACGCTTACGGGCGAGATCCACTTCCATTACCTTCACTTTGACGATATCACCGGCTTTTACCACCTTATGCGGGTCGTCGATGAATTTATCGGAAAGCGAAGAGATGTGTACCAGCCCGTCCTGATGAACGCCGATATCCACAAAGGCGCCGAAGTTAGTCACGTTAGTGACCGCCCCTTCCAGCACCATGCCCGGCGTCAGATCGTTCATGGTTTCCACGCCGTCGGCAAACTTCGCGGTTTTGAATTCCGGACGCGGATCGCGCCCCGGCTTTTCCAGTTCTTTGATAATGTCGGTCACCGTCGGGACGCCGAAGCGCTCGTCGGTAAACTCGCTCGCCTTCAGGCCGCGCAGCGCTTCGCCGTTGCCCATAAGGTCTGCAAGCGCCTGCTCTGTCGCGGCCAGGATGCGTTCAACGACGGGATAGGCTTCCGGGTGCACGGTGGAGGCGTCCAGAGGGTTATTGCCGTGATTGATACGCAGGAAGCCCGCGCACTGCTCAAAAGCTTTTGGCCCCAGACGGCTGACCTTCAGCAGCTGTTGGCGATCCTGGAAGCGGCCGTTTTCGTCACGCCAGCTCACGATGTTCTGCGCCATCATGCGCGTTAAGCCCGCAACGCGAGTCAACAGCGGCACCGATGCGGTGTTCAGATCCACGCCTACGGCGTTAACGCAGTCTTCTACAACCGCATCCAGCTTCTTCGCCAGCTGCGACTGGCTGACGTCATGCTGATACTGGCCGACGCCGATGGATTTAGGATCGATCTTCACCAGTTCGGCGAGCGGGTCCTGCAGGCGGCGGGCGATAGAAACCGCGCCACGAATCGAAACATCCAGATCCGGGAATTCCAGCGCGGCCAGCTCAGAAGCCGAATAAACCGAAGCGCCCGCTTCGCTGACAATCACTTTTTGCGCGGTCACTTTCGGGAACTGCTGCTGCACGTCGAGGAAGAAACGCTCGGTTTCGCGAGACGCCGTGCCGTTGCCGATAGCCACCAGTTCAACGTTGTGTTTTTCGCACAGCGTCGCCACGGCGACAGCGGCTTTTGCGGCCTGGCCGGTGTGCGGATAAATTGTATCGGTAGCGACCAGTTTACCGGTTGAGTCAACCACCGCGACTTTGACGCCGGTACGCAAACCTGGATCGAGGCCCATGGTTGCACGCAGGCCAGCAGGCGCGGCCATTAACAAATCATGCAGGTTGCGGGCGAAGACGTTGATCGCTTCTTCTTCGGCGCGTTCGCGCACGGTGCCCATCAGCTCGGTTTCCAGATGCATCAGCACCTTGATGCGCCAGGTCCAGCTTATGACGCCGCGGCGCCAGGCATCCGCCGGGGCGTTGTTCAGACGCAGGCCGAGATGCTCAATAATTAACTGCTCGCAGTAGCTTTCGCGCGGCGGCTCGTCGTGATGCGGATCGGCGTTTAGCGCAAGCTGCAAAATACCTTCGTTGCGGCCGCGGAACATGGCGAGCGCACGGTGAGAAGGAACGGTGGCGATGGGCTCGTGGTGATCGAAGTAGTCGCGGAACTTAGCGCCTTCCTCTTCTTTACCGCCGACCACGGTGGCAACCAGATGGGCGTTCTTCCACAGGTAGTTACGTACTTTTGCCAGCAGCGCGGCGTCTTCGGCAAAACGTTCCATCAGGATGTAGCGGGCGCCATCAAGCGCGGCTTTGGTATCGGCAACGCCTTTGTCCGCGTCAATGTATCGAGCGGCTTCCTGTTCAGGTTCGTGAGACGGCTCGTTCCACAGGGTTTCTGCCAGCGGCTCAAGGCCTGCTTCGATTGCAATCTGCCCGCGCGTGCGGCGTTTTGGCTTATATGGCAGGTACAAATCTTCAAGCTCGGTTTTGCTCAGCGTGCCGTGGATGGCGCTGGCTAATTCGTCGCTCAGCTTGCCCTGCTCGGTGATAGATTTCAAAATGGCCTGGCGGCGGTCTTCAAGCTCGCGCAGGTAGCTCAGACGAGTCTCCAACTGGCGCAGCTGCGTGTCGTCCAGACCCCCGGTGACTTCCTTACGATAACGTGCGATAAACGGCACGGTATTCCCTTCGTCGAGCAGGCGAACGGCTGCTTCAACCTGTTCATTTCTGGCCTTAAGCTCGCCGGCAATAATGCGGCAGAGTGAATCATTCATCATGGCTTTATCATCTGTGTAGTGCGTTTAGAGCGGAAATTTCAGAGGACAGTTATACGGACTGGAAGGCAAAAATGCCAGCCACAGCGCCCCTGCGACGAGGAATCGGACGGTTCTGTCGCCGGCACGGGAGCTATTTCACATACTCGATTTCATTGACGTACCACTGGGCTTCTCCGCCGGGCGTTTGCACTACCGCTAAATCACCCACTTCTTTTTTCAGCAGCGCGCGGGCCATCGGTGAGTCGATGGAGATGTAATCCTTGCGGCCGAAAATCTCATCGTAGCCCACGATGCGAAAGCGTAGCTGGCTACCCTCGTCGTTTTCAATTTCGACCCAGGCGCCAAAGAACACTTTGCCTTCCTGCTGGGGCGAATAGTCGACGATTTTCAGGTTCTCAAGGCATTTCGTCAGATAGCGTACCCGGCGGTCTATCTCGCGCAGGCGTTTTTTGTTGTACTGGTAGTCGGCATTTTCACTGCGATCGCCAAGGCTTGCCGCCCAGGTAACCTTTTTGGTCACTTCAGGACGCTCTTCGCGCCACAAATAGTCTTTTTCTTGCCTGAGCTTTTCGTAGCCCTCGCGGGTGATCAATGGCGTTTTCATCGTTGGGCCTGCAAGCTGGATAACAATATGGTGATTTAAACCGATAAATCAGGGTGATGGCAATGCCGGCAATGTGCGAAGCAGGTCATCGTTTTTGCAAAAAGAACGCTATAACCGACTGTTTAATATGCTTTGTAACAATTTCGACTAGAATATATACCAGATTTGACTGGTCGTATTGACGCAGTTTTTTAAGAATACGCCCTCAACTGTTCGAGCCTTTGGGAGTAATAAGAATGCAAGAGAATTATAAAATTCTGGTTGTGGATGACGATATGCGTCTGCGGGCGCTGTTAGAGCGTTATCTCACAGAGCAGGGCTTCCAGGTCCGTAGCGTGGCCAACGCAGAACAGATGGATCGTCTGTTAACCCGTGAGTCTTTCCACCTGATGGTGCTGGATCTTATGCTGCCTGGGGAGGACGGCCTGTCTATCTGCCGCCGTCTGCGCAGCCAGAGCAACCCGATGCCGATAATTATGGTTACCGCAAAAGGTGAAGAGGTTGACCGTATCGTTGGCCTGGAAATCGGCGCCGACGACTACATTCCCAAACCTTTTAACCCGCGTGAACTGCTGGCCCGCATCCGTGCGGTGCTGCGTCGTCAGGCGAACGAGCTGCCGGGGGCGCCTTCTCAGGAAGAAGCGGTTATTGCTTTTGGTAAATTCAAGCTCAACCTCGGCACCCGTGAGATGTTCCGTGAAGATGAGCCTATGCCGCTGACTAGCGGTGAGTTCGCCGTGCTCAAGGCGCTGGTGAGCCACCCGCGTGAGCCGCTTTCCCGCGATAAGTTAATGAACCTCGCCCGCGGCCGTGAATACAGCGCCATGGAACGTTCGATCGATGTGCAAATCTCCCGCCTGCGTCGCATGGTGGAAGAAGATCCGGCGCACCCGCGTTATATCCAGACCGTCTGGGGACTGGGCTACGTATTTGTGCCGGACGGTTCTAAGGCATGAGGCGAGTCCGCTTCTCCCCCAGAAGCTCCTTTGCCCGTACGCTGCTGCTGATCGTCACCTTGCTGTTCGTCAGCCTGGTGACGACCTACCTTGTGGTGCTTAACTTCGCGATTTTGCCGAGCCTGCAGCAGTTTAATAAAGTCCTCGCCTACGAAGTCCGTATGCTGATGACCGATAAGCTGCAGCTTGAAGACGGCACGCAGCTTGTGGTGCCGCCGGCTTTTCGTCGTGAGATTTACCGCGAGCTGGGAATTTCCCTCTATTCCAACGAGGCGGCGGAAGACGCGGGCCTGCGCTGGGCGCAGCATTATGAGTTTTTAAGCCACCAGATGGCGCAGCAGTTGGGCGGCCCGACGGAAGTGCGCGTTGAGGTTAACAAAAGCTCGCCCGTGGTGTGGCTGAAAACCTGGCTGTCGCCGAACATTTGGGTGCGGGTGCCGCTAACGGAAATTCATCAGGGCGATTTCTCCCCGCTGTTCCGCTATACGCTGGCGATTATGCTGCTGGCGATAGGAGGCGCGTGGCTGTTTATCCGCATACAGAACCGGCCGCTGGTGGATCTTGAGCATGCCGCCTTGCAGGTGGGGAAAGGGATTATCCCTCCGCCGCTGCGCGAATATGGTGCTTCGGAGGTGCGCTCGGTGACGCGAGCCTTTAACCATATGGCGGCAGGCGTTAAGCAACTGGCAGACGACCGCACGCTGCTGATGGCGGGCGTAAGCCACGATCTGCGTACGCCGCTGACGCGTATTCGTCTGGCAACGGAAATGATGGGGCAGGAAGACGGCTATCTTGCCGAGTCGATTAATAAAGATATCGAGGAATGCAACGCGATTATCGAACAGTTTATCGACTACCTGCGCACCGGCCAGGAAATGCCGCTGGAAACCGCCGATCTTAACAGCGTGCTGGGCGAAGTGATCGCCGCCGAAAGCGGCTATGAACGCGAAATAGAAACCGCGCTGCAGGCGGGCGAACTGCAGGTAAACATCCACCCGCTGTCGATTAAGCGCGCCGTAGCCAATATGGTGGTTAACGCGGCCCGTTACGGCAACGGCTGGATCAAGGTCAGCAGCGGCGGCGAGCTTAATCGCGCCTGGTTCCAGGTGGAAGATGACGGGCCGGGTATTAAACCGGAGCAGCTTAAGCACCTTCTCCAGCCGTTTGTACGCGGCGACAGCGCGCGCAGCACCAGCGGCACCGGGCTTGGGCTGGCGATAGTGCAGCGTATTGTCGACAACCATAACGGGATGCTGGATATCGGCGTTAGCGAGCGGGGCGGTTTACGCATCAGGGCCTGGCTGCCTTTGCCGATAAGCAAAGTCGTCCACCAGAGCCGGGAAAGTAAACCGGTTTAATGCAAAAAACGAACCCCCTGGGGTTCGTTTTTTTATGGGGCAGGTAACTTAAATCTTTGGTCCTGCGCTCACCAGCGCCGCGCCTGCCGGCGTATCGGTGTACTTCTCAAAGTTCGATATAAACAGCTTCGCTAGCTGCTCCGCTTTTTCCTGCCACTGTTCCGGCGACGCATACGTGCTGCGCGGGTCCAGGATGCGGGTATCAACTCCTGCAAGCTCGGTTGGGATCGCCAGGTCAAACATCGGCAGCGTGAAGGTTTCCGCATCATCAAGCGAGCCGTCCAGAATCGCATCGATAATCGCACGCGTGTCTTTGATAGAGATGCGTTTGCCGGTGCCGTTCCAGCCGGTGTTAACCAGATACGCCTGCGCGCCTGCGGCCTGCATGCGCTTCACCAGCACTTCGGCATACTGTGTCGGGTGCAGCGAAAGGAAGGCTGCGCCAAAACAGGCCGAGAAGGTTGGCGTGGGCTCGGTTACGCCGCGCTCGGTCCCTGCGAGTTTGGCGGTGAAGCCGGACAGGAAATGGTACTGAGTCTGGTTCGCCGTCAGGCGGGAAACCGGCGGCAGAACGCCAAACGCATCCGCCGTCAGGAAGATAACTTTGGTGGCGTGACCCGCTTTGGAGATCGGTTTGACGATGTTGTCGATATGGTAAATCGGGTAGGAGACGCGGGTATTTTCAGTTTTAGAGCTATCGTCGAAGTCGATAGTGCCGTCTGCACGGACAGTAACGTTTTCCAGCAGCGCGTCACGGCGAATAGCATGGAAAATATCCGGTTCGGCTTCCTCAGACAGGCGAATAGTCTTCGCGTAGCAGCCGCCTTCAAAGTTGAACACGCCGTCGTCGTCCCAGCCGTGCTCGTCATCGCCGATCAGGCGACGTTTGGGATCGGTGGAAAGGGTTGTTTTACCGGTGCCAGACAGGCCAAAGAACACGGCGACATCGCCCGCTTCGCCAACGTTAGCCGAGCAGTGCATAGACGCAATGCCCCTTAACGGCAGCAGATAATTCATGATCGAGAACATCCCTTTTTTCATTTCGCCGCCGTACCAGGTGCCGCCAATAAGCTGCATCCGTTCGGTAAGGTTAAAGGCGATGAAGTTTTCGGAGTGCATTCCCTGCTCCTGCCAGTGCGGGTTGGTGCATTTGGCACCGTTCATCACCACAAAATCAGGCGTGAAAGCGTCAAGTTCTTCACTGGTCGGCCGGATAAACATGTTCTTAACGAAATGGGCCTGCCAGGCCACTTCGGTAATAAAACGTACCGAAAGGCGGGTATCGGCATTGGCGCCGCAGAACGCGTCGACAATGAACAGGCGCTTACCGGAGAGCTGTTGGGTAACGAGGCCTTTCAGGCTTTGCCAGGTCTCGCTGGAGAGGGGTTTGTTGTCGTTCTTGCCTTTGCCGTTATCCGCCCACCAGAGCGTGTCACGGGTGGTGTCGTCACGAACGATATACTTATCTTTTGGTGAGCGGCCGGTAAAGATGCCGGTATCGACGGCGACGGCACCGAGATTTGTTTCTACGCCTCGTTCAAAGCCTTCCAGGCGGGGATCAAGCTCTTCGTGATACAGCGTGTCGTAATCGGGGTTATAAAGCACTTCACTCACATCGCTAATACCGTAAGCCTTGAGATCCTGCGGGGTTATACCTTTAACTCGCATGTCACTGCTCCTTAGCCAATTTATACTGCCTGAGATTGTAGGGTTGTTTATTGCTTGTTAACCGCGACCAAACTCATAGATTTGAGCATCCAACTCAAAAACAGAACAGCGGAAAACGCTGTGAAGCTGGCCACAACGGGGTGAGAGTATGGCAGGAATTGGTAACAGGTCGGGTAAAATCTGCCGAATATGTTAAAAAGTAGTGAAATAAACGGAAGCGATGTGATCGAGCGCGCGTTCGTAAGAAAGGGAATGAAAAACCGGGGCGGTAAACGCGAATGGCGTCCCGCCCCGGAGAAAATCAGTGAAGCTGAGGATCGGCCGGGGAGGCGTTGTTACGGATTGCGGCAATATCCATGGCATCGAACAGGTAGTGGCTGCCGCAGTAATCGCAGTTCATGTCGATTTCGCCGTCTTCCGCGATGATGCTGTCCACTTCTTCATCCGGCAGGGTTTTTAGCGCATCGGCACAGCGTTCACGTGAACAGGTGCACTTGAACTCAACGGCCTGCGGATCGTAGAGCGTCACTTCTTCTTCGTGATACAGGCGCCACAGCACGTCGTTAGCCGGCAGCGTAAGCAGCTCTTGCGCGGTAATAGTTTCTGTCAGCGCGGCGAGGTGCGTAAAGTCATCTGCCTGTGCATTTTGCGCAGGCAAAACCTGCAGCAGCATGCCGCCTGCGGCCACCTGTCCTTCAGCTTCGCTGGTGCGGATAAACAGACGCGTAGGCAACTGTTCGGACCGCAGGAAGTAATCTTCCAGGCAGTCGGCCAGCGTATCGCCTTCAAGGCCCACAACGCCCTGGTAGCGTTCGCCTTCGCTCGGCGTAATGGTGATGACCAGATAACCGTTGCCGACCAGCGTTTTCAAATCTGCATCCGCAGGAATATCGCCCTGCACGCGAGCCACGCCGCGCATTTGTTGTTTATTGTTGCCGTTGATCACCGCGAGAGTCATCGGGCCGTCGCCCTGTAGCTGGACGGTGATATCGCCGTCAAATTTCAGCGTTGCCGTCAGCAGGCTAGTCGCGACCAGCAGTTCGCCGAGGATTTTTTTCACCGGCTGCGGGTAGTCATGGTTTTCCATGATCTGCTGCCAGGTTTCGGATACCGTCACCAGCTCGCCGCGTACGGCATAGTTTTCAAACAGGTAACGATGGAGTTGGTCGTGTTGAGCCATAGTTTTCTCTCAGTCAGGCGGCAGCTAGTCGTTGCCGCCGTGTTTAAATTTCATCAGGTCCCGGCGTTCTTTTTTGTCCGGGCGACGGTCCGGGTGCGGCATGGTCAGCGAATTCATCTTGCGAGACAGCGCCATTTTTTCCCGCTTTTCGATACTTTCCGCCGTTTCTTCATAAAGCTGCACCGCCTCCGTTGCCGGGCGACGCTGCTCGGTGATGCCAAGCACTTTAACCGTACGTTCATCATTGCCCTGGCGCAGCGTTAGCATGGCGCTCGGTTCAACAATCTTGCTGGGCTTGCTGCGCTGCCCGTTGTAATGCACTTTGCCGCCTTCAATCATTTCCCGGGCCACGGCGCGAGTTTTGTAAAAGCGCGCGGCCCAAAGCCATTTGTCGAGGCGTACGCCTTCGGACGGTTTCTCTTTCATCGCGACTCCTTAGCCCGAAGCGAGGGGATCAGGTGACGGTAATCGTTCAACGCGGGATGACGCTGCCAGGTTTTGTCAGCCAGCCCGGAATCCGGGTTGGTGACGCCCAGGCAGTAACGAATACCAAACTTTGCCGCTGCATCCAGAATCGGCTCGCTGTCATCGATAAATACGGTTCTTGCTGCATCCAGCCCCGTATGCGCTACTACAGCCTGCCACAACCGTTGATCCTCTTTCGGATAACCAAATGTGTGGGTGGAAAGCAATAAATCAAGGTGCTGCGCTAAACCGGTGTGTTCAAGTTTGACCGCCAGGTTATAAGGATGCGCGTTGGTCAGCAGTATTCGCCGCTTACCGCAGGCTTTTAACGCATCGAGGAACGGGGCGGTGTCTTCGCGCAGTATGGCGTTTGGCCCCTGAGCGGTGGTCATGGCGAAGATATCCAGCCCGAGCCGCTCGCTCCAGTAGTCCAGACAGTACCAGTTTAGCGTATGTTGCACGGCATGATATTCACCGGCAATCAACCGGTGGGCTTCCTCCAGCGGGATGCCGCGCTCAAGGCTTAGGGTTTCCGGGACCAGCTTCTGCCAGAAGTGGTTATCAAACGCGAGATCCAGCAACGTGCCGTCCATATCGAGCAGCACGGTGTCGATATCCTGCCAGGCAATATCAATATGCATGGGTTAAACCTGATTGGAAGAGAACTACGCGACAGGTTAGCACACTGCCGCGTGAAGGTTAGAACAGCGAACGTACCGCGGGAAGGGGCGCTAAAGACGGATTCATACAGCTTTCATAATACTGCTGAATTTGCGCCAGGCGATTACGGCTGCGGCGATAGCGGCGCAGCGCAAGAATGCCGTTTACCGCAAGACTCACCAGCATACTAAAGAGCAGCAGCGTCGTGGCGATATAGCGCCACAGGCTGCTGCTGTCCGGGATGCGGTGCAGTGTGACATGCTGGGTGCCGTTGGCATCGCTGCTCAGGCCGGTGATAATGCCCTCGGCGCTGAACGGCGTCTGGAGCAGCATTTCGGCAAGGCGCTGGAATTCACCCCATTGTTCCTGGGCCGGATAGTCGTACAGAGAAACCGGCGGCAGCGGCTGATCGACCAGATCGCTGCCTTCGTCGCTGATGATAACGAACCCGCCGGGCGCCGGGCTGTTAAGCTTTTGCGCCGCGCGAGCCGTTTCCCGGATGAAGAACGGGGCGGTGGAGGTGGTCACCAGATTGTCGAGGGATTCAGCGCTGACCGGGCGCAGCAGGACGTTTACCCCGTCGAGTTTACCCGAGTCGGCCCGTTTAACCAGGGCATCCCAGTCTTTGGTATTGCCCAGGTTAATCAGGGCGTTTTTGAGCCGCACGCATTCGTCACTGGTCGTACACAGCGCCTGAGTTTTTTGCACGATACCGGCGAAATCGTCCAGCAGCACCATCCCGGATTTCTGAATGGCGGTTCTTAACTGGGGGTTAACCTTTGAATCGGCTTCTGTTTGCGGGTGGATTTGGCCGCTTACGGCCTGAATCAGGGCGGTGGCTTTGTCCATAATGTCTGATTCCGGCAGCGGCAGCGGGCGGGCGGTATTCCAGATAATCTGAGAGCAGTCAAACGGCGTAAAAGGGTAGTTCTGTCTGGCAGCGTAGGCGGCAGGCAAATGAATATTGCACATGCCGGTGCCTTTGACGCGTAGCGTGTCGCCGACGCGCAGCTTAGTTTTGTCCAAATCTGCAACGCTTGTGGCTTCGATGGACTGCGCGCCTTTTAGCCATGAAAGGCTTAGCTTAAGCGGCATCTCAAGCGGAACCCAGATAGTCAGCATCAATAACACCACCAGCGCCCCGGTGGCGATAACCAGGTTGCGCACCCAGTGCTGGATCGGGAAATTTTTGACCTCGTCATGCAGCGACAGGAAGCGCCCCTGGCGCACCACGTTCCTATCTAAATAGATATCGATGTCGGTTTCCTGCCCCAGATCCTGTGCCACATAGGGCTGCCAGTGCGGGGGATAAACCAGATCGATAATGCCCAGCGAGATGTTGTTGATTTGCTCCTGATTGGACTCGCCGAATAATCCCCAGCGCTTTGGCGTGCCCCGCAGGCAATGTATTTCGCGCAGCGTATTTTTGGCCGGCGGCGCGAACAATCCCCACAGGCTTGCCGCCAGCAGCATAATTGCGCCGCCCAGCAGCCACGGCAGCACCACGGAAGGGCTAACCAGACAAAGGAATAGCATCACGAAGGCGACGCACATAAGAATGGCTTCGCGCAGCCCGTCCGGCCGGCTCAGGGCGGCTTCTTCAGGCGTTTCCTGGCGGATATTCAGCAGTTCGATTTGCTCGCTTTCTTCACCGCGAATGGATGCCTGGCTGCCGCTGGTGCGCTCCAGCGCGAAACCACGGCTTTCGCTGTTATCTTCGTTTAGCGTGTGGCCATTAAGGGAGATAACCAGCGGGACGGTTTCAGTACGGATCAGCTCAATGTTATTGTCATTGGTAATGTACTGCTCCCAGAAAGGGGGAAGGTGAACTTCAACAGAATCAAGGTAATAGCGCCATTTGTTGGCATCATCAGTCGACAGGCCGTAGCGGGCGATGGAGCGGGTCAGAGAAAGAACCGTATTGCTTTGCGCATTGAGTACCAGCTTTGCCGGCGCGGTGCTGGCGCCCGAGGGGCCGACGATATCCTGCGTACGGGTTAGCGTCTCAATGTAGTTTTCAATAGCCGTACGTTCTTCGGCCGTTAACTTGCGCGAGGTTGCGCCGGTAAATGACTGCGTGTGTGGCAAAGGGGCACGCAGCCTCAGGCTGCGCCAGACCAACCACCCGGCAATCAATATACAGGCCAGCATAGCAGCTAAAAGAAGTAATAACGTGCTCATGCCTTCCCCATCAAATAATCGTTTTCTTATTCAAGCGCAGCAAGTTGCACCCCGGCAAAAAAAGTATGGGTGTAAGAATAGTTATCGGCAGGGATGAACAAGAACTTTAGACATATTTATAAGGGCACATCCTGCGGTAAACTGATGTTAGCAAAGCGACTTCCCTGTAAATATCAGCAAATTCCTATTTCAAAGCCATCTGTTGATATATAAGTCGTGCGCGACGGTAACGTTACAAAAATGTAAATAATAACCAATGTGCATTGCGCGAGATGTGCGGCATACCGCACAATAGCCCTCTGTCTTCACTGTTAAATCCAGCCACGATGAGCAAATCCTTAAAAAAACCGACCATTTTACATGTTGAAACCGTGGCCCGCTCACGTCTGTTTAATGTCGAAACGGTGGACCTGGAATTTAGCAACGGCGTCAGGCGCGTGTATGAACGTATGCGCCCCTCTTCCCGTGAAGCGGTAATGATAATCCCGATTGTGGACGATCATGTGATCCTGATCCGTGAATACGCGGTGGGCACAGAATCTTATGAGCTGGGCTTTTCTAAAGGGCTAATCGATCCGGGCGAAACCGTGTTTGAAGCGGCGAACCGCGAGCTTAAAGAAGAGGTGGGCTTTGGTGCGAGGGAGCTGACCTTTCTTAAAAAGCTCACCATGGCGCCGTCTTATTTCTCCAGCAAAATGAATATCGTGGTTGCTGAAAACCTCTACCCTGAATCTCTGGAAGGTGACGAGCCGGAAGAGCTGCCGCAGGTTCGCTGGCCGCTGGCGTCGCTGATGGATTTGCTGGATGAAGCGGATTTCAGCGAGGCGCGTAACGTCAGCGCGCTGTTCCTGGTAAGGGAATGGCTAAAAGCGCAGGGACGTTTATAGCCATAAAAAAAGCCCTTCAAAAGAAGGGCTTTTTCATCAGAACAGCTCGTGCTCTTCGCCGTTATCAATAATCGTTGTACCCACCTCATGCACCGCCTGCTGCGTCGGCTGCGTGCCTTCAATGAAATACTCTTCACGACTGTTGCCGCCGTTGGCCAACTGGCCGGTGCTGCGATCGATATTCACGGTGACGATGCCCGGCGGCGGCGTGACTGGCTCTTCAGGTACGCCGTCCAGCGCCACTTTCATAAAATCATCCCATGCTGGCTGGGCGCTTTTGGCGCCGCCTTCATAGCCTGAAATCTGATCCTTGATCGCGCCGCTTGCAGAGGTGCGGCCAAGATTGCGGCGATGATCGTCAAAGCCAATCCATACGGATGTCACAACGCCGGGGCCGTAACCGGAGAACCATGCATCTTTTGAACTGTTGGTGGTACCGGTTTTACCGCCGATATCATGGCGTTTCAAATCGCGCCCGGCACGCCAGCCTGTACCCTGCCAGCCCGGTTCTCCGTAGATATTGGTGTTAAGCGCGTTTTTAATCAGAAACGACAGCGGTGTGTTAATGACGTGTGGCGCGTATTCCGGTGCGGTCGTCTGGGCAACCAGATCGCTATTTGCCTGCTCCAGTTTCGGCATTGGCACGCTGGAATTTTGCTGCTCCTGAGAAACCGCTACGTCTTCGACGTTCTGATTCTCCAGCACGTTAGATTTTTGCGTTTCGCCGTAAATTACCGGCAAATCGCATTCGGCGCAGGCCACTTTTGGCTTCGCTTCGAAAATGGTCTGGCCGCTGTCATCAACGATTTTGGTAATAAAGTACGGGTCCACCAGGAAGCCGCCGTTTGCCATCACCGAGTAGCCGCGTGCGACCTGCATCGGCGTGAATGATGCGGAGCCCAGCGCTAAAGATTCGGTATGCACAATATTTTGTGCCGGGAAGCCGAAGCGCTGTAAATACTCTGCGGCGTAATCCACGCCCATTGCGCGCATTGCACGCACCATCACCACGTTTTTCGACTGGCCCAGACCCTGACGCAGACGAATCGGCCCGGCATATTCTGGCGGTGAATTTTTAGGGCGCCAGTCGGAACCGGCACCTGCATCCCAGCGCGAGATAGGGACATCGTTAAGAATGCTTGCCAGGGTTAAGCCTTTATCCATGGCGGCGGTATAGAGGAACGGTTTAATGTTTGAACCGACCTGGCGCAGCGCCTGCGTGGCACGGTTAAATTTGCTTTGGTTAAAGTCGAACCCGCCGACCAGAGCCAGCACCGCACCGTCACGTGGATTAATAGAAACCAGCGCGGAGTTCACATCCGGGACCTGTCCCAGCCACCAGGCATCATCAACTTTACGCACCCAAATCTGCTGACCTGTCTGTATTACATCGGTGACTTTGCGCGGGGTTGGACCCTGTGAGGTGTCAGAGCGATACGGACGCGCCCAGCGCACGCCGCTCATGCTCAGCGATACTGAGCTGCCGTCCGCCAGCAGAGCCGTTGCTTCGGTCGGACCTGCCGCGGTAACAACCGCCGGGAACAGCGGGCCATAAACCGGCAGGTTCTTCAGGGAATCGATAATTTTTTTCTCATCCCAGGCGCTTTCACCCACCTTCCACAGCACGTTGGACGGGCCGCGATAGCCGTGGCGCATATCGTAAGCCATCACGTTGTTACGGACTGCCTGCTGCGCGCCCTGCTGAACCTTGCGGGTTACGGTGGTGTATACCTTATAGCCTTCTTCGTAGGCTTTATCGCCGTAGCGGCTTACCAGGTCCTGACGCACCAGTTCTGACAGATAGGGCGCTGAGAAGGCGATTTCCGGCGCATGATAGTTGGCGACGATGGGCTGGCTGCTGGCTTCGTTGTACTGCGCCTGAGTAATGTAGTTTTCACTCAGCATGCGTGAGAGCACGACATTACGACGAGCCGTTGATCTTTCCAGGGAATACAGCGGGTTAAAGGTTGAAGGCGCTTTTGGCAAACCGGCAATGACCGCCATCTCGCTGAGCGTAAGCCGATCGATTGATTTACCGAAATACACCTGTGCCGCTGCGCCAACGCCATATGCGCGGTAGCCGAGGTAAATTTTATTCAGATACAGCTCAAGAATTTCATCTTTGCTCAGCAGTTGCTCAATACGCACCGCCAGGAACGCTTCCTTAATCTTACGCATCATGGTGCGTTCCGGGCTCAGGAAGAAATTACGCGCCAGTTGCTGAGTAATGGTACTCGCGCCCTGCGAAGCATGGCCTGAGAACAGCGCAACGCTTGCTGCACGGAAAATCCCAACCGGGTCAACGCCGTGATGCTCGTAGAAGCGGCTGTCCTCGGTGGCGATAAAGGCTTTCACCATTTCAGGAGGGATCTGGTTTAGCGTCACAGGGATGCGACGTTTCTCACCGTACTGGGCGATCAGTTCCCCATCGGCGCTGTAGACCTGCATTGGAATCTGCAGCCGAACGTCTTTTAGCGTGGCGACGTCAGGTAGCTGCGGTTCTATAAATTTGTATAGGCCATAAATCGAGCCGGCTCCCAGCAGAATGCAAAAGACTGCAAGGATTAATAAATACTTTACGAACTTCACCTTAAATTTCCCATTACGTTTCCACTGGGCAGTTTATAAACAAACGCGCGGTAGTATAAAGGCAAGCCAGAAGCTTTGATATGCCAAATTCGAAAGCAGAGGATAGGGAGATCGTCATTATGGTTATCAGCACCTGGCAAATTGGCCTGGAAATTCAACACCAAACGTTGCGGGCAGTGGCCGTACAGCGGCAGCGGCAGGGGTGGCAGCTACGCCGCTGGTGGCTTCTGCCCCTGCCAGAAAATACCCTTCGGGAAGGCGTGGTGCGATCGCCAGAGTGCCTGGTGAAAGTGCTGGCGCAGTGGCGACGGGAGCTGCCGCTACGTCATCAGCTCCGCGTCGCGTTTCCAACCCAAAGAACCTTACAGCGCCCTGTGCCTGCGCCGGATAATCGCCTGCGGGAACCGGCCCGTGAAAGCTACCTTGCCGCTTGCGCCGCAAGACAACTACAGACGTTGCCTGCTCAACTGAGCTGGGATTACACGGCGATCTCGCAGGACCCGACCCAACTGCGGGTAATCGCCGCCCGCCAAAGCGAAGTTCAGGAACTGCTTGCGTGCCTTGCAAAACAGCGCCTGTTTCCCGCAACGCTGACTCCCGGCGCGAGCGCGCTTCCCATTCTTGGCAGCTTGTGCAACCCCTCTAAACCGCGCTTTCTGGTGCATCGGGAGCACGATCACTGGCTATGGGCAACGGCCAGCGACGAGCCGGACTGGGGATGGGTGGATGCCCTGCAGGTGGAGACATTTGCTGATTTATGTCGGCAACTGACGGTCGAGCCGCAGGAGGTTGCTTTCAGCAGCGCGGCGGCAGATCCCTTGCCGACGGGCGCGCATTCGTTAGATGCCTGGCGCGCGCTGGTCCGGCTGCAGCCGCCGCTACCGCAGCATGGAGGAAGCTTTACCGTGGCCATTGCGCTGGCAACCGGGCGGGTCAGCCGATGAGCCCTTTTATCAATCTGCTGCCGTGGAGGAAACGCTATCGCCAGCGGCAGTTACGCTACTGGAGCTTGTTGGCGGCGGGATGTGCGCTTTCGGTAGCGCTGGCGGGGATTGCCGGGTCCGCTTTGCTGGTGTGGCAGGAAGAACGGCTGCGCATACAGGCTGACTATATGTCGCAGGCGCGTATCCTGTTGCAGCGCAAACATCAGCAGATGCAGATGCTTGAGAAGCAGCAAAAATTATACAAGGCGCGCAAAGCACAGCGGCTTTCGGTAAGCGCGTGGGAGCAACGGCTTACCGGGCTTGCCGGCCTGATGCCCGCCGGTGTCTGGCTTAGCTCCCTTTCGGTAAAAAACGGGCGTGCAGTCATTCACGGCAATGCGAAAAATCCACAGGATGTTCGGCTGGTGGAGCAAAATCTACGGCAGCTACCCGGTATCGTAGAGGTTGCGGCAAAAGGTATTCAACGTAACGCGAACGGCTCGCTGGGCTTCACCTTTACTTTTGTCTCTGCGGAGGTGGGTCATGCTGACTGAACGCTGGCTGACGGCTTCCCGCAGGCTAAGGTACGCGAGCCTGGCCGCCGCTAACGGCGCAGCGATTGTCCTTATTTTGTGCTTCTTTATTCAGCCTCAGCGGGCGCAGATAAGGGAATCTCTTCTCAGTAACCAGCAGGAAAGCAGAAAAATTTCCCTGCTGCGCCGCAACGTTGTCTCTTTGGTTTCGTCGACCCGTGAAGCGGCTCAACGCCTTGACGCGGAGCCGCTGGAACAGTTTTCAGCGATGGAGCTTGCCCATCACAGCGGTGGAAAGCTTGAAAAGTGGCAGCCCGAGAGTAACCCCGCCATGCTGGAAATGCTGCTGCCATGGGAAAAACTTCCTCCTTTGTTTACCCGTTTGTCTGCCTGCCGTGCCGTTGTGCTGCAGGGCTTTAGCGTCGAACCGAAAGGTGAGTTGCTCAGACTGGCTATGACGGTGGGCTTTGCCGATGAACCCTAATTTTATCCTGGTTTTGCTGTTGGTGGCTCAGTCCGCTTCTTCCATGCCTCGTAATCCCTTTCAACCGCTGCTTTCGCCCTGTGACGCGCTTCTTAAACATCTGGTGCAGTGGAAGCTTCATGGCGTGATTCGCTCTGATAAAGGCGCGATTAGCGTCATGCGTGACGCGCAGAAAAACTGGCGCCGTATCGTTCGTGGAATGGAGATTGCGCCCGGCATAGGGGTCCTGGAAGTCGGCCAGCAGCGCTTATCCGTAGCGCTGCCCTCAACGTGCGGGCAGCCTTTTTATTCATGGAAAATAGAAGGAAAAAAATATGGCATGGATGCGTACGTTGGTTCTGCTGATGGCCTGGCCGTCAGCAAGCCTCGCGGATAAAGGCGTATCGCTGGTTCTGGATAACGCGCCCGTGGTGCAGGTTTTGCAGGCGCTCGCAGAAAACCAGAACGTTAATCTGCTGATAGCTCCCGACGTGGAGGGCGTGGTGTCACTCCATCTACAAAACATTCCCCTCAAGCAGGCTTTTCAACTGGTGCTGAAAACGGCGGAGCTAACGCAGCTTCGCGAAGGAAACGTGCTGCAAATCGTACCGAAAGCCAGGCTCCAGCAACAGCAGGCCGCGCAGGAAGAACAGCGGAAACAGCAGGCGCTAAAACAGCCATTGCTTAGCCAGGTCTTTTCTCCGGCTCATGCCGACGCCGGTGAGTTAGCCGTATCGCTTAAAGCTGCCGGGGAAAAACTCTTAAGCCCGCGCGCAAGCGTCACCGTGGATAAACGGACTAATCGGCTCATCGTGCGGGATAGCAGGGCTGCGCTAAAGCAGATAGCTGGCTGGATGAAGGAGATGGATCTCCCGCTGGGGCAGGTTGAAATCGCGGCGCATATCGTCACGATTAACCAGAACAAACTGCATGAGCTTGGCGTGAAATGGAATCTGGCGCAGAGCGACGGAGCAGGCTCGGCCCCTGGTCTGGCGGGCCTTGGAGCAGAAGTTTCCGTGAGCGCTGCCACTGCTCGCGCAGGCTTTAATATTGCGCGTATCGACGGGCGACTGCTTGAGATGGAATTATCCGCTCTGGAGCAACAGCAGCAGCTTGAAATTATCGCCAGCCCTCGGCTGATGGCAGCCCACCAGCAGCCAGCCAGCATCAAGCAGGGCACGGAGATCCCCTATCAGGTTTCCAGCGGGGAAGGTGGCGTGACTTCCGTAGAATTTAAAGAAGCGGTGCTGGGCATGGAGGTAACGCCGACCATTCAGCCGCAGGGCAACATCCGCTTAAAACTGAGAATCAGCCAGAATATGCCGGGACGCAGCATTGAGCAGGCCAATGGCGAAGCGCTGGCAATAGATAAACAAGAGATTGAAACGGTCGTGTCAGTGAAAAACGGTGAAACGCTCGCGTTAGGGGGAATTTTTCAGCAGCATAATAAAGATAGCCGTGACAAGGTTCCCCTGCTGAGCGGTATCCCGCTGCTTGGCGGCCTGTTTCGCCACGATGCAAAAGACAGCCAGCGTCGTGAGCTGGTGGTTTTTATTACTCCCCGACTTATCCCGATTCCGTAGCTTTTTCTAAAGCAGACGAGGGATTTTTCTCGTAATCGTAGCTCAGGTGTTTGACGCCAGAGAGGAATTAGCTTACAAGGTGTACCGTTTCGAGAAGCAGGGTAAGGTTTTCCTGCGTCCGATAAAGCTGATTTATACTTTTCGCCTCTCACCTGAGGCGTTGAGTGATTTAATCGGTTGCCAAACTACCTTGAGTGTTGAGATAATTTTTAGTCTGATTCTCGAACTCACGCTTATGAGGTTTCAGTTCATGTCTCGCCGCAGCAGGTTGTTAACGGGCGGGTTTATCATCAACGAATTGTCTTAGTAGTACCGAAAAAATGGCAGAGAAACGCAATATCTTTCTGGTTGGGCCTATGGGTGCCGGCAAAAGCACTATTGGGCGTCAGTTAGCTCAGCAACTCAATATGGAATTTTTCGATTCTGATCAAGAGATTGAGAAACGTACCGGAGCTGATGTGGGCTGGGTATTCGACGTTGAAGGCGAAGAAGGCTTCCGCGATCGCGAAGAAAAAATCATCAACGAACTCACTGAAAAACAGGGCATTGTGCTGGCGACCGGTGGCGGCTCTGTGAAGTCTCGCGAAACCCGTAATCGTCTCTCGGCCCGTGGCGTTGTGGTTTACCTTGAAACTACGATTGAGAAGCAGCTTGCTCGCACTCAGCGCGATAAAAAGCGTCCGTTGCTGCAGGTTGAGACGCCACCTCGTGAAGTCCTTGAGGCCCTGGCGCAAGAACGCAATCCGCTTTATGAAGAGATTGCGGATGTGACGATTCGCACTGACGACCAAAGTGCCAAAGTGGTTGCTAACCAGATTATTCATATGTTGGAAAGCAACTGATTCTGGCTTAATCAAGACACGACGCCTGCGGGCAAAGCTTCTTAAGGTGGACTTCGCGTTATGGAGAGGTTAACGGTTACTCTCGGGGAACGTAGTTACCCTATCACCATCGCTGCCGGGTTATTTAATGACTCGGCGTCCTTTTGGCCGCTGAAGGCTGGCGATCAAACGATGCTGGTGACTAACGAAACCCTTGCGCCACTCTACCTGGATAAGGTTCGTGGTCTGCTTGAGCAAGCGGGCGTTAAGGTCGATACCGTCATCCTGCCGGATGGCGAAAAATTCAAAAGCCTGGCTGTACTCGATACCGTCTTTACGGCACTGCTGGAAAAGCCGCACGGCCGCGACACGACGCTAATCGCCCTTGGCGGCGGCGTGGTGGGCGATCTGACCGGTTTTGCAGCAGCGAGCTATCAGCGCGGCGTACGTTTTATTCAGGTTCCCACCACGCTGCTTTCGCAGGTGGACTCCTCCGTCGGCGGCAAGACAGCCGTTAACCATCCCCTCGGTAAAAATATGATTGGCGCGTTCTACCAGCCTGCTTCGGTGGTGGTGGATCTCGACTGTCTGCACACCTTACCGAAACGGGAACTGGCGTCGGGCCTGGCTGAGGTTATCAAATACGGCATTATTCTCGATGCGGCGTTCTTTAGCTGGCTTGAGGATAATCTTGATGCGCTGTTAGCGCTGGACGGCAAGGCGATGGCTTACTGTATTCGCCGTTGTTGTGAGCTGAAAGCAGAAGTTGTGGCAGCAGACGAGCGCGAAAGCGGCTTACGTGCTTTACTCAATCTGGGCCATACCTTTGGTCACGCGATTGAAGCCGAAATGGGCTATGGCAACTGGTTACATGGCGAGGCCGTTTCAGCAGGTATGGTCATGGCCGCACGCACGGCGTTTCGCCTGGGGCAGTTCAGTGAAGCCGACGTTCAGCGTGTCATCAGATTGTTACAGCGCGCCGGGTTACCCGTCACCGGCCCGCGGGAAATGTCAGCAGACGCATATATGCCCCACATGATGCGTGATAAGAAAGTCCTGGGGGGCGAGCTGCGCCTTGTGCTGCCGCAGGCTATAGGGAAGAGTGAAGTCCGTGGCGGAGTGCCACACGATGTCGTTCTGTCAGCCATCGCTGATTGTCAGCAGGCTTAACTATTAGAAATGATTGGTCGCCGTAACCGGGCGATTTTTAACTTCGGGTGACGTGCAAAGTACGTATCGCTGGCATAAGCCTTTGAGTGGGGTGTTAAATGGATGAATTCAAACCAGAAGACGAGCTGAAACCCGATCCCAGCGATCGTCGTCGAGATCGTTCCCGCAATTCTGATGCGTTCGATAACGAACCGCAGATCAACGTCGATGATGTCGACATTGATGCTGACGAGCCTCGTTCCTCGCGTTCGCGTCGCCCTCGCGACGAATACGAAGAAGAGCAGTATGAAGGTGACGATGTTCTGAAGGCCGAAGCCGTTGAACGTCGTCCCGCGCGCGGTCGTAAAAAAGCGCCGCAGCAAAAAGTGCCCGTCTCACGTCAGCATCTGATGATGGGGATTGGTATCCTGGTTCTGCTGCTGCTCATTATTGGTATTGGTTCCGCGCTCAAGTCGCCTTCAACCGACACCGAAACCGCCAATAAAAATCCTAATGCGGAAAAGAACATCGATCTGTCTGGCGCTAATGATTCCGTCGCCAATCAGGCGAATGGCTCCCAGCCTCAGCCCGGCGATGCTAACGTTGCTAATCAGACCGCGAACGCGGAGCAACAGCAGCCGCAGGACGTGAATTTACCTCCTATTTCTTCTACGCCAACCGAAGCGCAAGCGCAGCCAACCCCGGAAGGGCAGCAGCGTGTGGAAGTCCCGGGCGATCTGAACAACGCGCTGACAGCGCAGCAGGGTCAGATAGATAACGCGGTAAGCGGTTCTACTTTGCCAACGCAGCCGGCTACGGTTGCACGTGTAGCGGGTGGCAACACCTCGTCTGCGCCGGCTCAGGCCACTGCAAATAACGAGCCGGTTCGTCAGCCTGCCACGCGTCCGGAGCGTAAAAAAGTGGTGATTGAGCCGCACAAAGCTCAGCCAGCACAAACCAGGCCTCAGGCGACGGCGAAAACTAACGTAGCGGAACCTAAACCTGTTACGGCTGCAAAACGCAGCGAACCTGCTGTAGCGGCTCCGGCTAAAGAACCTGTTAAAGCGCCTGCGGCAACAACAGCGGCGCCGAAAGCGACAGCCAGCGCTGCCGCTCCAGCGGCAAGCGGCGCAGCGGTAACCGGTGATGCAAGCGCGATTAAAGGCGCGCCGGGAAGCCATTACACGCTGCAGCTCAGCTCTTCTTCTAATTCCACAAACCTGAACGCATGGGCGAAGAAAGAGAAACTGCAACATTATATGGTGTACCAGACTGTGCGTAACGGTCAGCCATGGTATGTGCTGGTAAGCGGCGTTTATGCCAGCAAAGACGAGGCGAAACGTGCCGTTTCAACGCTGCCGGCTGACGTGCAGGCGAAGAACCCGTGGGCAAAACCAATTCATCAGGTTCAGTCCGATCTGAAGTGATGAACAAGCGCAGTCGCTGTCGGAACCTTTCCACAGCTGGAGAAGGTGTAAATAGTTAGACAGCATGAAAAAAAATCGCGCTTTTCTGAAATGGGCAGGGGGCAAATACCCCCTGCTTGATGACATAAAGAAGTATCTGCCAGAAGGTGACTGTCTGATTGAGCCGTTCGTTGGCGCAGGCTCCGTCTTTCTGAACACTGACTATTCACGCTATATCCTCGCGGATATCAACAGCGATCTGATTAACCTGTACAACATTGTCAAAGCGCGTACTGACGAGTATGTTCAGGAAGCCCGCGGCCTGTTTACGCCCGAGCTTAACGACAACGAAGCCTTCTACCGTTTTCGCACCGAATTTAACCAGTGCAGCGATGCGTTTCGTCGGGCGGTGCTGTTTTTATACCTGAACCGCCATTGTTACAACGGCCTGTGCCGGTATAACCTGCGTGGTGAATTCAACGTGCCGTTTGGCCGCTACAGCAAGCCTTACTTCCCCGAAGAGGAGCTGCACCATTTTGCCGAGCGGGCGCAGCAGGCTACTTTTGTCTGCCAGTCGTATGATGCCAGCATGACGAATGTTGCCGCAGGCTCGGTGGTGTATTGCGATCCGCCGTATGCGCCGTTATCTGCCACGGCAAATTTCACGGCATACCATACCGACAGCTTTAGCATGGTGCAGCAGCAGCATCTGGCAGAACTGGCAGAAAACCTGCAAAGGAAGGGCATTCCGGTGCTGATTTCTAATCACGATACGGAGCTGACCAAGCTGTGGTATCAGCAGGCGAAGCTGCATAAGCTGCAGGTAAGACGCAGCATCAGTAGAAATGGCGGAACGCGTAACAAGGTGGACGAACTGCTGGCGCTCTACGGCGTAGCCTGAGGCATTTCGTGCCCCGCAAAAATGAAACTCCAGGAGAAGCGGATGAAACAGTATTTGATTGCCCCCTCAATTCTGTCTGCCGATTTTGCCCGCCTGGGCGAAGACACGGCCAAAGTGTTGGCCGCAGGTAGCGACGTCGTCCATTTCGATGTTATGGATAACCACTATGTCCCTAATTTAACCATCGGACCGATGGTGCTGAAATCTCTGCGTGATTACGGCATCACTGCGCCAATCGACGTGCACCTGATGGTCAAGCCTGTCGATCGCATCATCCCGGACTTCGCCGAAGCGGGCGCCAGCATCATCACCTTCCATCCGGAAGCCTCCGAGCACGTTGACCGCTCCCTGCAGTTGATTAAAGAGCACGGCTGCAAAGCAGGCCTGGTGTTTAACCCGGCAACTTCGCTTAGCTGGCTGGACCACGTGATGGATAAACTGGACGTCATTTTGCTGATGTCTGTCAATCCGGGCTTTGGCGGGCAGTCTTTCATTCCGCATACGCTGGAAAAACTGCGCCAGGTTCGTGAGCGCATTGACGCGTCCGGTTATGATATTCGTCTTGAAGTCGATGGCGGCGTGAAAGTCGATAATATTGCCGACATCGCGGCGGCGGGCGCGGATATGTTTGTCGCCGGCTCGGCTATCTTCAGTCAACCCGATTATAAAGTGGTCATCGATCGCATGCGCGATGAGCTGGCAAAGGTAAGTCATGGATAAATTACAAAACATTCGCGGTGTCGCCTTTGATTTGGACGGCACGTTGGTGGATACGGCGCTGGGCTTAAGCCAGGCGATGGATCGGACGCTGTACGCGCTTGAGCTGCCTGCGGCCGGTGAAGAGAACGTCGAAAAATGGATCGGTAACGGCGCTGATGTGCTGGTTCAGCGCGCGCTGACGTGGGCGTTAAAAGGTCAGGAGCCGCAGTTCGATCAGTGCCTGATGGCGCGTAAACTGTTCGATAAGTTCTATGCGCAGACGGTCGATGAAGGCAGCTTCCTGTTTCCGGGCGTGGCGAGCACGCTGGCGGCACTGGCAGAACACGGCCTGCCGATGGGGCTGGTGACCAATAAGCCGACGCCGTTTGTGATGCCTTTGCTTGAGAAACTGGGCATCGCGGAGTATTTCCAGGTCGTTATCGGCGGCGATGATGTGGAAAATAAAAAGCCGCATCCGGAGCCGCTGTTCAAAGTTATGGAAAAGCTGAACCTGAGCGCAGAGGCGTTGCTGTTTGTGGGCGATTCCCGCAATGATATTCTTGCAGCCCAGGCTGCGGGTTGTCCAGGCGTGGGCATGACCTACGGTTACAACTATGGTGAAGCTATTGAACTGAGCAAACCGGACGTCGTGTTTGATAAGTTCAGCGACTTATTGCCCGCTCTTGGGCTCCCTTGCAAAGAAAATCAGGAATCAGAACATGAGTAAGCCCATCGTTTTTAGCGGCGCACAGCCTTCAGGTGAATTAACCATCGGTAACTACATGGGTGCGCTGCGTCAGTGGGTTCACATGCAGGACGATTACCACTGCATTTACTGCATCGTTGACCAGCACGCGATCACCGTGCGTCAGGATGCGAGCGCGCTGCGTAAAGCGACCCTCGACACGCTGGCGCTTTATCTTGCATGCGGCATCGATCCGGAAAAAAGCACTATTTTCGTTCAGTCCCACGTGCCTGAACATGCCCAGCTAAGCTGGGTGCTGAACTGCTACACCTACTTCGGTGAGCTAAGCCGCATGACGCAGTTTAAAGATAAGTCTTCGCGTTATGCTGAAAATATCAACGCCGGCTTGTTTGACTATCCGGTCCTGATGGCGGCCGATATCCTGATCTACCAGACCAATCTGGTGCCGGTGGGTGAAGATCAGAAGCAGCATCTGGAGCTGAGCCGCGATATCGCCGCGCGCTTTAACGCGCTGTATGGCGAGGTATTCAAGGTGCCGGAGCCATTTATTCCTAAGTCCGGCGCGCGCGTAATGTCCCTGCTGGAACCGACCCGGAAAATGTCCAAGTCGGACGATAACCGCAATAACGTTATCGGCCTGCTGGAAGACCCGAAATCCGTGGTGAAGAAACTTAAGCGTGCGGTAACCGACTCCGAAGAACCGCCTGTCGTGCGCTATGACGTGGTAAACAAACCCGGGGTTTCCAACCTGCTGGATATTATGGCTGGCGTAACAGGCAGGACTATCCCGGAACTTGAGCAGCATTTCGAAGGCAAGATGTATGGTCATCTGAAAGGCGAAGTAGCGGACGCCGTTTCAGGCATGCTGACCGAGCTCCAGGAGCGCTATAACCGTTACCGCAATGACGAAGCCTTCCTGCATCAGATCATGAAGGACGGCGCTGAAAAGGCCCGTTCCCATGCCAGCGCAACGCTGAAAAAAGTGTACGAAGTGATTGGCTTTGTCCCTCAGCCCTAATCCTCGCTTTGCTTAATCATCAGCCCGCCATTCCAGGCGGGTTTTTTCTTTTTGTGATGCCATTCTCCTTTTGCCTCTCTCACGTTTGCCATTTATCTTCATTTTAATGAAGATAAATGTATTCAATAAAATGAAGATTAAATATGAGCCGTAGTTTTATCAAGAAAGAAGGCGTTGCGCAGGCTAGCCTTGCGCGTTATTTGCTGGGTGAGAAAAGCGGCAACAGATTAAAAACCATTGATGAGCTGGCGACCGAATGCCGATTTTCTGTGGGGTTGATCCAGACGGCGTTAAAAACGCTTGAGAAGGCAGGGGCAGTAACGGTTGAAAGACGCGGGCGTAACGGCAGCTATCTGGTCAGCATGGATAACAAAGCGCTGCTGGCCTTTGCGGATATCGGCAACGTGGTCTGCGCCATGCCTTTGCCCTATACCCGCCTGTATGAAGGATTAGCGAGCGGGCTGAAGGCGCAGTTTGACGGCATCCCGTTTTATTATGCCCATATGCGCGGTTCAGATGTCCGCGTGGAATGCCTGCTTAACGGTGTCTACGATCTGGCGGTGGTGTCGCGGCTTGCGGCACAAAGCTATTTCGATAAAGACGATGTGTGCATGGCGCTGGAGCTTGGCCCGCATACCTACGTCGGCGAACACAAGCTGATCTGCCGCGCAGGCGAGCAGCAGATTAAAAAAGTGGGCCTGGACCCGCGCTCGGCCGATCAGCGCATCATGACGGATATTTACTTCTCCGGTCAGGCGGTTGAAGTGCTGGATGTTCCGTACCACGAGTGCCTGAATCGTATCGCGAAAGGCGAGATTGACGCGGTTATCTGGAATGTCACCAACGAGGTCGATCTCGAACCGCACGGGCTGCTGGCGAAACCTCTGACGAGGGATCCGCGCTTCACGGATGCTTCGGAAGCGGTGATTTTGACCCGTGCCGACGACATACCCATTCAGCAACTGCTGCGCACCGTGGTGGATAAAGCAGAGTTACTTGCCCATCAGCAGCGCGTGCTGGAAGGCTTACAGGAACCGAGTTACTGAGCATTTTCAAGGGGTAAGGCATAATGGAAGACAGACTGAACCTGCTGTATCAGGCGGGGATTATTGATAAGGATATCCGTGACGGCATGCTGAACGTCGTCACGCAGCTCGAAACCGAGTGGGCCATCCCGGTGCGTAATGAGCAAGGCGAAATGGCTATTACGCATATGGCCAACGCGCTGATGCGCAGCCGCCGTGGCGAAGAGATTAGCCCTTTGGATAGCGAACTCTTTGAAGAGATCGTCACTTCCGAGGCCTGGCCGCGGCTTCAGCCTATCCATCAGGCTTTACTGGCCCCGTTTGACGTGCGGCTCCACCCCAATGAAGAGGGGTATTTACTGGCGAACCTGTTTAGCCTGTGGATGGTCGGCAAGGGTTAACAGACGTTGCGCGCGCGAATTACTTTGCGATAAATATTCAAAAAAATGATGATTTAGGATTTTATCATCAGCACAGGCAAGAGGCACGGGCATGTTTATTAGAGCACTCAAGGCGCAAAACCCGGCACTGATCCAGGCCGCGCGTCAGCTATGGCAGCAGGGCGCCATTTTACCAGATACCTACGTTATCGATGTCGACCAGGTGATTGAAAACGGCCGCCGTCTGCTTGAAGCCGCTGAGCGGCACGGTATCACGCTCTATCTGATGACAAAACAGTTGGGACGCAATCCCTGGCTTGCGAAGAGGCTCATTGCGCTGGGCTTTCATGGCACGGTGGCGGTGGACTTCAAGGAAGCGCGCGCGCTTCGCAAGGCCGCCGTGCCGGTTTCGCATGTCGGGCATCTGGTCCAGATACCTGCAGGCCAGGTGACGGAAAGCGTCATGTCGCCAACGGAGATAATCACGGTGTTCTCGCTGGAAAAAGCGCGGCAAATCTCCGCCGTGGCATCGCAGGCCGGTCGAGTCCAGCCAATTATGCTCAAAATTTTTGACGGGCAGGATAAGTTGTATCCGGGCCAGGAAGCTGGTTTTCCACTTTCGCAACTTGATGAAGTGGTGAATGCGCTTCGTATCCTGCCCGGCGTAAAACTTGCGGGGCTGACTCATTTTCCTTGCCTGCTGTGGGATGAGGAGCGGCAGCAAACATTGCCAACGCCTAATCTGCGCACGCTCTTGCAGGCTCGTGAGTATTTGCAAGCGCAGGGCATTGAGATTGAACAGATAAACGCGCCTTCGGCCTCCAGTTGCAGCACGCTATCGCTGCTGGCGGAGCATGGCGTAACGCACGCGGAGCCGGGGCATGCGCTCACCGGCACCATCCCGGCCAATCAGCATGGCGATCAGCCGGAACGCATTGCCATGCTCTATCTCACCGAGGTTTCCCATCAGTTTCAGGGCAACAGCTACTGCTTTGGCGGCGGTTATTACCGGCGGGGACACGCGCAACACGCGCTGGTTTATCCGTCACCGAGCGACGATGCCGTGTCGGCAAGCCTGCTGCCGATGGACAACAGCAATATTGACTACCACATCCCGCTGGCGGGTGAGTTTCCGGTCGGCAGCCCGGTGGTGATGTGTTTCCGCACGCAGATATTTGTAACGCGCAGCGACGTCGCGCTGGTAACCGGTATCGCTACCGGCAAACCCGTTCTCGAAGCGCTGTATGACAGTCTCGGTAACCCCATTTCCGGAGGTCTACATGAGTAAGTTCGTGGTAGTGGTGATAGACAGTTTTGGCGTTGGCACCATGGATGATGTGCCTCAGGTCAGGCCTCAGGATATCGGCGCCAACACCTGTGGTCATATTCTGCAGCGGTGTCCGCAACTGCGTTTACCCGTGCTTGAGAAGCTCGGCCTGATTAATGCGCTTGGGTTTGAGGCTGGCGCCATGAAACCTTCCGCTAGCGCGGCCTATGGCACGGCGGAGCTGCAGCACGAAGGGGGTGATACTTTTATGGGTCACCAGGAAATACTCGGTACCCGTCCGCAGGCGCCGTTAAGAATGCCTTTTTCGGCGGCGATCGATGAGGTTGCGAGGGCGCTGATTGCCGGCAACTGGCAGGTTGAGCGTATCGGCGACGGCTTGCAGTATCTGTGGGTGAATCAGGCCGTGGCAGTTGGCGACAATCTCGAAGCCGACCTCGGGCAGGTATTTAATATTAGCGCCAATCTCAGCGCTATCTCTTTCGACAAGGTGCGTGAAATCGGCGAAATCGTTCGCCGCTGTGTGCAGGTCGGCCGCGTAATCGCCTTTGGCGGCAGGCTGGAAAGCAGCCAGCAGCTTCTGGATGCGGCGGAAGAAAAGCAGGGCATGTATATCGGCATTAATGCGCCGCGCTCTGGCGTTTACAAGCATGGCTTTCAGGTTGTGCACATGGGGTTTGGCGTGGATGCCAGCGTCCAGGTACCGCAAAAACTACAGGATGCAGGGATTAAAACGGTGCTGGTTGGCAAGGTGGCGGATATCGCCCTCAATCCGCACGGCGTGAGCTTCCGGAATCTGGTCGATAGCCAGCAGATTATGTCTATTACGCTTGAAGAAGTACAAAAGCCGGGCGACGTTTTTATCTGTACCAATATTCAGGAAACCGACCTTGCCGGGCACGCACAGGACGTTGAGCTTTATGCTGAACGGCTGCAGGTTGTTGATAAGAACCTTGACAGCCTGATGAAAGCCATGGCGCCCGGCGACTGCCTGGTGGTTATGGCAGATCACGGCAACGATCCCACCATTGGGCACAGCAAACACACGCGTGAAAAAGTTCCGCTGCTGGTTTGGCAACCGGGTATCGCCCCGGCACAGCTTGGCTTAAGAAAGACGCTCTCAGACGTGGGCGCTACGGTATGTGACTACTTCAACGCCGCCGCTCCAGAAAACGGCACCTCATTCCTTTCGCTTATTACCGGAGGCAATCATGGCTGAGCAAATGTACATCGATGCGTCGGGTTACACCTACGCTCACGAACACCTGCACATCGATCTGTCGTCATTCAAAAACAACATTGATTGTCGTCTCGATCGGTACGATTTGATTTGTGAAGAGATGAAATCGCTCTACGCCCTGGGCGTGCGCAATATCATCGAAATGACCAACCGCTATATGGGGCGCAATCCGCAGTTTATGCTCGATATTATGCGCGATACCGGCATGAACGTGATGGCCTGTACCGGCTATTACCAGCACGATTTCTACCCGGCTCATGTCGCGACCATCAGTGCAGAAACCCTCGCCTGTGAGATGATTGACGAGATTGAGCATGGCATTGACGGCACCGAAATGAAAGCCGGCATCATCGCGGAAATCGGCTCGAGCGTGGATGTCATTACGCCCGATGAAGCCAAAGTATTTACCGCCGCCGCCATTGCGCACCGGGAAACCGGGCGTCCCATTTCCACGCATACCTCGTTCAGCACTATGGGGCTTGAGCAACTGGCGCTGTTGAAAAAAAACGGCGTGGACCTCTCGCGCGTTGTCGTTGGCCACTGCGACCTGAAAGACAACCTCGACAATATTCTGCGCATGATCGAGCAGGGCGCTTACGTCCAGTTCGATACCATCGGCAAAAACAATTATTACCCGGACGAAAAGCGCGTGCTGATGCTGAAAGAGATTGCCAGCCGCGGGCTGCTCGACCACGTCATGCTTTCGATGGATATCACCCGACGCTCCCATCTGAAAGCCAATGGCGGCCTCGGCTTTGACTATTTGCTGACGACGTTTGTGCCCATGTTGCAGGAGGCAGGCTTCACTCAGGCCGACGTTGATTTGATGTTACGTGACAATCCCTCTGTCTTCTTTAAATAAGGATTTCCCATGAAAAAGATCGGTGTTGCTGGCTTACAGCGTGAACTCATTAAAAAAACCATCGAAACCACCGCGCCCGGCTGCTTTGAAGTGTTTATTTATAACGATATGGAAGCGGCGATGAAGGTGAAATCCGGCCAGCTCGATTATTACATCGGCGCCTGTAACACCGGCGCGGGTGCGGCGTTATCCATTGCCATCGCGGTGATTGGCTACAACAAGAGCGGCACGATTGCCAAACCGGGCATCAAGGCGAAGGAAGAGCAGATCGCCAAAATGGTCGCGGACGGAAAAGTCGCCTTTGGCCTGTCGGTTGAGCATATTGAACATGCGATTCCGATGCTTGTCGCTCATTTAAAATAAAGGCAGCGCTATGGACTTCTATATTCAAATTTTGGTGGTGGCGTGCCTGACGGGGATGACGGCTCTGCTGGCGCATAAGTCGGCGGCGGTGTTCCACGATGGTATCCGCCCCATTCTGCCGCAGCTAATCGAAGGTAATATGAACCGCCGCGAAGCGGGCAGCATTGCCTTTGGTCTGAGCATTGGCTTTGTGGCCTCGGTGGGGATTTCCTTTACGCTTAAAACCGGTCTGCTTAATGCGTGGCTGTTATTCCTGCCCACCGATATCCTCGGCGTGCTGGCGTTTAACAGCCTGTTAGCCTTTGGTTTGGGGGCGGTATGGGGCGTGCTTATCCTCACCTGCCTGCTGCCCGTCAACCAGTTACTGACGGCGCTGCCTGTGGACGTGCTGGGTTCGCTGGGCGAGCTGAGTTCACCGGTTGTTTCTGCTTTTGCGCTCTTCCCGCTGGTTGCCATTTTCTACCAGTTTGGCTGGAAAAGCAGCCTGCTGGCCGCGGTTGTCGTGCTGATGACGCGAGTCATTATCGTGCGTTACTTCCCGCACCTGAATCCGGAATCCATTGAGATTTTTGTCGGGATGATCATGCTGTTAGGTATCGCGATCAGTCAGGATCATCGTACCCGAGGGGAACGAGAGCACGATGACGGCGGGCTGTCGGTATTTGAGGAGCGTACCTCACGCATTATTAAACACCTGCCGTATATCGCTATTGTCGGCGGGTTGATTGCCGTTGTCGCCAGCATGAAGATTTTCGCAGGCTCTGAGGTCTCTATCTTTACGCTTGAGAAGGCATACACGCCGGGGCTGGATCCGGCGCAGTCGCAGACGCTGATCCACCAGGCTGCGCTAGCAGAATTTATGCGCGGGCTCGGATTTGTTCCGCTTATCGCGACTACCGCGCTGGCGACGGGAGTCTATGCTGTTGCCGGTTTCACCTTTGTTTACGCTGCGGGTTACTTAATCACCAATCCGTTCATTGCCTTTGTGGTGGGCGCCGCGGTGATCTCGGTTGAAGTGCTGCTGCTGCGCTCTATCGGCAAATGGCTTGGGCGCTATCCTTCCGTACGCAACGCCTCGGATAATATCCGTAACGCGATGAATATGCTGATGGAAATGGCGTTGCTGATTGGTTCTATCTTCGCCGCCATTAAAATGGCGGGCTATACCGGATTTACTATAGCTGCGGCGATTTACTTCCTGAATGAATCGCTCGGCCGTCCGGTACAGAAGATGGCTTCCCCTGTCGTCGCGGTGCTTATTACCGGCATCCTGCTGAATATTCTCTACTACTGTGGCCTGTTTGTTCCGGTCTGATCCTTGCTTATGCCCGCCGCTGCCGCCAGCGTCGGGCCTTCCTGGAGTGATACCTACGTGAAAACCTGGCCTTTGCAAAGCCTGACGATGGAGCAGGCGCAGCGTAAACAGTTCCAACTGGTGGACATTATTTGCCGCCATTTTCCCGGCAGTGATTTTCTCAACGCGGGCGATTTTGGCCTGGCACACGGCCTTAACCAGCCGCAGATGACCCGGCGTGTAGAGGCCGTCATTGCTGAGTTCTTTGCCGCTCCGGCAGCCGCTCTGGTACAGGGGGCGGGAACAGGAGCGATTCGCAGCGGCCTTGCTGCATTGCTGAAAGCAGGCGAGAGCTTATTGATCCACGATGCGCCGCTCTATCCCACCACGGCGGTTATCGCTGAACAAATGGGGCTCAGGCTTATCCGTGCCGACTTTAACCAGCCTGACGAGGTGAAAAAGGCGATTGCTTCTCACCGTCCGCAGGCGGCGCTCATTCAGCATACCCGGCAAAAACTCGATGATTCATACGTGCTGCACGAAGTTATCGACTGCTTTAACCAGCACCATTTGCCGTCGTTAACCGACGATAACTATGCGGTGATGAAAGTCGGGAAGATTGGCAGCGAATGCGGGGCGACGCTTTCCACGTTTTCATGCTTTAAGCTTTTTGGCCCGCCCGGCGTTGGGGCTGTTGTTGGCGATAAGGATGCGGTGAGCGCGGTACGCAAAAGTATGTATTCAGGCGGCTGCCAGGTGCAGGGGGACCAGGCAATGGACGCTTTGCGCGGGCTGGTGTTCGCGCCCGTGATGCACGCGGTGCAGGCCCAGGTCAACGACAGGCTGGTGGAGGAACTGAAAAACGGAGCCATTCCTCAGGTGAAGCACGCGTTTATCGCCAACGCTCAATCAAAGGTTTTGCTGGTCGAGTTCCATCGGCCGATTGCGAAAAAGGTGCTGAAAGCGGCGCACCGGCTGGGAGCGCTGCCTTATCCGGTTGGCGCGGAATCCAGGTACGAAATTCCCCCGCTGTTTTATCGGCTATCCGGGACTATTCGCCAGACCGATCCGGACCTTGAGCAGCGCATGATTCGTATAAACCCAAATCGTAGCGGTGCGCTTACGGTGCTGCGTATCCTGCAGGAAAGTTGTGCCGGCCTGTAAACAGTAACGCCCTCGTAGAGAGGGCGTTATTAACGGCTTTCAGGTTTAATGGTTCGAGAACCAGTTTAGCTTGTCGCGCAGTGCCACCACGCGGCCGACAATAATCAGCGACGGGCTTTCAACCTGCGTTGCCAGCTCGCCAAGCTCGCTCAGCGCTCCGCTAACAACGCGCTGTTTTACGGAGGTGCCGTTTTCCACCAGGGCTACGGGCATATCCGCAGACATACCGTAGTTGATAAGGTTTTGCTGGATGGCTGGCGCCTGGTTCAGGCCCATATAAAACACCAGCGTTTGTTTTTCCGCGGCCAGGTTTTTCCAGTCCAGCTCACCGCCTGTTTTCAGGTGCCCTGTTATCAGACGCACGCTCTGCGCATAGTCACGGTGCGTTAACGGAATGCCGGAATAGGCGGAACAGCCTGATGCAGCGGTGATGCCCGGCACCACGGAGAAGGGGATCCCACCGTTACACAGCGTTTCCAGCTCTTCGCCACCGCGGCCAAAAATAAACGGATCGCCGCCTTTAAGACGCACCACGCGCTTGCCCTTCTGGGCTTCACGCAGCAGGATCTGGTTAATCTCTTCCTGCGGCACGCAGTGAAAACCTGCTCGTTTACCCACAAACACGCGATCTGCGTCGCGACGCACGAGGTTCATTATGTCATCGGAGACCAGACGGTCATAAACGACGACGTCGGCCTGCTGAATCTGTTGCAGCCCTTTTAGCGTTAATAATCCCGCGTCTCCAGGACCTGCGCCTACTAGTACCACCTCACCGCGATGATCGAGCGATTCGGCAAACAGAGATTCGGTTTCCCGATCGATAGCTTTTCGATCCTCGTTTGCCAGATACTGCGCCAGGCGATCGTTGGTGAAGAACTTTTCCCAGAAGCGGCGGCGTTCGCCCATGGTGGCAAACTTTGATTTGACTCGCCCGCGCAGCGTACCGGCATAGCCTGCGATTTTGCCAAGATGCAGCGGCAGAATGGATTCGAGTTTTTCCCGCAGCAGACGCGCCAGCACCGGGGAAGTACCGCCGGAAGAGACGGCAATCATCAGCGGCGAGCGGTCGATAATCGACGGCATGATAAAGCTGGCTTGCTTAGGCGCATCGACCACGTTGCAGAAAATACGACGGGATTCGCACGTATCGCTGACCTGCTGATTGACCTCGTCGTTATCGGTCGCGGCAATAGCCAGCCAGCAGGTATCAAGCAGTGAAGGGGAGAACTCACCCTGATGAAGGGTAAGCATGCCCTGTTCTGCCCACGCTTTGAATTGCGGCGTGAAGTCCAGGGCATTCACGGTAACGCGGGCACCTGCCTCCATCAATAAACGTGCTTTACGCTCTGCGACATCGCCGCCGCCAACCAGCAGGCAGGCGCGATCTCGTAGCTGACAAAATATGGGCAGGTGATCCACGGACAATCCTCAATTATTGGCGTACAGACTCAGGCGCAGCGATGCGCTCTGGCTGTGGGCGTTCGGCTTTTGGCGTAGCATACCAATAACCCAGACCCATGAATACTGCGCCGGAAAAGGTATTCCCGAGCGTTACCCACAGCAGGTTATGACCGATTCCGGCCAGCGTATAAGCATCGCTGTGGTGGCCAAACCAGGAGAGCGCGAACAGCGTCATATTGGCAACGGAGTGTTCATAGCCGGAGGCGATAAACGCCAGCAGACACCACCAGATAGCGATAAATTTGGCCGCGCCTTCGGTGCGAATCGCCATCCAGATAGCGAGGCAAACCAGCCAGTTACACAGCGCGCCTTTGAAGAACAGCACCGTTGCCGGCGCGGTGGTTTTAGCCAGCGCCACGGTGTGGACGATGCTGGTATCAACCGGCAGCAGGCTGCCGCCGCCCCAGCTATACAGCAGCGCGACAAACACGGAACCCAGCAGGTTGCCAGCCCAGGTCTGCGGCAAAATAGCCCACATTTGTCCATGGGTGATGCTCCCCGCCTTTACGCCGAGGGTCAGAAACATGGTGTGGCCGGTAAACAGCTCGGAGCCTGCAATAATGACCAGCGTCAGGGCGATACCAAAGGTGGCACCCATAACCAGGGGACGAACGGAAGGATCGAGCAGATTCCCCAGGGTAAAGATAAGGATGATGGCAAGGCCGACATAGGCTCCTGCCATTGCAGAGCTTACCCAAAAACCGAGGGGATTGTCTTTCGACAGCCGGGCAATACGAGCGGCATTCGCCGCACACTTATTAATGGTATCGGTGAACATTTTTGTTATCCCAAATATTTAAAAGAAAATTTAAAAAAGAAGAGCCTGTAATTGACCCTTACCCTGACCCTCTCCTGAAGAAGAGGGTCATGCGGAGAAGCCTTTTTGGCTTTCTGCCTCTTCTGCAGAAGAGGCCCGGGGCAGGGAAGAGTGCTTTAAGCTTTTATCTGCACCGCGCCGTCCTGAACGCGTGCGGCAAAGTGTGCAACGGAGTGGCTTTCGTCCTCCATGCACAGCCCGTCACGCAGGCGGAAACGCTGTTTTTTCAGCGGGCTGGCCACCCACAGTTCATTCTGGTGTTCGGCAATGATTCCGCGAGACAAAACGCTCGCCTGGAAAAAGGGGTCGATATTGCTGATGGCGAAAACCTGCTCGTCATGACGCGGGCGGAAAATCGCAATCTGCCGATCGCCCAGCAGGGCGCAAACGCCGGTTGCTGGCAGGATGTCGTTTAACTGACAAACGGTAGTCCACTGGCTCATACGAGTTCCTCCGCTTCTACCATAGTGACTGGAATACGCTCATACGGCGTGGCTGGACGATGCTGTTGACGTTCCGGCACAACCTGCACGTTCGGGTCACGCTGCGGGCTGTTGATAAAGTGCTGGAAGCGAACCTGGGCTGCCGGGCTGTTTACCGTCTCGGTCCACTCGCAGATCACTTTTTCGCGCAGACGCGTCAGTTCAGCTTCGAGCTGGGCATTAAGACCCAGTTTGTCTTCGATGATGACTTTTTTAAGGTAATCGATACCGCCTTCCAGGTTTTCCAGCCAGGATGCGGTACGAGTCAGTTTGTCCGCTGTACGGATATAGAACATCATGAAGCGGTCCAGGTATTTAATCACGGTATCGTGATCGAGGTCCGCAGCCAGCAGATCCGCATGACGCGGTTTCATGCCGCCGTTACCGCATACGTACAGGTTCCAGCCTTTTTCGGTGGCGATAATGCCCACGTCTTTGCCCTGCGCTTCGGCGCACTCGCGGGTGCAGCCAGAAACGCCAAACTTCATTTTGTGCGGAGTACGGATGCCTTTATAACGGTTTTCCAGCTCAACGCCGAAGCCTACGCTATCGCCCACGCCGTAACGGCACCAGGTGCTGCCAACGCAGGTTTTCGCCATGCGCAGCGCTTTAGCGTAGGCATGACCGGTTTCAAAGCCGGCTTCAATCAGTTGACGCCAGATTTCCGGTAAATCATCTTTCTGCGCGCCGAACAGGCCAATACGCTGAGAGCCGGTAATTTTGGTGTAAAGGTTGTATTCACGGGCGATACGGCCAACGACCATCAGCCCTTCCGGTGTGATTTCGCCGCCGGCAGAACGTGGGATCACCGAGTAGGTGCCGTCTTTCTGGATGTTGCCCAGGAAGTTATCGTTGGTGTCCTGCAGCGGAGTATGCAGCGGCTCAAGGACATAGTCGTTCCAGCATGAAGCGAGCAGGGAACCGACGGTAGGTTTACAGACTTCGCAGCCGTAGCCTTTGCCGTATTTGGTCAGTAGCTCGTCGAAGGTTTTAATACCTTCCACGCGAATGAGGTGGTAGAGCTCCTGGCGGGAGAAGGCGAAGTGCTCGCACAGGTTGTTATTGACTTCAATACCCTGCTTCGCCAGTTCAGCGTTCAGCACCTGGGTAACCAACGGAATACAGCCGCCGCAGCCGGTACCGGCTTTGGTTTCTGCTTTCAGCGCCGCGACGGTATGGCAGCCTTTGTTAATGGCGCTTATCAGGTCGCCTTTGGTGACATCAAAGCATGAACAGATCTGCGCGGTATCCGGCAGTTTGTCTACGCCGATGGAGGGTTTGCCGCTGCTCGCGTGAGAAGGCAGGATCAGAGCGTCCGGGTTTTCCGGCAGCTCAATGGCGTTTAGCACAAGCTGCAGCAGGTTGCCGTAATCGCTGGTGTCGCCAACCAGTACCGCGCCCAGCAGGGTTTTATTATCTTCGCTGACCACCAGGCGTTTATACACTTCTTTGCTTTCGTCCAGGTAAACGTAGCTGCGGGCGTTCGGCGTGCGGGCGTGTGCATCGCCGATGCCGCCAACGTCCACGCCCAGCAGCTTCAGCTTGGCGCTCATGTCCGCGCCTTCGAAGGCGTTTTCGCTGCCCAGCAGATGATCGGCTGTGACCTGCGCCATTTTGTAGCCTGGCGCAACCAGGCCGTACACGCGGTTGTTCCAGCTTGCGCATTCGCCGATGGCGTAGATGTCCGGGTCGGAGGTCTGGCAACTGTCGTTGATGGCAATGCCGCCGCGCTGCGCGGTGGCCAGCCCGCACTGGGTAGCCAGCTTATCGCGTGGGCGGATACCGGTTGAGAAGACGATAAAGTCGATTTCAAGCTCGCTGCCGTCAGCAAAGCGCATAGTTTTACGCGCTTCTTTTCCTTCCTGAACAATTTCCAGGGTGTTTTTGCTGGTGTGCACGCGCACGCCCATGCTTTCGATTTTGTTGCGTAGCTGCTCGCCGCCCATCCGATCGAGCTGTTCTGCCATCAGCATTGGCGCGAATTCGATAACGTGGGTTTCCACGCCAAGGTTTTTCAGGGCGCCTGCCGCTTCCAGACCCAGCAGGCCGCCGCCAACAACGGCGCCGCGTTTGCTGCGACGTGCGCAGGCTTCAATGGCGTTTAAATCTTCAATGGTGCGGTAGACAAAGCAGTCCTGGGTTTCGGAGCCTTTAATAGGCGGTATCCACGGGTAAGAACCTGTCGCCATAATCAGTTTGTCGTAATACACGGTACGGCCAGTATTAGAGTGGATCACTTTCTCCTGGCGGTTAATGGTGATGGCGCGTTCGCCCACCAGCACATTTATACCGTGCTTTTCATAGAAGCCTTCGCGAACCAGCGATAATTCTTCAGCGGTATGGTGAGAAAAATAGGAAGAGAGATGCACGCGGTCATAGGCTTTGCGCGGCTCTTCACAAAAGACGGTAATGTCGAACTGGCCGGGCTGGGCTTTATCAAGTAAGTCCTCAATAAAGCGATGGCCGACCATGCCATTGCCGATGATTGCGATTTTGACTTTGCTCATAATTGCCTCAATTTCTTTTCTATTACCGCCTACCTTAACGATTCAGCAAAGGTGATTATTGATATAAATCAAATACGCCTTTATATACCCATTAAGAGGTATATAGTTGATTTGAGAGGATTTTTCTAAGTCATGGAATTGGTTGGTTTTTCGCCAGGAGGGTAAAGCTGGCGGTCATTGAGCGGATCGTGACGTGAGTTAAAAAAAGGGGTAGTGCAGGGGGTAATAAGACCTGGAAGTGACTTAGCGTCTTCGGTTAAAAGACGGCAAACGCCTGGCGGGTTGAACCCTCTCCCCGGCAGGAGAGAGGGTGGCAAACTTAGTGAGCAGTAGCCGCTGCGTTATGCTGGCGGTGTTTAGTCACCAGACCGAGCAGTGCACACATCACAAAGACGACGGCATACAGGCCGTTTGCAGTTTGCAGCGCCGCATGCGGGCCGCTGTGGGCCACAATCGGGCCGGTAACCACGAAGGTCAGCATGGTGCCGATGGTGCCGCAGGTCAGCACAAAGTTAACCAGTTTCGGCGAGGCGATTTTGGTTTGCAGAGAGCCAAGCGTAATGATGGTGGTGTAGATCGCGCTGGAGAAGAAGCCCAGAGCCAGGATAAACCACGCCAGATGCGCAGGCTCGCCGGAGTTGAACAGGTACATCAGTACCGTTGCCGCACCTGCCAGCACCATCAGAATACGCTGCAGATCGAAGAAACGCAGAACGAAGCTGAAAATCCACATGCCGACCATGTATGACATCCAGAAGTCGCTCACCAGTTTGCCGGCATCGTTAATGTTCATGCCCAGGCTTTTAGCGTATTCAGGCACCCAGGAGATGAAGCCCAACTGTCCGAGGATATAGCACAGCGCCGCGACGGACAGGAACAGCACGCCGATGCCCCATTTTTCTTTTACGACCGGCTGAGCATCAGCTTCTTTTTTCGCATGTTTGCCCAGCGCCGGGAATTCACAGCCCAGCGTCAGCAGGAAAATAGCAACGTATACCAGACCGATGCAGACATAGACCCAGTACCAGTTGATGCTGCGCGCGAGAAGAATCGCGGCCACCATCGGGAAGATCATCCCCGCCATGCTGAAGAAAGAGTCGGTAAACAGCAGGCGTGAACCGCGCTGACGGCCTTCATACATATGGGTGATAAGGAAAGTACCAATCGACATCGTGATGCCGCTGACCAGGCCCAGAACAAACATGGAAGCGGAGAAGATGGTCAGGTTGTGGCCCAGAATCAGCCCGGCTACGGCCAGGATCATCAGCAGGAAGCCGAAGCGTAACTGCGTTTTCAGCGGCACGATTTCCATCAGCCAGGCGTTCAGGAAGATTGAGATCAGGATGCCGGCGTTCAGGAAGGTGAAGGTGTTGCTCATGCTGGAAACGGGTAGCTGGAAGTATTCTGCGATATTTCCCATCACCATGCCGGTGACAATCACCAACGCACCGGTCAGGGCGTAGGAGAAAAAGCTGATCCATAGCAGCTTGGTACGGTTGCTGTTAGTCATATCTTGCCTGTGAATAGAAGTATAAAGCGCGTTGGCGGCGCTGTGAGCGGGTGAATTTTATCCGTGAACGTGATCGATTTAAACATTCGATGCAATTATGTTTGGAAATTACCATTCGTTTCATGAATCAGCTCACATATTTCAACGTGTGAAAGCGGCTCATACGTGCAACTTATTGATTTTTTGTAAAGTAAAAAACCGTAAAGGGCTGGCGCCCGCTGCTCCGCCTCTTTACACTCTGGTAACTTGCTTCATTCACTGCCTTCGTAAGGAATTCCTGATGTTCAAATCGACTCTGGCGGCTGTTGCGGCTGTATTCGCCATCTCGGCTGTTTCCCCTGCTGCTCTGGCAGCAAGCGGCGATCCCCACGTTTTACTGACGACGTCCGCCGGTAATATTGAGCTTGAATTAAATAGCCAAAAAGCCCCCGTATCGGTGAAGAACTTTGTTGATTACGTCAACAGCGGTTTCTATAACAACACCACCTTTCACCGTGTGATCCCGGGCTTTATGGTTCAGGGCGGCGGCTTTACTGAAGATATGAATCAGAAGCAGCCCAACCCGCCGATTAAAAACGAAGCGGATAACGGCCTGCGCAACACTCGCGGCACCATCTCTATGGCGCGTACCGCAGATAAAGACAGCGCAACCAGTCAGTTCTTCATCAACGTTGCGGACAACGCTTTCCTCGATCACGGCCAGCGCGACTTCGGTTATGCGGTATTTGGTAAAGTTGTGAAAGGAATGGAAGTGGCTGACAAGATTTCGCAGGTTCAGTCGCATGACGTCGGTCCTTACCAGAATGTTCCCTCAAAACCGATAGTTATCCTCTCCGCTAAAGTCCTGCCTTAATTCCCGGCGCGCGGGTCGATCTGGCCCGCGTTCTGCTCACTCCCCGGCAACTGTGCAGAATGCTGCTTATACTTGTGGCAAAACAGCAACGCAATAAGGGAGGCAATATGGGCAAGAAACTCACCGAAAAGCAAAAATCCCGTCTGTGGCAGCAGCAGCGCAGCCGCTCGTTTCAGGCCAGCAATCGGCTGGAGGGTATTGATGTTCCGCTGATTACGCTCACGCGTGATGAAGCCCTGGCACGCATTAGCGAAGTGCGGGGTCACTATGAGCGATAAATTCGGCGAAGGGCGCGATCCCTATTTCTGGTCTGGTATTCATGTCCTGCGTAACCGGCTGAATATACGTGAGGCGCAACGGCTGAAAGACGCTGAGTATGAACTTACCGCGTTACGGGCGGCCACCATCGAACTTGGCCCGACGCGTATGGGCCTGCCGTGGCTGTGTTCTATTCATCAGCAGCTTTTCCAGGACGTCTTCGACTGGGCCGGCGAGCTGCGGAAAGTAGATATCTATCAGGGTGAGACGCGTTTCTGCCATTTTGAATACATCGAAAACGAAGGCAACGATCTGATGCAGGAGCTGGAAGATGAACGCTACCTGACCGATCTTGAGAAGCCGGACTTTATCGAGCGGCTGGCGCATTATTACTGTGAAATAAACGTGCTTCATCCGTTCCGTGTCGGTAGCGGCCGGGCGCAGCGCGTGTTCTTCGAACAACTGGCAATCCATGCGGGCTATACGCTTGACTGGAGTAAAACAGAACAAGATGTCTGGCAGGCCGCCAACCAGGCGGGGGCGCTGGGCGATCTCAAGCCGCTTACGGCGATTTTTACTAAAGTGGTGAGCGAGGCGCGGGAAAGCGAATAGAATAGCGCGGTACTTTATTCTGCCGGAGCCGCCATGTTACTGCTTATCGACAATTACGATTCCTTCACCTGGAATCTGTATCAGTATTTTTGCGAGCTTGGCGCTGAGGTAGTGGTAAAGCGTAACGATGAAATTACGCTCTCGGAAATTGCCGCCCTCGCGCCTGCAAGGCTTGTGATTTCTCCCGGCCCCTGTACGCCCACAGAGGCCGGGATTTCCCTTGCGGCCATTGAACATTTTGCCGGTCAACTGCCCATTCTCGGCGTTTGCCTGGGTCATCAGGCTATTGCACAGGCATTTGGCGCAACGATTATCCGCGCCGAAAAGGTGATGCACGGTAAAACCTCAGCTATCACCCACAATAACAGCGGCGTATTCAGCGGCCTGAATAACCCCCTCACCGTAACTCGCTACCATTCGCTGATTATCGATCCCGCGACCTTGCCGGATAGTTTTGACGTTACCGCCTGGAGCGATAAACGCGAAATTATGGGCATCCGCCACCGCGAACTGGATCTTGAAGGCGTGCAGTTCCATCCTGAAAGCATCCTCAGCGAACAGGGCCACCCGCTGCTGGCCAATTTCCTTAAGCGGTAATTTTTATTGCCAGTCTGTGATTTTTTATGCATATTTCTTGATTATATTTTCATTTGTCTTTTTGCATAAAAACTGGATGGGGAAGCAATGGCCACTGAACAATCAGCAATTACCCGCGCGACTTTTGATGAGGTTATTCTGCCGGTTTATGCACCGGCGGAGTTTATTCCGGTAAAGGGCAAGGGCAGCCGCGTATGGGACAGCCAGGGCAAAGAGTACGTTGATTTCGCCGGCGGCATCGCGGTTACGGCGCTGGGGCACTGTCATCCGGCGCTGGTGGCAGCGTTAAAGACCCAGGGTGAAACGCTGTGGCACACCAGCAACGTGTTTACCAATGAACCCGCCCTGCGTTTGGGCCGCAAGCTGATTGAGGCAACGTTTGCCGAACGCCTACTGTTTATGAATTCCGGTACCGAAGCGAACGAAACCGCGTTTAAGCTGGCGCGCTATTACGCTTCTACCCGCCATAGCCCCTACAAATCCAAAATTATCGCCTTCCATAACGCCTTCCATGGCCGCTCGCTGTTTACCGTTTCGGTTGGCGGACAGCCGAAGTATTCCGATGGGTTTGGCCCAAAACCTGCCGATATTATTCACGTGCCGTTTAACGACCTGCATGCGGTAAAAGCCGTTATCGATGACCACACCTGCGCGATCGTCGTTGAGCCGATTCAGGGCGAAGGCGGGGTAATCGCCGCAATGCCTGAGTTCCTGCAGGGGCTGCGCGAGCTGTGTGATGAACACAATGCGCTGCTGGTTTTCGATGAGGTACAGTCCGGCATGGGGCGTACCGGAGAGCTGTTTGCCTATATGCACTATGGCGTAACGCCGGACATTCTGACCAGCGCCAAAGCGCTCGGCGGCGGTTTCCCGGTAAGCGTAATGCTGACCACGCAGGAAATCGCCTCGGCGTTCCATGTCGGTACGCACGGTTCAACCTATGGCGGCAACCCGCTGGCCTGCGCTGTTGCCGGCGCCGCGTTTGATATTATTAACACGCCGGAAGTGCTGGATGGCGTATCGGCGAAGCGCCAGCGATTTGTGAAGCATTTGCGGAAAATCGACGAGCAGTTTGACGTATTCAGTGAAATTCGCGGCATGGGTTTGCTGATTGGCGCCGAGCTGAAGCCGCAGTACAAAGGACGCGCCCGTGAATTCCTTTATGCCGCCGCGCAGGAAGGGGTGATGGTGTTAAACGCCGGTCCGGACGTGATGCGTTTTGCGCCCTCGCTGATTGTGGACGATGCTGATATCGAAGAGGGTATGCAGCGCTTTGCCAAAGCCGTTGCGCAGATTGTGAAAGGCTAAACCTTGCCGGACCGCCCCAGGCGGCGGTTCAGCCAGATCCCATGATGCGGGCGCTGACGCCAGGCTACTGAAGAAATAGTATGCATGGTATTAAGATGGCCAAGTACCCGCTGTAAATGCTGCTCCATGGTGCTTAAAGGCCCGGTGGGCAGCGCTTCTGCATCAAGGATGGTCGCGTTTTTCGTCTCCCCCGCCCCGTCATATTCAAGCCGCTGCTGGCACCGTTGCAGGGCGATTTCACACGCCTGCAAATAACGCTGCGCCAGGTCCGGCGTGAGCATGTTGTGCTCCCTCGCCAGCGTGGTCATGGCATTGATATGTTCAACGATGAACTGGCTGTGCGTTACCCACAGTTTCATATCTTCCAGATAATGCGAGTTAAAGCCCGGCTCCTGCATCGCCTGATTAAGTGAGTTAAACAGCGCATTGTGGTCCTGATTAACCTTCATGCGCTGATAAGCCAGCGGCGTGGGTTCAGGATCGCTGCTCAAAATCAAACGGATAGCGTTTTGATCGGTTTCCAGCGCGTCGTGGGCGTTCTGGCGTAGCAGGCCGCTTTGCCACTGCGGCCACAGCCAGACCATACCGCCAAAGGCAATCAGGCAGCCGAGCAGGGTGTCTATCAGGCGGGGCACGATATATTGCTCGGCGCTTAGCGTTATCAGTTGCAGGGTGAATACAGCGGTGACGGTAAAACCAATGGTCGCCCAGCCGTAGCTTTTGCGAATAAAGAGATAGCTTACCAGCGTGATGATAAGCATCGCGGTTAGGGCGATATATTGCGGAAAATGGAAATGCAGGGCGATACCGGCAATCGCCAGCCCGGCAACGGTGCCCGCCGAACGGTGCAGGATACGCACCCTTGTCGCACCGTAGCCGTTTTGTGTCACAAACATGACGGTCATCAGGATCCAGTAGGGCTTAGGCAGGTGCAGAAATGCGCCGAGCAGGCTGGCTACGGTCAGCATTACGCCAAGCCTTGCCGAGTTACGCAGCGCGGCGGATTTAAGCGACAGGTAGCTTTTGAGCGCGGCCCACAGCGGCAGGCGGCGCTGGCGATCTTCCATCAGGTCGCGCACGTAAAGAGGACGCTGGGTACGCAGCACGCGCGCGATGCGGCTGAAGTGGTAGTGGCAGAATTGCCCGACGGGATTATCCGGGTTCTGGCGCGCAATCTTTTCCAGCGCTTCGATTTGTTTGTCCATCACAAAACGCTGCGGGTAGCGGTGATACAGAATATCGTCGGCCAGCACGCGTAACCTTGCCGCGATAGTTTGCGCGTTCCAGCGGATTACCGCCTCGGCGTGGCTTTGCTCCACGAGTTTTTGCACCTCTTCGGGCTGATGCAGGCTAACGGAAATGTGCTCTTGTAAATCAAGCGCAATCTGGAAGACGCGCAGCAGGCGTTTGTAGTCGTTGCGCTGATTTGCCGCCAGCATGTGCAACTGCTGATAACAAACGGTGATCAGATCCACCGCCTTTTGCTGGCGGGCAAGCAAGGGCGGCAACGCTTTTTCTGGATCCGTGTGCTGGGTTAGTAAGCCGTATTTGGCTTCGCAATACTCTGCAAGCTGACGGTAGAGCAGGCTTAACGATTCGCGCAGCGGCTGTTCGCGCCACAGCCAGTACCAGAACCAGTTAAACCCTCCGTACCAGATAGTGCCGGAAACATAGAGCAGCATTGGTTTCCAGATGGGCATATTGCCGGCCATGCTGAGCGTGAAGATTGCCGCAATGAGCGAGGCGGGCAGCAGCCGGGCATGAAGCGAGCCGATCTCAGCGGTAATGCCCAGCAGCAGCGCCATCACCAGCAAAATGAGGGGGAGGGGAACCGAGGTATAAAGCAGCAATAGCTGCACGATCAGGCTGCTCAGTGCAAACAGGCTGCCGCCGATAATCAGCCGCTTGAAGAAGCGTTTGTGGGGCGTATCCAGGCCGGCAATATTGCAGCAGGCAGGCACCAACGAGAAAAGCAGGCCGTTTTGCAGGCTGCCAAGCGCCAGCCCTACCGCCACGGGAAGACACAGCACCAGCGTTTGCCGCAGTGCATAGTTAACCTCAGGGTGATAAATCAGTCGGCGCCACATATCAGAAGTGTAGAGACAAAAAAGGCGTGTTACCGAAGCGACACGCCATTTTGAGAACGGAAATTAACGAGTGCCGTAAACGACGATCGTTTTACCGTGAGCGGAAATCAGGTTTTGATCTTCCAGCATTTTCAGAATACGACCTACGGTTTCGCGGGAGCAGCCGACAATCTGACCGATTTCCTGACGGGTAATCTTAATCTGCATACCGTCCGGGTGGGTCATTGCATCCGGCTGTTTTGCCAGATTCAGCAGCGTTTGAGCAATGCGGCCGGTGACGTCAAGGAAGGCAAGGTTGCCTACTTTTTCTGACGTAACCTGCAGGCGACGCGCCATCTGAGAAGACAGACGCATCAGAATGTCGGGATTGACCTGGATAAGCTGGCGGAATTTTTTATAAGAAATTTCAGCCACTTCGCACGCCGTTTTTGCACGAACCCAGGCGCTGCGCTCCTGACCTTCTTCAAACAGGCCTAATTCACCGATAAAATCGCCCTGATTCAGATAGGAGAGGATCATTTCCTTGCCCTCTTCATCTTTGATCAGTACTGCCACAGAGCCCTTGACGATGTAATACAGCGTCTCTGCTTTCTCACCCTGATGAATCAGCGTGCTTTTCGATGGATACTTATGAATGTGGCAATGGGACAAGAACCATTCGAGGGTCGGGTCTGTTTGCGGTTTGCCAAGCACCATGCGCGGTTATCCTCTGTTATAAACTGGCTACCAAAGGCAGGATGCAAAACCTCCTGCCCGGCGTTGCAATCGTTAGAATATATCCCACTCGGGGGAAATGGCCTGCAAGTCAAGCTTGCCGCCTGTAATTAGTGATGTCCTCTGCAGACATCCATCACATCAATGTATCGAATGTAGCATCCGGATTGTTTTAGCATAGCTTTTGGCAGGTGTCTCCTATTGTCTCGTTTCAGCATGACGCAGGTCGCCTTCCGTTGCCAGTTTTGCCGCATCCGCGTACTCTGAAAGGAAATTTCTTCAACAGGAGTAAGTAAAATGCAGGCACGAGTTAAATGGGTTGAGGGGTTAACCTTCCTGGGTGAATCGGCTTCAGGCCATCAGGTGCTGATGGACGGAAATTCAGGTGATAAAGCGCCAAGCCCGATGGAGATGCTGTTAATGGCCGCGGGAGGATGCAGCGCCATCGACGTGGTGTCCATTTTGCAAAAAGGCCGCCACGACGTGACGGATTGTGAAGTGAAGCTGACTTCTGAACGCCGTGAAGAGGCGCCGCGTCTGTTTACGCATATCAACCTGCATTTCATCGTGACCGGCAAGGGCCTGAAGGACAACGCCGTGTCCCGCGCCGTAGACCTGTCCGCCGAGAAATATTGCTCGGTTGCGCTGATGCTTGAGAAAGCCGCAAACATCACGCACAGCTATGAAGTGATCGACGCTTAACCGGCTGAGGGCGGCTGCCTGCCGCCCTAAACGACTTTCCTGCCTTCCGCCAGACGCTGCACCAGCGGCGTCATTATCAGCTCCATTGCCAGCCCCATTTTCCCGCCCGGCACCACTAATGTATTGATATGGGAAATGAAAGAGCCCTGCAACATGGCCAGCAGATAGGGGAAATCAATGTCATCCAGGCCGCGGAAGTGAATGACCACAAAGCTTTCATCCAGAGACGGAATACCCCGCGCTGCAAAAGGATTCGACGTATCTACCGTCGGAACGCGCTGGAAGTTGATATGGGTGCGTGAGAACTGCGGAGTGATGTAGTTAATGTAGTCGTCCATCGATCTGACGACGGAATCCATGACCGCTTCGCGAGAATGGCCGCGCTCGCTTGTATCGCGCACCAGCTTTTGGATCCACTCAAGGTTAACGATGGGCACCACGCCCACCAGCAGATCCACATAGTTCGCCACATCGTGCTGCGGGGTGACTACGCCGCCGTGCAGCCCCTCATAAAAGAGGACATCCGTCGGTTCCGGCAACGGTTGCCATGGCGTAAATGTGCCTGGCACCTGGTCCCACGGCACGGCTTCGTCATAAGTGTGAAGATACTTGCGGGATTTCCCCTGACCGCAGCGCCCGTATTCAGCAAACGTCTGCTCAAGCAGGCCAAAATCGTTAGCTTCCGGTCCGAAGTAGCTGATATGGCGGCCAAGATCGCGCGCTTTACGAATCGCCATATCCATTTCCGGACGGGTATAGCGATGGAAGCTGTCCCCTTCGACTTCTGCGGCGCGCAGGTTGAGCTGCTGAAATATCTTACGGAAGGCCAGGCTTGTGGTGGTGGTTCCTGCGCCGCTGGAACCTGTAACGGCAATAACCGGATGTTTGGCTGACATAGGGCAACAACTCCATGGGGATTAAACATTATGCAGTACAGATCTTGCCCCATATAACGAGCGGTTAGCCGCGAAACTGCCCGCGCGGCATAATATTCACCGTTTCATGAAGCTCTGACCAGACCAGAACCGCCTCGCCGCTTTGCAACTGCCGTTTAACATCCTCGACCTTCTGAGACAGCGAGCGTTCCTGTTCACCATAATCCGTACCCTCGCGTAACACAAAGGATTCGATGAGATTATCAAGGGTGTCGCCGTCGAGATCCTGCCAGGGAATAATCATGTTATTTATCCAGATACCTTGTCAGCCAGTCGGGAATCCGCTGCTCGAGCCACATCTCCGGTTTGCGTAGCGTGCCGCCGACAAAACCGACGTGTCCGCCGTGGCTTGTGAGTTGATATTCAATATTTTTGGGTAGGCATGCCTTATCAGGAATCACATGGTGATCCATAAACGGATCGTCTTTAGCATGGATGATAAGCGTGGGTTTGGCGATATCCGGCAACAGCGGCATGGCGCTGCACTGGCGGTAATAATCCAGCGCGTCGGCAAAACCGTGGATTTTTGAGGTAATGAGATCGTCAAAATCACGAATGCGGCGCACGCCTTTTAGCTGCCTTAAATCGACAGGAAGCGTGCCGGGGTAGCTGCGAAGCTTGCGTGCGGCATTCTTTTTCAACAGGTTTAAAAGATAGCGCTGGTAGAAACGCGAGAAGCCCTGTTCCATGTGTTCGCAGCACTGCTCAAGCATCAGCGGAGCGGAGACCACAACGCCTGCCTTTAAAGTGCAGGCCGCACCCTGTTTTGCCATCAGGCAGGCGAGCATATTCCCGCCGAGAGAGAAACCGACGGCTGCCGTAGGCCTCTCGCCATAGCGCTGATTAAGCCAGTTCAGGAAGAAGGTGCCGTCTTCGGTCTCACCGGAATGGTAAATACGTTTCATGCGGTTAGGTACGCCGCTGCAGCCCCGAAAATGCATTACCACTCCCAGCCAGCCGCGATTTTTGGCGGCTTCCATCAGGCCGTGCGCGTAGGGACTGTGCAGGCTGCCCTCAAGGCCGTGGAAAACCACAAGACGCGGCTTATCCGCGGCCTCGCGCGGGTCTTCGCTCCAGGCGAGATCGACAAAGTCCCCATCCGGCATATCAAGGCGCTGCCAGTGGGGTTTAAAATTGACTCGACGACGGATCACGCGCGGCAGCATGGTTTGCAGGTGAGGGTTGCTCAGTCCGCGCATGGGGCGAAATTCCTGGCCGTCATCATGATGAAAATTCAACACTACGGGGCTTGTCCTGGCCATATCACACTGTTAGTTTCATTTTGTTTGTTAATTATTACTTTTGGGTGTGGAGCACCCACGTCATGGAAACGCTTTTCTTTTCAATGCTTGGTTTTCTTTGGGTCGCAGCTATCACACCGGGTCCTAATAATACGTTACTTACCTCATCCGGAGCCAATTACGGTTTTTTGCGCAGCTTACCGCTGATGATAGGCATCATGCTGGGCATGCAGTGCATTTTACTGCTGGTGGCCTGCGGCGTGGGCAGCCTGATTCTGGTTTACCCGGCGCTGCACCTTATCCTGAAGATTGCCGGTAGCGCTTATCTTTTATGGCTGGCATGGAAAATCGGTACGGCGAGCTACGAACGCCTGGAAACGGATGCCCCGCCGCCCACGCCGATACCGTTCTGGCAGGGCGGTCTGCTTCAGGTTATCAACCCGAAAGCCTGGCTGATGGCGCTTGGCGCGGTAGCCAGTTTTAGCCTTGCCGGCGCAGAGTATCTGCATTCCGTGGTGTTAATCAGCCTCGGCATCGCTCTGGTTAATATCGTGGCCGGCGCTATCTGGATTGCCTTTGGCAGCCTGATTGGCAAACTGCTTCGCAGCCGCCGCGCCTGGGCCACTTTTAACATTTTTATGGGCCTGCTGACGGCGGCCTGCGTCCTGCTTATCTGGCATTAAAGCCATCTGGATGGGGGCGATTATTCGCCCTGCATCAGCTGTTCTAACTGTTCGTGGGCGTCCAGCCATTCCATTTCGCACGCTTCCAGCGCCGATTTTACCTTCACCTGGCTTTGCAGGCATTCGGTCATTTCCGCTTTACGGCTCTGATCGTAAATAGCGCTGTCGGCCAGCTTCGCTTCTACTTCTGCCAGTTGCGTATTGAGCTTTTCCATTTGCTTTTCAAGCTGGGTAATTTGTTTGCGCAGCGGTTGGGTTTGCGTGCGTAATTCTGCCTCGCGGCGTTTTTGATCTTTACGCGACTGCGCGCTGTTGGCGTTGTCTTTTGCCGCTTCTTCCGGCTGGTTTCCCTGCTTTTGCAGCACGCTTAGCCACTGTTGATAATCTTCCAGATCGCCATCAAAGCCTTCGACTTTCCCGTCATGCACCAGATAAAGATCGTCGGTCGTTGAGCGCAGCAGGTGGCGGTCATGCGAGACAACGACCAGCGCGCCTTCGAAATCAATCAGCGCTTCGGTCAGCGCCTGGCGCATGTCGAGATCGAGATGGTTAGTCGGTTCATCAAGCAGCAGCAGATTAGGGCGCTGCCAGACCACCAGCGCCAGCACCAGGCGGGCTTTTTCGCCGCCGGAGAACCGCGCCGTTTGCTCGGTAACCTTGTCGCCCTGGAAACCAAAACCGCCCAGGTAGTCACGCAGTTGCTGTTCCAGTTCTCCTGGCGCGATACGCGCAAGGTGCATGAGCGGCGATTCATCCGCACGCAGGTATTCAAGCTGGTGCTGCGCAAAGTAGCCGAGCTTGATGCCCTTCGCGAGGCCAATATCGCCCTGCAGCGGAGCCAGTTCGCCCGCCAGCAATTTAATAAGCGTTGATTTACCCGCGCCGTTGCGGCCTAACAGGCCGATGCGCGAGCCGGGAACCAGGTTCAGCTTGATGGAGTTAAGAATCACTCGATCGCCATAGCCGGCGCTGACTTTTTCCATCCGCAGCAGCGGGTTAGGCAGGCTTTCCGGCGCGCGGAAGCTAAAGTGGAACGGGTTATCCACGTGCGCAGGCGCAATCAGTTCCATGCGCTCCAGCATTTTGACACGGCTCTGAGCCTGCTTCGCTTTCGACGCTTTTGCTTTAAAACGGTCGATAAAGCTTTGCAGATGCGCCACGCGCTCCTGCTGGCTTTCGTACATCGACTGCTGCTGAGCAAGGCGCGTGGCCCGCTGGCCTTCAAAGGATGAATAGTTGCCGGTGTACTCGAACATGCTTTGCTGTTCAATATGGATAATCTTGCCGACGACCGGGTCAAGAAAGTCGCGGTCGTGCGAGATAAGAATTAGCGTGCCGGGATAGTTTTTTAGCCATCTTTCCAGCCAGATTACGGCGTCCAAATCCAGGTGGTTGGTCGGTTCATCAAGCAGTAATAAATCTGAGCGGCAAATCAGCGCCTGCGCCAGGTTTAAACGCATGCGCCAGCCGCCGGAGAACGCGCTAACCGGACGTTCGAGCTGCTCGTTGCTAAACCCCAGCCCGTGAAGCAGGCTTGCGGCGCGGGAGCGGATAGTCCAGGCATCCACCGCATCAAGCTTGCCGTGGATAAGGGCGATAGCGTGGCCGTCGTTAACAACGTTTGCCTGAGCCAGCTCGGCCTCAAGCTGGCGGAACTCACGATCGCCGTCGATAACGTATTCAATGGCGGGGACTTCCAGCGCCGGCGTTTCCTGGTTCACCCAGGCCAGCGCCCAGTTCCCCGGATAGGTCATGCTTCCGCCATCGGCGCTTATCTCGTTCTTTAAAAGCGCCAGCAGCGTGGATTTACCGCAGCCGTTTTTACCCACGAGGCCGACTTTCTGCCCGGGGTTAATGGTGGCGGTGGCGTTATCCAGCAGAACGCGAGTGCCGCGACGAATTTGTAACGAGGAGAAAACAATCATAAAGCGCCGTATTCAGAGTATGTTAAATTGTCATTATATTCAGGTAACGTGATGCGTTGGGTATCGCGTCGGGCTGCATGGTAGCCCAAAAAAATCACTATGACGACGCCCTGGAGGGTAATGATGTCGCAGCCGCCGAAAGTTTTGCTGCTGTATGCCCATCCGGAATCTCAGGACTCGGTCGCAAACCGGGTTTTGCTCCAACCGGCCGAGCTACTGGAAAATGTTACCGTGCACGATCTTTATGCACACTATCCCGATTTTTTTATCGATATCTATCATGAGCAAGCCTTGCTGCAAGAGCATGACGTTATCGTCTTTCAACATCCGCTTTATACCTATAGCTGTCCGGCGCTACTTAAAGAGTGGCTGGACCGCGTGCTAAGCCGTGGCTTTGCCAGCGGCGTGGGAGGCACCGCTCTTGCGGGAAAGTACTGGCGGAGCGTTATTACTACGGGCGAACCGGAAGGCGCTTACCGTCACGACGGCTTTAACCGTTTTCCGCTAAGCGATATTTTGCGGCCTTTTGAGCTTACTGCGGCGATGTGTCGTATGCACTGGATGAATCCCATTATCGTTTATTGGGCGCGACGCCAGTCCCCTCAGGAACTGGCCAGCCATGCGAAAGCCTATGGCGAGTGGCTGGCTTCGCCGATATCGCCGGGAGGACGTTAATGCACAGTTCCGATCTGCTGTTTGCCGGCGTTTTATTTTTATTCGCAGCGGTGGTTACCGTTCCTGTTGCCGCCCGTCTGGGCATTGGCGCGGTGCTGGGTTACCTGCTGGCGGGTATCGCTATCGGGCCGTGGGGTCTGGGGTTTATCAGCGACGTGGAGGAAATTCTTCACTTCTCTGAGATGGGCGTGGTGTTCCTGATGTTTATCATTGGGCTGGAACTGAACCCTTCCAAGCTCTGGGAGCTGCGGCGTTCAATCTTTGGCGTTGGCGCCGCGCAGGTCATCCTGAGCGCCGTTATGCTCGCCGGGCTGCTTGTGCTGACAAAATTCTCCTGGCAGGCCGCTGTGATCGGCGGTATTGGGCTCGCGATGTCTTCGACGGCTATGGCGCTGCAGCTAATGCGCGATAAGGGGATGAACCGGAACGAGGCAGGGCAGCTTGGGTTTTCCGTGCTGCTGTTTCAGGATCTGGCTGTTATCCCTGCTCTGGCGCTTGTGCCGCTGCTGGCGGGCAACGACAACGGCCACACGGACTGGATAAAGGTCGGCTTTAAGGTGCTTGCTTTTGCCGGCATGCTGGTTGGCGGCCGTTATCTGCTGCGCCCATTGTTCCGTTTTATTGCCGGTTCGGGCGTGCGTGAAGTTTTTACGGCTGCGGCGTTGCTGCTGGTGCTGGGGTCGGCGCTGTTTATGGATATGCTGGGACTCTCAATGGCGCTGGGGACCTTTATTGCAGGCGTGCTGCTGGCGGAGAGCGAGTACCGGCACGAACTGGAAATCGCCATCGATCCGTTTAAGGGATTATTGCTGGGGCTATTCTTTATCTCCGTTGGGATGGCGCTGAACCTGGGCGTGCTCTATACCCATTTGCCGATGGTGATCCTCGGCGTTATCGTGCTGGTGATGGTGAAGTTTGCGGTGCTCTACGGCATCTCTCACGTTTACGGGTTGCGCAGTTCTGAAAGGCTACAGTTCTCCGGCGTGCTGAGCCAGGGCGGGGAATTCGCCTTCGTCCTTTTTTCTACCGCCTCATCGCAAAAGCTGTTCCAGGGCGATCAGATGCCGCTGCTGTTGGTTACGGTTACGCTATCCATGATGACTACGCCGTTATTAATGAAGGGCGTGGACGCCATTCTTGCGCGGCGTTTTAACAGCGATGAAGAGCCGGAAGAGAAGCCTTACGTTGAAGACGATGGTCCGCAGGTGATCATCGTTGGCTTCGGGCGTTTTGGGCAGGTAATCGGCCGTCTTTTAATGGCCAATAAAATGCGTATTACGGTGCTGGAGCGGGATATCAGTTCGGTTAGCCTGATGCGTAAATACGGCTATAAAGTTTATTACGGCGACGCGACAGAGCTTGAGCTGCTGCGCTCGGCGGGTGCCGAAGCGGCGAAATCTATCGTTATTACCTGTAACGCGCCGGAAGATACGATGAGGATCGTCCATCTGTGTCAACAACACTTTCCACATCTGTCGATCCTGGCGCGCGCAAGAGGCCGCGTTGAAGCGCATGAGCTGTTGCAGGCAGGCGTGAAGCAGTTCTCGCGCGAGACTTTTTCCAGCGCGCTGGAGCTAGGGCGCAAGGCGCTGATGTCGCTTGGTATGCATCCACATCAGGCGCATCGTGCGCAACTGCATTTTCGCCGTCTGGATATGAGCATGCTGCGTGAGCTCATGCCAATTCATACCGATAACGCGCAGATTTCCAGAGTGAGGGAAGCGCGCCGGGAGCTGGAGGAGATTTTTGAACGCGAAATGCAACAAGAGCGTCGCCAGTTTGACGGCTGGGACGAGTTTGAGTAGCAAGGCCGGCCGTTGAAAAATGTCTGCCGGAATTGAATCGTCAGACGGCAACAATAAATACCCAGGAAAATCAATTTATTGATTTTCGGCAGATAACCACAAAAAGGGGAAAACCACGCTTTTTCCCTCTTTGTCAGCAACTTCAGGTGAAGCCAATGTCAGTGCGCAAGCGTTTTATCGCCGGGGCAGTGTGCCCTAAGTGCCAGGCGCAGGATTCCCTCGCGATGTGGCGCGAGAACAATGTTGATATCGTTGAGTGCGTTAAGTGCGGGCACCAGATGCGTGAAGCGGATAAACAGGCCCGTGAACATGTACGCGAACAGGAACAGGTGATAGGCATTTTTCATCCGGACTAGCGAGATGCCCCGAGTTTTTTTAAGCTTAAGGGTACACCGGCGTCGATTTCCGCTACAATCGTCGCCAGTTTTTTTCCCACGCTCAGGAGATATCATGAAAGTAGCAAAAGACCTGGTGGTCAGCCTGGCCTATCAGGTACGTACAGAAGACGGTGTGTTGGTTGATGAGTCTCCGGTGAGTGCGCCGCTGGACTACCTGCATGGCCACGGTTCCCTGATTTCCGGCCTGGAAACTGCGCTGGAAGGTCATGAAGTTGGCGACAAATTCGACGTTGCTGTCGGCGCGAACGACGCTTACGGTCAGTATGACGACAACCTGGTTCAGCGCGTTCCTAAAGACGTATTCATGGGCGTTGACGAACTGCAGGTTGGCATGCGTTTCCTGGCTGAAACTGACCAGGGGCCAGTGCCTGTTGAAATCACTGAAGTTGAAGACGACCACGTTGTGGTTGACGGCAACCACATGCTGGCTGGCCAGAACCTGAACTTCAACGTTGAAGTTATCGCTATTCGTGAAGCCACGGCTGAAGAGCTGGCCCATGGCCACGTTCACGGCGAGCACGATCATCATCACGAACACGGTGACGGTTGCTGCGGTGGTCACGGCCACGATCACGACCACGATCATGACCACGGCAAAGGTGGCTGTGGCGGCAACGGCGGCTGCGGTTGCCACTAAGCTTTTTCTAAACGATAAAAAAGGCGTGTCTGAGACACGCCTTTTTCTTAGCGCTTAATAATGCGGAGGCGGCGTCTCTTCGGCCTGTGAGGCGATCATAGAGGGCTGGCTGGCCTTCAGTTTTTCAACCAACAAACGAAAATGTTCGCGCAGTTTGACCATCTCCAGTTCGTGAGCCGTTACCGTCTGATTTAACTCTTCAATCGTTATCTCCTGGAATGCGAGACGACTCTCAAGTTCTTCCAGCCGTTGTTCGGTCGATTTTTGTTGCATGGCTTACCTCTTTGGCCTGCAGATGGACAATTTCCCGCGATTCTACTGAAAATCACCGCTGGTTACAGTGCCATTTTCCCCGGCACGAAACTTCTGTATACAAAAAGAGTCTGAATTTGACTCGATAACGAGCGCAGAGATTGTGTAGATTTCTCCCGCGACGTTATAGTACGTCTCTTATTTGAAAATAGCCTTGGGGTTAGAGGCCCCGGCCCTGGAGAAATGGATGAAATCATTGTTTAAAGTAACGCTTCTGGCGGCCACGATGGCTGTTGCCCTGAGCGCTCCGGCGTTTGCTGCTCCGGCCGCTGCCGCAAAAGATGCCGCTGCGCCTGCAGGCAACGCGGCTTTCAAAAATGACGATCAGAAGTCTGCGTATGCACTGGGTGCTTCGCTTGGCCGTTACATGGAAAACTCCCTGAAAGAACAAGAAAAGCTGGGCATCACTCTGGATAAAGCTCAGCTTATCGCTGGCGTTCAGGACGCGTTTGCGGATAAGAGCAAGCTGTCTGACCAGGAAATTGAGCAAACCCTGCAGGCGTTTGAAGCCCGGGTGAAGGCTTCCGCTCAGGCGAAAATGGAAAAAGATGCGAAGGAAAATGCGGACAAAGGCAAAACCTTCCGTGACGCTTTCGCCAAAGAAAAAGGCGTGAAAACGTCTTCTACTGGTCTGCTGTATAAAGTAGAAAAAGACGGCACAGGTGATGCGCCGAAGGACAGCGATACTGTCGTTGTGAACTATAAAGGTACGCTTATCGACGGCAAAGAGTTCGACAACTCCTACACCCGCGGCGAACCGCTCTCCTTCCGTCTTGACGGTGTGATTCCGGGCTGGACCGAAGGCCTGAAAAACATCAAGAAAGGCGGCAAAATCAAGATGGTTATCCCGCCGGAGCTGGCCTACGGCAAAACTGGCGTTCCGGGCATTCCTGCCAATTCTACGCTGGTCTTTGAAGTAGAGTTGCTGGATATCAAGCCGGCGCCTAAAGCTGACGCCAAGCCTGATGTTGCTGCTGAAGCCGAAGCGGCAAAAAGCAAGTAATCAGTAATTAACCGCCGCCTTCACAGGCGGCGGTTTTTTATTTGTAGCGGCATATAATAATAAAGACTGGAAAGCGGGTCTTACGGTGTATTACCTTATTGGTCAGCGTTTCAACTGAGTTTGAGTCTGCCCTGACACCTTTAAAGCGCGACAGGCTCTCTGTAGAGGGTGGTATTTTTAAATGTCCAATTCGCTTTTAACCAACGAAACCAGTGAGCTTGATTTACTGGATCAGCGTCCCTTTGAACAAACCGACTTCGAAATATTAAAATCCTATGAAGCGGTCGTTGATGGGTTAGCTATGCTGATTGGTTCCCATTGCGAAATCGTGCTGCATTCCCTTCAGGATTTGAAGTGTTCTGCAATTCGTATTGCAAACGGCGAACACACCGGGCGAAAAATTGGTTCTCCGATTACCGATTTGGCGCTGCGTATGCTCCACGATATGACCGGAGCCGATAGCAGCGTTTCTAAATGCTATTTCACGCGCGCTAAAAGCGGCGTGCTGATGAAATCCGTAACTATCGCTATTCGCAACCGCGACCAGCGTGTGATCGGTTTACTGTGCATCAACATGAACCTTGATGTGCCTTTCTCACAGATTATGTCGACCTTTATTCCGCCAGAAACTCAGGATCAGGAAGTGCCGTCTTCGGTTAACTTTGCCTCTTCCGTCGAAGACCTGGTGATGCAAACGCTGGAATTCACCATCGAAGAGGTGAACGCCGATCGTAACGTGTCTAACAATGCTAAAAATCGCCAGATTGTTCTCAATCTGTACGAAAAGGGCATCTTCGATATTAAAGATGCGATTAACCAGGTGGCAGACCGCCTGAATATCTCGAAACACACGGTCTATCTCTATATTCGCCAGTTCAAAAACGGTGATTTTTTGGGTCAGGAAAAGTAAATGCTTTTCGCCATGATGGTGACCGGCCCGGCTTATGGCACACAACAGGCGAGCAGCGCATTGCAGTTTGCCCGGGCTGTCATTGACGAGGGGCACACCTTAAGCAGCGTTTTTTTCTATCGTGAAGGCGTATTTAATGCCAATGCGCTTACCACGCCCGCGAGCGATGAAGTCGATCTGGTCCGGGCCTGGCAAGAACTTCACGAACGGCATGGAGTAGAGCTGCATATTTGCGTTGCCGCAGCCTTACGCCGTGGCGTGATTGATGACGCCGAAGCTAAAGAGCATGCGCTGTCCGCAAGCAATCTGCAGGCCGGTTTTACGTTGAGCGGTCTGGGCGCGCTGGCTGAAGCCTCGCTTACCTGTGAAAGAATGGTGCAGTTCTGATGAAGCGCGTAGCCTTTGTATTTAAATCTGCTCCGCACGGTACTTCGGCAGGACGTGAAGGGCTGGATGCCCTACTCGCCACTTCCGCGCTATCTGAAGATATCGGCGTTTTCTTTGTAGGCGATGGCGTGTTTCAGGTTGTACCAGGCCAGCAGCCCGATAAAATACTCTCCCGTGACTACATCGCGACGTTTCGCGTGCTGCCGCTCTACGATATCGAGCAGTGCTACCTTTGCGCCGAGTCTGCGCGCGAGCGCGGGTTATCCGAAAACAGTGCGTGGGTGGTGGATGTGGACCTTCTGAATCCGGCTGCCCTGCGCGAAATGCTGCATCAGTTTGATGTAGTCCTGACTTTCTGAGGCGCCCATGCTGCATATCTTACGCCACTCGCCTTTTAACGCCGATCTTGAGACGCTGCTGCGCTGTGTGAGTGCAGGAGACGATTTACTGCTGATGCAGGACGGCGTGATTACTGCAATAAAAGACAGCCACTACCTTGAATTATTGCTCGCCGCCTCCATATCAGTCAGCGCTCTGCGAGAAGATCTCGAAGCACGCGGCCTCGCTGCTCAAATTTCATCCAAAATCGACGCGGTCAGCTATAATGATTTCGTCAGACTGGCGGTTAAACACGAACGGCAGATAACCTGGTAATCCAGGATCGCTGTATATTTCTTGACACCTTTTCGGCTCAGCCCTAAAATTCTGCGTCCTCATATTATATGAGGCCGTTTTATTACGTGTTTACGAAGCAAAAGCTAAAACCAGGAGCTATTTAATGGCAACAGTTAACCAGCTGGTACGCAAACCACGCGCACGCAAAGTTGCAAAGAGCAACGTGCCTGCGCTGGAAGCCTGCCCGCAGAAACGTGGTGTATGTACTCGTGTATATACCACCACTCCTAAAAAACCAAACTCCGCACTGCGTAAAGTATGCCGTGTGCGTTTGACTAACGGTTTCGAAGTGACTTCCTACATCGGTGGTGAAGGTCACAACCTGCAGGAGCACTCCGTGATCCTGATCCGTGGCGGTCGTGTAAAAGACCTTCCGGGTGTTCGTTACCACACCGTTCGTGGTGCGCTGGACTGCTCAGGTGTTAAAGACCGTAAGCAGGCTCGCTCCAAGTACGGCGTGAAGCGTCCTAAGGCTTAATGGTTCTCCGTTAAGTAAGGCCAAACTGATTTATCTTAATGTCAAACTAAACTCTTAGAGTTTTGGACAATCCTGAATTAACAACGGAGTATTCCCATGCCACGTCGTCGCGTCATTGGTCAGCGTAAAATTCTTCCAGATCCGAAGTTCGGATCAGAACTGCTGGCAAAATTTGTAAATATCCTGATGGTAGATGGTAAAAAATCTACTGCAGAAGCCATCGTATACAGCGCGCTTGAGACCCTGGCTCAGCGTTCTGGTAAAAATGAACTGGAAGCTTTCGAAGTCGCTCTCGACAACGTTCGCCCAACTGTAGAAGTTAAGTCCCGCCGCGTTGGTGGTTCTACTTATCAGGTTCCAGTTGAAGTTCGTCCGGTTCGTCGTAATGCTCTGGCAATGCGTTGGATCGTTGAAGCTGCTCGTAAACGCGGTGATAAATCCATGGCTCTGCGTCTGGCGAACGAACTTTCTGATGCTGCAGAAAACAAAGGTACTGCAGTTAAGAAACGTGAAGACGTTCACCGTATGGCAGAAGCCAACAAGGCGTTCGCACACTACCGTTGGTAATCCCTTCGGAGTATTAGTCACCAGGCGGGCGCTTCAGAGAAGCCGCCCGCTCTGGGTAACTTAACTGAACGCCTAAAGAAACAAACGAGGAATCAAATGGCTCGTACAACACCCATCGCACGCTACCGTAACATCGGTATCAGTGCGCACATCGACGCCGGTAAAACCACTACTACCGAACGTATTCTGTTCTACACCGGTGTAAACCATAAAATCGGTGAAGTTCATGACGGCGCAGCCACCATGGACTGGATGGAACAGGAGCAGGAGCGTGGTATCACTATCACCTCCGCAGCGACTACTGCATTCTGGTCAGGTATGGCTAAGCAGTACGAACCGCATCGCGTAAACATCATCGACACCCCAGGGCACGTTGACTTCACCATCGAAGTAGAACGTTCCATGCGTGTTCTTGACGGTGCGGTAATGGTTTACTGCGCAGTTGGTGGTGTTCAGCCACAGTCTGAGACCGTATGGCGTCAGGCTAACAAATACAAAGTTCCACGTATCGCGTTCGTTAACAAAATGGACCGTATGGGTGCGAACTTCCTGAAAGTTGTAGGCCAGATCAAATCCCGTCTGGGCGCGAACCCTGTTCCGCTTCAGTTGGCGATTGGTGCTGAAGAAGGTTTCACCGGTGTTGTTGACCTGGTGAAAATGAAAGCTATCAACTGGAACGAAGCTGACGCTGGCGTGACCTTCGAATACGAAGATATCCCTGCTGATATGGTCGATCTGGCTGAAGAATGGCACCAGAATCTGATTGAATCTGCGGCTGAAGCATCTGAAGAGCTGATGGAAAAATACCTGGGCGGCGAAGAGCTGACCGAGGAAGAAATCAAGAAAGCTCTGCGTCAGCGCGTGCTGAACAACGAGATCATTCTCGTGACCTGTGGTTCTGCGTTCAAGAACAAAGGCGTACAGGCAATGCTGGATGCGGTAATTGATTACCTGCCAGCACCTACAGACGTACCGGCAATCAACGGTATGCTGGACGACGGTAAAGATACGCCGGCTGAGCGTCACGCAAGTGACGACGAGCCGTTTGCTGCTCTGGCATTTAAAATTGCTACCGACCCGTTCGTAGGTAACCTGACCTTCTTCCGCGTGTACTCTGGCGTGGTTAACTCCGGTGATACCGTAGTGAACTCCGTTAAAGCTGCTCGTGAGCGTTTTGGCCGTATCGTTCAGATGCACGCTAACAAACGTGAAGAGATCAAAGAAGTTCGCGCAGGCGACATCGCTGCGGCTATCGGTCTGAAAGACGTTACCACTGGTGATACCCTGTGCGATCCAGACAACGTGATCATTCTGGAGCGTATGGAATTCCCTGAACCGGTAATCTCCATCGCAGTAGAACCGAAAACCAAAGCTGACCAGGAAAAAATGGGTCTGGCTCTGGGCCGTCTGGCTA
>DAMALH010000001.1:84562-205424 GCA_032000125.1 Buttiauxella sp. | reverse complement strand
GTTCTTGATGCACTTTCCATCAACGTCAACAACATCATTAGCTTGGTCGTGGGCGCTTTCCCTCTGGACCCGACGGTGTCAAAAACGGCTGTTATCCTAACCATTTTAACAGCAACATAACAGGCAGGACCGCTTCAGACATCTGATAAAACTACGCTTCGTTGACATATATCAATTCCAATTGTAGCACGTTAACAGTTTGATGAAATCATCGTAGCGTATTGCTAGCTTGCGTCACATTTTTTTAATAATCAACGTAGTTACGTCTAAGACGCAATAAATCTGATGACGCACGTTTACTTAGGGCAATTAATGCTGTTTATCTATAATAAACAGCCGTATATCACATGATTCAATGGGTTTATTCAGCGTTTTGTATCTGGAGCAATGCGCGTTAGTTAAGCTTTTATAACTTATATTGCGCGTGAGAATGTTGCATTAAAGTAAATTTGTGATGCGCATTATCATTTTAGCGCCGGTTTTTTCCGGCTTTGACGATTTTAAAGAGAGTTTTGATGCATTTACCCATCATTCTGGTTTCGCCTGCCAGAGCCGAAAACGTCGGCGCCGCCGCCCGCGCTATGAAGACTATGGGCTTTACCACGCTGCGTATTGTGGCGAGCGACGCTCACCTTAAGCCAGAAGCGCGCTGGGTGGCGCATGGCGCGGGAGACATCCTTGATAACGCCCGGCACTTTGCGACGCTCAATGATGCGCTGCACGACGTTAATTTTACCGTCGCGACGACGGCCCGTAGCCGGGCCAAATTTCATTATTACGCCACGCCGCAAGAACTGGTGCCGCTGCTCGAAGAGAAACGACAATGGGTTGGCACCGCTGCGCTGGTCTTTGGACGCGAAGATTCTGGCCTCACCAATGAGGAACTGGCGCTGGCTGATGTGCTTACCGGCGTGCCGATGGTGGCGGATTACCCATCGCTGAACTTAGGGCAGGCGGTGATGGTTTATTGCTATCAGCTTTCTGCTCTTATGCAGTTGCCCACGCTACGGCAGCAGGAAGCCGATGCTCAACAGTTGAGCGCTTTACGCCTGCGTATCACCGCGCTAACCGCTCGCCTGGACGTTGCCGATGACCAGAAGATGGCCGACTGGCTGCAGCAGCGTTTAGGACTTTTGACGCAGCGGGATACCGCAATGTTGCACCGGTTGCTGCACGATATCGAAATAAATCTGCCAGTGGATAATGCTGCGAAGAAAGCTTCTGGCAGCGATAACGCCGAGTAATACCCGGGGTTACGCAGCGTAATTGTGCCATCTGCAGCCTGTTTGTTAGCGCGCCGGTGAAAAGTAAACCGGGGTGACAAAATTAAAAATAAATTGACTTCACCTGACGGATACTTTAACCAATACAGGTCAATCAGATTAAGAGCACACAACATCCATGATCCGCATCAGCCCGATGACCACAATTATTACAACCACCATTACCACAGGTAACGGTGCGGGCTGACGCATACAGGAAAAACGAAAAAAGCCCGCACCTGAACAGTGCGGGCTTTTTTTTAGGCTAAAAATCAAGGGGTAATATCCAATGCGAGTGTTGAAATTCGGCGGTACATCAGTGGCGAACGCGGAGCGTTTTCTTCGTGTCGCCGATATCCTGGAAAGCAATGCCAAACAGGGGCAGGTGGCGACCGTGCTGTCTGCCCCGGCAAAAATTACCAACCACCTGGTGGCGATGATTGAAAAAACCATCGGTGGACAGGATACGCTGCCGAATATCAGCGACGCCGAACGCATTTTTAGCGAGCTGCTTCACGGACTGGCCGAAGCGCAGCCCGGCTTTCCGCTGGCGAAGCTTAAAGCCTTTGTTGAGCAAGAGTTCGCGCAGCTTAAACACGTTCTGCACGGCATCAGCCTGTTGGGTCAGTGTCCGGACAGCATCAACGCGGCTATCATTTGTCGCGGCGAAAAGCTTTCCATCGCCATTATGGCGGCCCTGCTGGAAGCTCGCGGCCATAATGTCACCGTTATCGACCCGGTCGAAAAATTACTCGCCGTCGGGCATTACCTTGAATCTACCGTTGATATCGCTGAATCCACCCGGCGCATCAATGCCAGCCGCATCCCGTCCGATCACATGGTGTTAATGGCGGGCTTTACTGCCGGTAACGATAAAGGGGAGCTTGTCGTACTTGGCCGTAACGGTTCTGATTACTCCGCCGCCGTGCTGGCCGCGTGTTTACGCGCCGATTGCTGTGAGATCTGGACGGATGTCGATGGGGTTTATACCTGCGACCCGCGTCAGGTTCCCGACGCCAGGCTGCTAAAGTCGATGTCGTATCAGGAAGCCATGGAGCTTTCCTACTTCGGCGCTAAAGTGCTTCACCCCCGCACCATTACCCCCATCGCCCAGTTCCAGATCCCATGCCTCATTAAAAACACCGGCAACCCTCAGGCGCCCGGCACGCTGATTGGCGCCGAAAGCGATAATGACGAACTGCCGGTTAAAGGCATCACCAACCTGAACAACATGGCGATGTTTAACGTTTCTGGCCCCGGCATGAAAGGCATGGTCGGCATGGCGGCCCGCGTTTTCGCTGCCATGTCCGGCGCGGGTATTTCCGTGGTGCTGATTACGCAATCCTCCTCTGAATACAGCATCAGCTTCTGCGTGCCGCAGGGCGATTGCGGTCGTGCGCGCCGCGCTATGGAAGAAGAGTTTTATCTGGAGCTGAAAGAAGGCCTGCTTGAGCCGCTGGCGATTATGGAGCACCTCGCAATCATCTCCGTAGTGGGTGACGGCATGCGCACGCTGCGCGGCATCTCCGCTAAGTTCTTCGCAGCGCTTGCTCGTGCGAACATCAATATTGTGGCTATTGCACAGGGTTCTTCCGAGCGTTCCATTTCCGTTGTGGTCAGCAACGACGATGCGACCACCGGCGTGCGGGTGACGCATCAGATGCTGTTCAATACCGATCAGGTTATTGAGCTGTTCCTGATTGGCGTCGGCGGCGTGGGTTCAGCGTTGCTTGAGCAGGTGAAGCGCCAGCAAAACTGGCTTAAAAAGAAACATATCGATTTACGCGTCTGCGGCGTGGCAAATTCAAAAGCCTTGCTGACCAACGTGCACGGTCTGGATCTGGAAAACTGGCAGGCAGAACTGGCCGAAGCCAAAGATCCTTTTAACCTGGGCCGCCTGATCCGCCTGGCGAAAGAGTACCATCTGCTGAACCCGGTCATCGTTGATTGTACTTCAAGCCAGGCGGTGGCCGATCAGTACGCTGATTTCCTGGGGGAAGGTTTCCACGTGGTGACGCCAAACAAAAAGGCGAACACCTCGACCATGAATTATTACCACCAGATGCGTAACGCCGCGGCAAAATCGCGTCGTAAATTCCTCTACGATACCAACGTTGGCGCAGGTCTGCCGGTTATCGAAAACCTGCAAAACCTGTTGAATGCGGGCGATGAGCTGCGTCGTTTCTGCGGCATTCTTTCTGGTTCTTTATCGTTCATCTTTGGCAAGCTGGATGAGGGGATGAGCCTGTCGGAAGCGACGCGCGTCGCGCGTGAAATGGGGTACACCGAGCCCGATCCGCGTGACGATCTCTCCGGCATGGACGTAGCACGCAAGCTGTTGATTCTGGCGCGCGAAACGGGCAGCAGTCTTGAGCTTTCCGATATCGTCATTGAACCCGTTTTACCGGAATCCTTCGATTCCACCGGCGACGTCGAGTCGTTTATGGCGCGCCTGCCGCAGTTGGATGATGATTTTTCTGCCCGCGTGGCGAAAGCGCGTGATGAAGGCAAAGTGCTGCGTTTTGTGGGCGCGATCGAAGAAGACGGTAGCTGCAAAGTTAAAATTGACGCCGTGGACGGTAACGATCCACTGTATAAGGTCAAAAACGGCGAGAACGCTCTGGCTTTCTATAGCCACTATTATCAACCGCTGCCTCTTGTGCTGCGCGGTTACGGTGCGGGCAACGATGTTACTGCTGCCGGTGTTTTTGCGGACTTATTGCGCACCCTGTCATGGAAGTTAGGAGTTTAAGATGGTTAAAGTATACGCCCCGGCAAGCAGCGCAAATATGAGCGTCGGGTTTGATGTGCTGGGGGCGGCGGTGTCGCCAATAGATGGTTCGCTGCTGGGAGACTACGTTACCGTTGAAGCGGCTGAGTCATTCAGCCTGAACAACATTGGACGCTTTGCCAGTAAATTACCGTCCGAACCGCGTGAGAATATTGTTTATCAGTGCTGGGAGCGCTTCTGTCAGGAAATCGGTAAAAACATTCCCGTAGCGATGACGCTGGAAAAAAGCATGCCGATTGGCTCAGGCCTCGGCTCCAGCGCCTGCTCTGTGGTCGCGGGCTTGATGGCGATGAACGAATATTGCGGCAGGCCGCTTAGCAACAACCGCCTGCTTAGCCTGATGGGCGAGCTGGAAGGCCGTATTTCCGGCAGCATACACTACGATAACGTCGCGCCTTGCTTCCTCGGCGGCATGCAGTTGATGATTGAAGAGAGCGGCATTATCAGCCAGGCGGTACCGGGCTTTGACGAGTGGCTGTGGGTGTTGGCCTATCCGGGAATTAAAGTCTCCACCGCCGAAGCGCGGGCAATCCTTCCCGCGCAGTATCGCCGCCAGGATTGCATCAGCCATGGCCGTCACCTGGCGGGCTTTATTCATGCCTGCCACACCCGCCAGCCGGGCCTTGCCGCTAAGCTGATGCGTGATGTGATAGCCGAGCCGTATCGTGCCAAATTACTGCCGCGCTTTAACGAGGCGCGGCAGGCGGTGGCGGATATTGGCGCGCTGGCGAGCGGCATTTCTGGCTCCGGCCCGACCCTTTTTGCGCTGTGCGATAATACCGATACCGCCCAGCGCGTGGCCGACTGGCTAAGCCTTCATTATTTGCAGAACCAGGAAGGTTTTGTACATATTTGCCGTCTGGATACGGCTGGCGCACGAGTTCTGGAATAACGTATGAAACTGTATAACCTTAAAGATCATAACGAGCAGGTCAACTTTGCCCAGGCGATTACGCAGGGCCTGGGCAAGCAGCAGGGGCTGTTTTTTCCTCACGACCTGCCCGAGTTCGAACTGACAGAAATCGACGAAATGCTGAAGATGGATTTCGTCACGCGCAGCAGCAAAATTCTGTCTGCGTTTATCGGCGATGAAATTCCTCAGGAACAGCTTGAGGCCCGCGTGCGTGCGGCTTTTGCTTTCCCTGCTCCGGTGAAAAGCGTCGAGCCGGATATTGGCTGCCTTGAACTTTTCCACGGTCCGACCCTTGCGTTCAAAGACTTCGGCGGGCGCTTTATGGCCCAGATGCTGACCCATATCAGCGGTGATAAACCGGTAACGATTTTAACGGCGACCTCCGGCGATACCGGCGCGGCTGTGGCGCACGCCTTTTACGGGCTGGAAAACGTTCGTGTAGTGATCCTCTATCCGCGTGGCAAAATCAGCCCGCTGCAGGAAAAATTGTTCTGTACCCTTGGTGGCAATATTGAAACCGTCGCGATTGACGGCGATTTTGATGCCTGTCAGGCGCTGGTCAAACAGGCATTTGATGATGAAGAGATGAAGGCAGCACTGGGATTAAACTCCGCAAACTCCATCAACATCAGCCGCCTGCTGGCACAAATTTGTTATTATTTTGAAGCTGTGGCGCAGCTTCCGCAGGAGTCCCGCAATCAGTTGGTTGTTTCCGTGCCGAGCGGTAACTTTGGCGATCTGACCGCAGGGCTGCTGGCGAAATCGCTCGGTTTGCCGGTTAAACGCTTTATCGCCGCCACTAACGCCAACGATACCGTTCCGCGCTTCCTGGCAGACGGCAAATGGACGCCGAAAACCACCGTAGCCACGCTTTCTAATGCAATGGACGTCAGCCAGCCGAATAACTGGCCGCGCGTGGAAGAGCTGTTCCGCCGTAAAATCTGGCGCCTGACCGACCTGGGTTATGCCGCGCTGGACGATGAAGAGACAAAACAGGCGATGCGTGAGCTGCGGGCGAAGGGGTATATTTCCGAACCTCACGCGGCCATTGCGTGGCGCGCGCTGCGCGACCAGTTGCAGCCGGGCGAATACGGTTTGTTCCTGGGAACGGCGCATCCGGCGAAATTTAAAGAGAGCGTTGAAAACATTCTTGATGAGACGCTGCCGCTGCCGGAAGAGCTGGCATCGCGCGCTGATTTGCCGCTGCTTTCTCACGATCTGCCGGCGGATTTTGCTGCGCTGCGCGAACTTATGATGGCTAAAGCCTGGTAGCCAGCAGGGCAGTAAACGAACCACCCTTCGGGGTGGTTTTGAGCCTGATTATGGAGAAAATAAGCAGGAAACAAGGAGGGAAAAAGCAGAAATTCCCATAAAATGCGGACACTTAGATATTAGGATTGCGCAGGATAACAACCGGGCGTTATTCCGCATAAGCTCTTCTTAACGACCCAGATGGGCACGAATGTTTAAGGAGTGACTTATGTTGAAATCTATCGTCCTGGCGTTATCGATTCTGGTGGTGACTCCTCTGGCCGCACAGGCTGCAGAAATAACCCTGGTGCCGGCGGTGAAGCTGCAAATAGGCGATCGGGATAATCATGGTAACTACTGGGATGGCGGCCGCTGGCGCGACCACGGCTGGTGGGGCAACCATTATCAATGGCGCGATAATCACTGGCAGCCACACGGCCGCCACGACGGACAGGATCGCTATCGCCACCATGACGATCGTCGGGATAACCACTGGCACCGTCGTTGATTTGAACGGCGGGAAACTCTCCCGCCGCTTTTTTACTGCTCGTGACGCTTAAACACCATTTCATTTTTGCCTGATGCCGCTTCATCAAAGAAGTAGCCATCGGTGTTAAACGCTTTTAGCTGTTCAGGCGCGGTGAGCCGATTTTCAATGATATAACGGCTCATCAGCCCACGCGCCTTTTTGGCGTAGAAGCTGATAACTTTAAACTTGCCGTTCTTCTCATCGAGGAAGACGGGCTTAATAATGTCAGCCTGCAGCTTCTTCGGTTTAACCGCTTTAAAATATTCGTCTGAAGCCAGGTTTATCAGGATCTTATCGCCGCAATCCGCCAGCGTCTGGTTCAACTTCTCGGTAATGATATCGCCCCAGAAATGATAAAGGTCTTTGCCCTGCGGATTTTCCAGGCGAATCCCCATCTCCAGCCGGTATGGCTGCATCAGATCCAGCGGACGCAGTACGCCATACAATCCCGACAGCATACGCAAATGCTGCTGGGCAAAATCAAAATCAGCATCGCTAAATTTTTCAGCCTGTAAGCCGGTGTACACATCGCCCTTAAAAGCCAGAATGGCCTGGCGCGCATTTTGCGGCTTGAAATCCGGGTGCCATTCGTGGAAGCGGGTTTCGTTGAGGGAGGCCAGTTTGTCGCTGATGCCCATAAGCGAGGCAATTTGCGGCGCGCTGAGCTTGCGGGCGATACTAATTAACTGCTGTGAATGCTCCAGCAGTTCAGGTTGGGTGTAGCGATCTGTTGGCAGAACGCTTTGGTAATCAAGCGTCTTAGCGGGGGAAATAACAATCAGCATGTTCGCTCCTTGCAAATTATGCCGTCTACTTTAGCAAATTTCCTGAAAGTATCCGCCAATGGATGCGATTAGCGCTGGGTTTTAGTGGCGCTAAGGCCGTCCCACACGCCCGGAGCCAACTGGCTTTTGATTTCAGGAAAACGATTAGGATCAAAAACCGGCACTACGCCAAGCTTCTGCTGGCGAAGATAATCTGCGGTAAGGTCGCGTACCACCGGCGACAGCAAAAGAATGGCGATGAGGTTGGTTATCGCCATCAGCGCCATCGCTACGTCCGCAAGCTGCCACACCAGCGGCAGGGAGGAGAGGGTGCCAAACATCACCATCACTAACGCCAGGCAGCGGAACAGCACCAGCGTAAACGGGCTTTTCTGTTGCAGAAATAGCAGGTTGTTTTCGGCATAGGCGTAATTCGCCACGATGGAAGTGAAGGCGAACAGGAAGATGATAAAAGCGATAAATCCCGAGGCCCAGCTTCCAAGCATGCCGCTAAGCGCCGTCTGCACAAGGGTTATCCCGTCCGAGCTGATAGTCGGGTTATCGAGCACGCCGGAAAAGAGGATAATAGCCGCCGTGGCGGTACAGATAATCAGGGTATTGATAAATATGCCGAACATCTGCAGCAGCCCCTGGGAAGCCGGGTGCGGGGGCCATGCGGATGCCGCTGCGGCGGCGTTGGGGGTCGATCCCATTCCCGCTTCGTTAGCAAACATGCTGCGCTGGAATCCCGTTGTAATCACCTGGCCTGACGTAAAAGCCAGCGCGCCTGAAGCCGCTTCCTGCCAGCCAAAAGCGCTTTTAATCACCAGCATGATGACTTCCGGAACCCGCTCGATATGCAGTGCGACAACGTACAGGCCCATCATCACCCAGATTAGCGCCATGAAAGGCACCAGATATTGAGCAACACGCGCTGTGCCGCGCATGCCGCGCCAAATCACACCAGCGGTTAGCACAATCAGCACCATGCCCACCCAGGTTTTCGGCACGGCAAAGGCGTGGTTTACCGCATGGGCAATGGAATTGGCCTGCACGGCGTTAAAAATAAGCCCGAAGGCGAGCATTAAAAAGACCGAAAACATGACCCCCATCCAGCGCATTCCCAGGCCGCTCTCCATGTACCATGCCGGGCCGCCAAGATAGCGACCCTCGCCGTCACGGCGTTTATAGAGCTGCGCCAGGGAGCATTCCGCAAAGGAAGTCGCCATACCAATGATGGCCACTACCCACATCCAGAAAATCGCGCCGGGGCCGCCCATCGTTAGCGCCAGGGCAACGCCTGCGATATTGCCGCTGCCGACGCGTGCGGCAAGGCTTGTACAAAGCGCCTGGAAGGGCGAAATGCCCGCGCTGTCATGCGGGGGCTGCGACCTGATAAGCGAGCGAAACTGAGTAAAATAGCGGAACTGAACAAAACCACAGCGAAAAGTAAACCACAGGCCTGCACCGGCAAGCAGGTAGATCAGCACGGAACCCCACAGTATATCGTTGATAAAGTGCAGAAAATCGGTCACTAACATCTCTCTTGTCAATGCGCGATGGGCCCGGCGGGGTGGCGTTGATAACGCGCAGTCCTTTACATCGCTGGCAGCTATTTCAGGCAGTTTATCATATTTGCTTCGCCCCCCCTGGGGGCGTGCTGCTACGGTTGCACCTGACTTGCGTCGTGATATCATCAGGTAAGACCGGTTACATCTCCCTAACAAGCTACACCTGACGAGAAACACTATCATGACGGATAAATTGACCTCCCTGCGTCAGCTAACCACAGTGGTTGCTGACACCGGAGATATCGCGGCAATGAAGCTGTACCAGCCGCAGGATGCTACGACTAACCCTTCCCTGATTCTGAACGCAGCGCAAATTCCTGAATACCGCAAACTGATTGACGATGCGGTGACCTGGGCGCGTGAGCAGAGCAGCGATCGGGCACAGCAGGTAGTGGACGCCACCGATAAGCTGGCGGTAAACATTGGTCTGGAAATCCTGAAGCTGATCCCGGGCCGCATTTCTACAGAAGTTGACGCTCGTCTGTCCTATGACACTGAAGCCAGCATTGCGAAAGCAAAACGTCTGATCAAACTCTACAACGACGCGGGCATCGGCAACGATCGCATTCTGATCAAACTGGCTTCTACCTGGCAGGGCATCCGCGCCGCCGAGCAGCTGGAAAAAGAAGGCATCAATTGCAACCTGACCCTGCTGTTCTCCTTTGCCCAGGCCCGCGCTTGCGCAGAAGCAGGCGTGTTCCTGATTTCTCCGTTCGTTGGCCGTATCCTCGACTGGTACAAGGCTAACACCGATAAGAAAGAGTACGCGGCCTCTGAAGATCCGGGCGTGGTGTCCGTTGCTGAAATCTATCAGTACTACAAACAGCACGGTTACGAGACCGTGGTGATGGGCGCAAGCTTCCGTAACCTTGGCGAAATCCTTGAGCTGGCCGGCTGTGACCGTCTGACCATTGCGCCAGCGCTGCTGAAAGAACTGGCTGAAAACGAAGGCGCGGTTGAGCGTAAACTGGCCTACAGCGGCGAGGTGAAAGCACGCCCTGAGCGTATCACCGAATCCCAGTTCCTGTGGCAGCATAACCAGGATCCAATGGCGGTTGATAAACTGGCCGACGGTATCCGCAAGTTTGCCGTTGACCAGGAAAAGCTGGAAAAAATGATCGGCGATCTGCTGTAATCATTATTGGCGTGGCCGGGATTTCCGGTCACGCTTTTTAGCGTTATCCCCTGTCTGCCAGTCCCTTCGCCGTGTATCATTCCGCCTAAGTTTTGCTTCCCCGGGAATGATATGAATACCTTACGCATTGGTTTAGTTTCCATCTCTGACCGCGCCTCAAGCGGCGTCTATCAGGATAAAGGCATTCCAGCACTGGCTGCCTGGCTTGAGCGTACGCTTACCACACCTTTCCAGATTGAAACTCGCCTGATCCCAGACGAGCAGACGATAATTGAACAAACGCTGTGTGAGCTCGTCGATGAAATGACCTGCCACCTGGTGCTGACTACCGGCGGAACCGGTCCGGCTCGCCGTGACGTTACCCCGGATGCGACGCTTGCAATTGCCGATCGCGTAATGCCGGGCTTTGGCGAACAGATGCGGCAGATAAGCCTGCATTTTGTGCCGACGGCGATTCTTTCTCGTCAGGTGGGAGTGATTCGTAAACAGGCGCTGATCCTCAACCTGCCGGGCCAGCCGAAGTCTATTCAGGAAACGCTTGAGGGCGTGAAGGATGAGCAGGGTAAAGTACTGGTGCCCGGCATCTTTGCAAGTGTACCTTATTGTGTACAGTTGCTGGAGGGGCCTTATGTGGAAACCGATCCGACAGTAGTAGCAGCTTTCCGCCCCAAGAGCGCTATACGCGAAACAAAATCCTAAAGTTATGCCGTTTATGACATAACATGTAGTGCCTGTGGAGTGTCGATATTTAACCGTTATGGTAATGTTTGCTTTACAGCGTAACGGCAATAATTATCACACTCCTTTTTGACGCGCGGTTGCTTATGTCCCTACAAAAAACAACGACATCACCAGCAAGACCTCTGAACCGTCAGGATTACAAGACCCTGACTCTCGCCGCCCTCGGCGGCGCGCTCGAATTTTACGACTTCATTATCTTTGTTTTCTTCGCCACCGTTGTGGGCGCGCTCTTTTTCCCTGCGGACATTCCGGAATGGCTGCGTCAGGTGCAAACCTTCGGGATTTTTGCCGCTGGTTATCTCGCTCGTCCGCTGGGCGGCATTGTGATGGCCCACTTTGGCGATCTTGTCGGACGCAAGAAAATGTTCACGCTGAGCATTCTGCTGATGGCCTTGCCGACGCTGGCGATTGGCCTGCTGCCAACCTATGCCACGCTTGGCATTGCGGCGCCTCTGTTACTGCTTCTGCTGCGCGTGCTTCAGGGCGCTGCGATCGGCGGTGAAGTGCCTGGCGCATGGGTATTTGTCGCCGAGCACGTTCCTTATAAACGTATCGGAATCGCCTGTGGAACGCTGACGGCCGGGTTAACCGTCGGTATTTTGCTGGGGTCCGTTGTCGCAACGCTTATCAATACTTCCATGACCCAGGAAACTATCCACGAGGGCGGCTGGCGAATTCCGTTCTTCCTCGGCGGTATCTTCGGGCTGGTGGCAATGTACCTGCGTCGCTGGCTGCAGGAAACGCCAGTTTTTATTGAGATGCAAAAGCGTAAAGCGCTGGCGGAAGAGCTGCCGCTCAAGGCCGTGGTGGTGAACCATAAGAAAGCGGTGGTGGTTTCAATGCTGCTGACCTGGCTGCTGTCAGCGGGTATCGTGGTGGTTATTTTGATGGCGCCGACCTGGCTGCAAAAGCAGGTGGGAATAGCGCCCGCGCTGACGCTTCAGGCGAACAGTATCGCCACCATTATGCTGTGCGTCGGCTGTATTGCGACGGGCCTGATCGTTGACCGTATCGGCGCGAGCAAAACTTTTATCGTCGGCAGCCTGCTGCTGGCGGTTTGTAGCTGGATGTTCTATCACCTTACTCCCGTCTATCCTGAGCATCTGTTTGTGCTGTACGGCATGGTGGGGCTGAGCGTTGGGGTGGTCGGCGGGGTTCCTTTTGTGATGGTGCGGGCATTCCCGGCAGAAGTGCGGTTTACCGGCATCTCTTTTTCTTACAACGTGTCGTACGCCATCTTCGGAGGCCTTACGCCAGTTCTGGTTACCATGCTGATGGGCGTGTCGCCGATGGCGCCGGCCTGGTATGTGCTGGCGCTGGCGCTGGTTGGACTGGTGCTTGGCATCTGGCTGCGCCAGGATTTGAATCACGAAGATATGACGGTGGAAAGGCCGTTGCAGCATTCATAAAAAAAGCGGAGCCAGGCTCCGCTTTTACTTTTTACGCCTCAAAAGGGATTAGTGCTTTTCACCGATTGGCAGCACGGTGCGGCCAAACTGTTCGTTGAGCACTTCGCCCATGGCCAGATAAATGGCGCTTGCGCCACAAACCAGACCGATCCAGCCTGCGACGTGAATAATGCTTTCGTTATTCGCAAAGTGGCCGATGGCCAGCAGGGCAAACAGCACGGTCAGGCTTGCGAACACAAACTGCAGCATACGCGCAGCCTGTAGCGTGCCGAAGAACATAAACAGCGTGAATATGCCCCACATGCCAAGATATGCGCCCATGAAATTAGCGTCGGCGGCTTCACCCGCGCCCATTTTCGGCAGCAGGATGATAGCGACCAGCGTCAGCCAGAAAGCGCCATATGAAGTGAACGCGGTCAGACCGAAAGTGTTCCCTTTTTTATACTCCAGCAGGCCCGCGAAAATCTGCGCGATGCCGCCGTAGAAAATCCCCATGGCGAGGATAATAACGTCAAAACCAAAAAAGCCCGCGTTGTGCAGGTTGAGCAAAATGGTGGTCATGCCGAAGCCCATTAAGCCCAGGGGAGCTGGATTAGCCAACTTAGTGTTGCCCATAGTTCCTCTAAAAAATTCGCCTGAAATGTAATATGAATAAAGCCCACGCGGCCATTAAAGGGCTGCGGGGCGCGGCATCATAAACAGATGGCCGGGCGGAATCTATGATCTAAACAGGTGTGAAGATAAAAATTTTTTTTGCTCTGCCCCTTGATGGCGGACAAGCCGACCCCATCTTGTATCCAACCGCAGTTGGCGGACCTGAAAAAAACATGTTTGGGCAGTTGAAACACACTTGTTTGCCCGCATAACAGGTTCACAACCACATGACGAACAAATTTTAAGTGGAGACGTTTAGATGGGTAAAATTATTGGTATCGACTTGGGTACAACCAACTCTTGTGTAGCAATCATGGATGGCACCACGGCACGCGTGCTGGAAAACGCCGAGGGCGACCGCACCACGCCTTCCATTATCGCATATACCCAGGATGGCGAAACTCTGGTAGGTCAGCCGGCTAAACGTCAGGCAGTGACTAACCCGCAGAACACCCTGTTCGCGATTAAACGCCTGATCGGTCGCCGCTTCCAGGACGAAGAAGTACAGCGTGATGAAGCCATCATGCCGTACAAAATCATCGGCGCGGATAACGGCGACGCATGGATCGACGTTAAAGGCCAGAAAATGGCGCCTCCGCAAATCTCTGCTGAAGTGCTGAAAAAAATGAAGAAAACGGCGGAAGATTACCTGGGCGAGCCGGTAACTGAAGCGGTTATCACCGTGCCTGCTTACTTCAACGATGCGCAACGTCAGGCGACCAAAGATGCCGGTCGTATCGCGGGTCTGGAAGTAAAACGTATCATCAACGAACCGACCGCGGCGGCGCTGGCTTACGGCCTCGATAAAGAAGTGGGCAACCGTACTATCGCGGTTTACGACCTGGGCGGCGGTACTTTCGATATCTCTATTATCGAAATCGATGAAGTTGACGGCGAGAAAACCTTCGAAGTGCTGGCCACCAACGGTGATACTCACCTGGGCGGTGAAGACTTCGACAGCCGTCTGATCAACTATCTGGTAGAAGAGTTCAAGAAAGATCAGGGTATCGATCTGCGCAACGATCCGCTGGCAATGCAGCGTCTGAAAGAAGCGGCGGAAAAAGCGAAAATCGAACTGTCTTCTGCCCAGCAGACCGACGTTAACCTGCCGTACATTACCGCAGACGCGACCGGTCCAAAACACATGAACATTAAAGTGACCCGTGCGAAACTGGAATCCCTGGTCGAAGACCTGGTAAACCGTTCTATCGAGCCGCTGAAAGTTGCGCTGCAGGATGCTGGCCTGTCCGTATCCGACATCCAGGACGTTATCCTGGTCGGCGGTCAGACCCGTATGCCAATGGTGCAGAAAAAAGTTGCCGAGTTCTTTGGTAAAGAGCCACGTAAAGACGTTAACCCGGACGAAGCCGTTGCAATCGGTGCTGCCGTTCAGGGTGGTGTGCTGACCGGTGAAGTAAAAGACGTACTGCTGCTGGACGTTACCCCGCTGTCATTGGGTATCGAAACCATGGGCGGCGTGATGACTTCCCTTATCAACAAAAATACCACCATCCCGACCAAGCACAGCCAGGTGTTCTCTACCGCTGAAGACAACCAGTCTGCGGTAACCATCCATGTGCTGCAGGGTGAGCGTAAACGTGCGTCTGATAACAAATCTCTGGGTCAGTTCAACCTGGATGGTATCAACCCGGCACCACGCGGCATGCCGCAGATCGAAGTGACCTTCGATATCGATGCTGACGGTATCCTGCACGTTTCCGCGAAAGACAAAAACAGCGGTAAAGAGCAGAAGATCACCATTAAGGCTTCTTCCGGTCTGAACGAAGAAGAGATCCAGAAAATGGTTCGTGAAGCAGAAGCGAACGCGGAATCTGACCGTAAGTTCGAAGAGCTGGTTCAGACCCGTAACCAGGGTGACCATCTGCTGCACAGCACCCGTAAGCAGGTTGAAGAAGCGGGCGACAAACTGCCGGCCGATGACAAAACTGCTATCGAATCTGCGCTGACCGCGCTGGAAACGTCTTTGAAAGGCGAAGACAAAGCGGATATCGAAGCGAAGATGCAGGCGCTGGCACAGGTTTCCCAGAAGCTGATGGAACTGGCTCAGCAGCAACACGCCGAGCAGCAGGCGGGCAGCGCGGCAGACGCGACTAACGCCGGCAAAGACGACGACGTTGTTGACGCTGAGTTTGAAGAAGTTAAAGACAAAAAATAATCGCCCTTTGAGCGGTTTATAACTGGCACGGGCGTAGGAGTTTCTCCACGCCCGTGCACGCATGTTAGGGGCAGAACAAAGAGATGGCGAAGAAAGACTATTACGAGGTTTTAGGCGTCCCGAAGTCCGCGGACGAGCGTGAAATCAAAAAAGCTTACAAACGCCTGGCGATGAAATTCCACCCGGATCGTAATCAGGGTGACAAAGAGGCCGAAGGTAAGTTTAAAGAGATCAAAGAAGCCTACGAAATCCTGACCGACGAGCAAAAGCGTGCTGCCTATGACCAGTATGGTCACGCCGCGTTTGAGCAAGGCGGCATGGGCGGCGGCGGCTTTGGCGGCGGCGGTGCCGATTTCAGCGATATCTTCGGTGACGTATTCGGTGACATCTTTGGCGGCGGGCGTCGTCAGCGCGCCGCACGCGGCGCCGATTTACGCTACAACATGGATTTAACGCTGGAAGAAGCGGTTCGTGGCGTCACCAAAGAGATCCGCATCCCGACGCTTGAAGAGTGCGACGTTTGCCACGGGAGCGGCGCGAAAGCAGGCTCCAAACCGCAGACCTGTCCAACCTGCCACGGCGCAGGCCAGGTGCAAATGCGCCAGGGCTTCTTTACCGTGCAGCAGAGCTGCCCGCACTGTCAGGGCCGCGGCACCATTATTAAAGATCCGTGCGGCACCTGCCATGGCCACGGCCGCGTCGAAAAAACCAAAACCCTGTCGGTGAAAATCCCGGCTGGCGTGGATACCGGCGATCGTATTCGTCTGACAGGCGAAGGTGAAGCAGGCGAACATGGCGCGCCTGCAGGCGATCTGTATGTTCAGGTGCAGGTTAAGCAGCACCCAATCTTCGAGCGTGAAGGCAACAACCTTTACTGCGAAGTGCCGATCAACTTTGCTATGGCGGCGCTGGGCGGTGAGATTGAAGTGCCGACGCTTGATGGCCGCGTGAATCTGAAAGTACCGGGCGAAACACAAACCGGCAAGCTGTTCAGAATGCGTGGCAAAGGGGTGAAATCCGTGCGTGGCGGTGCGCAGGGCGATCTGCTGTGCCGCGTCGTTGTAGAGACGCCTGTCAGCCTGAACGAGAAACAGAAGCAGCTTTTACGCGATCTGGAAGAGAGCTTTGGCGGACCGAGCGGTGAGAAAAACAGCCCGCGTTCCAAGACCTTCTTTGACGGCGTGAAACGGTTCTTTGATGATTTGACTAAATAAATCATCGGCTCGTTTCATAAAATAAAAAGCCTGAACCGGCTAGCCCCGGTTCAGGCTTTTTTATTCCCGGCGTACCGGTAGCGCAGTACCGCTTTTAATTCGTTTTTACCGATCTGTTACTGCCATATAAACTGCTTTTAACGAGGTATCACGGCTGGTATGTTGGCGCCCTGATAGCGGCTTAACCGCTTGCAAACGGGATGAAAGAATGACGAAAATTCTACAACGCTTTTTCCATGGCGATGCCGCAAGCGGCATCCTGTTAATCGTTGCCGCCGTGATGGCGATGATCCTGGCTAACCTCGATTTTACCAGCGGCTTTTATCAGGCGTTTTTAGCCACCCCTGTCGAAGTGCGCGTTGGCCCTCTGGATATCAGTAAAAATCTGCTGCTGTGGGTGAACGACGCTTTGATGGCCATCTTTTTTTTGATGATTGGTCTGGAAGTCAAACGTGAAATGGTTGAAGGATCGCTGGCAAGCCGCCGTCAGGCTGCGTTCCCGGCGATCGCAGCGCTTGGGGGAATGATTGTTCCCGCCGCCATTTATTTGATCTTCAACTATCAGGACCCCGTTACCCGTGAAGGTTGGGCCATCCCGGCCGCGACGGATATCGCTTTCGCGCTGGGTATCCTGGCGCTGTTGGGCGATCGCGTGCCTCCTGCTTTAAAGGTGTTCCTGATGGCGCTGGCCATTATCGATGACCTTGGCGCCATCATTATTATTGCCCTGTTCTATACCAGCGATCTCTCTTTGCTTTCGCTGGGCGTGGCCGCAGGCGCTATTGCGGCGCTGGCTTTGCTGAGGATCTGTAACGTCCGTCGCACGGGCCTGTATATTCTGGTGGGCATTGTGCTGTGGACTGCGGTGCTGAAGTCTGGCGTTCACGCAACGCTTGCCGGGGTCATTGTTGGCTTCTTTATCCCGCTGAAAGAAAAGGATGCCCGTTCCCCTGCGCGTGAACTGGAACATGTCCTGCATCCCTGGGTGGCGTTCTTAATATTGCCGCTGTTCGCATTTGCCAACGCTGGCGTTTCCTTACAGGGCGTGACGCCAGAGGGATTAGCATCACTGCTGCCATCAGGCATTATCGCCGGGCTGTTTATCGGTAAACCGCTGGGCATCAGCCTGTTCTGCTGGGCTGCATTAAAGCTCAGGCTGGCGAGCCTGCCGGAGGGAGTTGCGGGCAAAGATATTATGGCCGTGGGCGTGCTGTGCGGGGTCGGCTTTACGATGTCAGTCTTCATCGCTTCGCTTGCCTTTGGCGGTGTCGATCCGGCGCTTATCACCTGGGCGAAGCTCGGCATCCTTCTGGGATCGTTGCTTTCCGCCGTGGTGGGATACGGTATATTAAGAAGCCGCTTTTCATCGTAATTTTCACCTCTGACGGCCTGCCGCCGTCAGCCGATGGGTATGTCTCAGGGAGTGGAAACGCGTGTCGCATATTAATTACAACCATCTCTATTATTTTTGGCACGTCTGTAAAGAGGGGTCCGTGGTAAGCGCGGCGCAGGCGCTTTACCTGACGCCGCAAACGATCACCGGCCAGATAAAAGCGCTGGAAGAGCGGCTGGGCGGCAAGCTTTTTAAGCGCAAAGGACGCGGGCTGGAGCCTTCCGAACTGGGGCAACTGGTGTTCCGTTACGCGGACTCTATGTTTACGTTAAGCCAGGAAATGCTGGATATCGTTAACTACCGTAAAGAGTCCAGCCTGCTGTTCGATGTCGGCGTTGCCGACGCGCTGTCCAAACGGCTGGTAAGCGGCGTGCTGGATGCGGCGGTGGTGGAAGATGAACAAATTCATCTGCGCTGCTTTGAATCCACCCACGAAATGCTGCTGGAGCAGCTCAGCCAGCACAAGCTGGACATGATTATTTCCGACTGCCCGATTGATTCAACGCAGCAGGAAGGGCTGTTCTCGGTCAAAATTGGCGAATGCGGTATCAGCTTCTGGTGCCAGAATCCGCTGCCGGATTTACCTTTTCCGGCCTGCCTTGAAACGAGACGTTTACTGATACCCGGCCGCCGTTCAATGCTTGGGCGTAAAATCCTTAACTGGATTAACAGCCAGGGACTACAGGTGGAAATACTCGGTGAGTTTGACGATGCCGCGCTGATGAAAGCGTTTGGCGCGGGGCATAACGCCATTTTCGTCGCGCCTACGCTTTACGGACAGGATGTTTACAACGACGACAGCATCGTTGAGATCGGGCGCATTGAGAACGTGATGGAAGAATACCATGCCATTTTTGCCGAGCGCATGATTCAGCACCCGGCGGTACAGCGCGTCTGTAAAAGAGATTACTCGGCGCTTTTTAAGTGAGCGCCGGATTACAGGCATAAAAAAACCGGCATAAGCCGGTTTTTTTCAAGCTAACAACACAAAGGCGATTAAGCCAGTTTGTTGATTTGCGCAGTAAGGTTAGCCTTATGACGCGCAGCTTTGTTTTTGTGGATCAGACCTTTGCTAGCCTGACGATCCACGATTGGTTGCATTTCGTTAAATGCTTTCTGTGCAGCAGCTTTGTCGCCAGTTTCAATCGCTGCGTATACTTTCTTGATGAAAGTACGCATCATAGAGCGACGGCTTGCGTTGTGCTTACGAGCCTTTTCAGACTGAACGGCACGTTTCTTAGCTGATTTGATATTAGCCAAGTCCAACTCCCAAATATGATCTATGTGGACAATTCAAAGGCCGAGGAATATGCCCGGTTAGCCTTCTTTTGTCAATGGATTTGTGCAAATAAGCGCCGTTAATCTTACGGCACCTCTTACGTTGTGATGGCGCGGATTCTACCAGCTTCATGACTATGAATACAGCCTTTCGCTAACAAAATTCGTTCAACGGCGTGCTTGCCCGCCGAAAGTGCCCTTCAGCGTAATGAAATCCTTAAAGCTTTATGCCAAAGGGGGCAATCGTTGGTTAACGTTCATCGCGGTAGTTGATATAATCCGCCGATTTCCACTGTCTTGAGCCAGCCATGAAGCTGATACGCGGCATACATAATTTGCGCCAGAACCACCACGGGTGTGTCCTCACCATTGGTAATTTTGACGGCGTGCATCGGGGCCACAAGGCCCTGCTACAGGGGTTGTGTGCCCAGGGTCGCGCGCGCAATCTTCCGGTGATGGTCATGATTTTCGAACCACAGCCGCTTGAGCTTTTTGCTGCCGACAAATCTCCCGCACGCCTGACCAGGCTGCGCGAAAAGCTACGTTACCTGGCCGAGTGCGGCGTGGATTATGTGCTTTGCGTCCGGTTCGACCGCCGTTTTGCCGCTCTGACGGCGCAAAATTTTGTCAGCGAGCTGTTGGTTGACCGCCTCGGGGTAAAGTTTCTCGCCGTCGGGGATGATTTCCGCTTTGGCGCTGGTCGCCAGGGGGATTTCTTGTTATTACAGAAGGCTGGCCAGGAATACGGTTTTGACGTCACCAGCACGCAAACTTTTTGCGAAGGTGGCGTGCGCATCAGCAGCACCGCGGTTCGCCAGGCGCTGGCTGAGGACAACCTTGAGCTGGCCCGGAGCCTGCTTGGGCATCCGTTTATCATCTCAGGTCGTGTCGTGCACGGCGATGAGCTGGGCCGCACTATCGGCTTTCCGACGGCGAACTTACCGCTGCGCCGTCAGGTTTCCCCGGTTAAAGGGGTCTTTGCGGTAGAAGTAGCGGGCCTCGGCGATAAGCTGCTGCTTGGCGTTGCTAATATCGGCACCCGCCCAACGGTTGCGGGGATGCGTCAGCAGCTGGAAGTCCATTTGCTGGACGTTGCAATGGACCTGTATGGGCACCATATAGATGTGGTGCTGCGTAAAAAAATACGCAATGAACAGCGGTTTGCCTCGCTTGATGAGCTCAAAGCGCAAATCGCAAAAGACGTGGTAACCGCCCGCGAGTTTTTCGGGCTGGTATCCTAAATAATTCGAGTTGCAGCCAGGCGGCAAAAGAGCTTATCCCGATGAGCTTACTAAGGTAAGTGATTCGGGTAAGTGACAGCAGCCAACACCCCGGCAGCTTGAAGGATGACGGATATAACGCCTGAGCAGACTTTCCTCAACACCGAAATACGGAACCGAGAATCTAATGAGTGACTTTAAATCTACCCTGAACCTGCCGGAAACAGGGTTCCCGATGCGCGGCGATCTCGCCAAACGCGAACCGGGCATGCTGGCGCGCTGGAACGGTGACGATCTGTACGGCATCATCCGCAATGCAAAAAAAGGCAAAAAATCCTTCATTTTGCACGATGGCCCTCCCTACGCGAACGGCAGCATTCATATTGGTCACTCGGTTAACAAGATTCTGAAAGACATTATCGTGAAGTCCAAAGGGCTTTCCGGTTTTGATTCTCCGTATATTCCCGGCTGGGACTGCCACGGTCTGCCAATCGAGCTGAAAGTAGAACAGCTTATCGGCAAGCCGGGCGAGAAAGTCTCTGCTGCGGAGTTTCGTGCTGAATGCCGTAAATACGCGGCAGAGCAGGTTGAAGGCCAGCGCGCGGACTTTATCCGTCTGGGCGTGCTGGGCGACTGGTCACGTCCGTATCTGACTATGGATTTCAATACCGAAGCGAACATCATCCGTGCGCTCGGTAAAATCATCGGCAACGGCCACCTGCACAAAGGTGCGAAGCCGGTGCACTGGTGCGTTGACTGCCGTTCAGCGCTGGCTGAAGCGGAAGTGGAGTACTACGACAAAACGTCCCTGTCTATCGACGTGGCGTTCAACGCCGTCGATGCGGACGCGGTGAAAGCGAAATTTGGCGCAGCCCAGGTTTCCGGCCCGGTTTCGCTGGTTATCTGGACTACTACGCCTTGGACTCTGCCGGCTAACCGTGCGGTTTCCCTGAATGCCGAATTTGAATACGCGCTGGTGCAGGTTGAAGGCCAGGCGCTGATTCTGGCGAAGGATCTTGTCGAAAGCGTTATGAAACGCGCCGGTATTACCGAGTGGACGGTTCTCGGCACGGCTAAAGGCGCCGATCTGGAGCTGATGCGCTTTAAACACCCGTTCCTCGACTTCGATGTGCCTGCCATCCTTGGCGAGCACGTAACGCTGGATGCCGGTACTGGTGCCGTACACACGGCGCCAGGCCACGGCCCGGAAGACTACGTTATCGGCCAGAAATACGGTCTGGAAGTGGCTAACCCGGTTGGCCCGGACGGCTGCTATCTGCCCGGCACATACGCTGGTCTGGACGGCGTTCAGGTTTTCAAAGCCAACGATCTGGTCGTCAATATCCTGCGTGATAAAGGCGCTCTGCTGCACGTTGAAAAACTGCTGCACAGCTACCCGCACTGCTGGCGCCACAAAACGCCGATCATCTTCCGTGCTACGCCGCAGTGGTTTATCAGCATGGATCAAAAAGGCCTGCGCGAGCAGTCCTTAAAAGAGATCAAAGACGTGCAGTGGATCCCGGACTGGGGCCAGGCGCGCATTGAGTCCATGGTTGCTAACCGTCCGGACTGGTGTATTTCTCGTCAGCGCACCTGGGGCGTGCCGATGTCTCTGTTCGTACATAAAGAGACCGAAGAGCTGCACCCACGCACGCTGGAGCTGATGGAAGAAGTTGCTAAGCGAGTAGAGCAGGACGGCATCCAGGCGTGGTGGGATCTCGACCCGCGCGACATCATGGGTGACGATGCCGAAAACTACACCAAAGTGCCGGATACGCTGGACGTATGGTTCGACTCCGGTTCAACGCATTCCTCCGTTGTGGATGTGCGTCCGGAATTTAACGGCCACGCGGCAGATATGTATCTGGAAGGGTCGGACCAGCACCGCGGCTGGTTTATGTCCTCGCTGATGATTTCCACCGCCATGAAGGGCAAAGCGCCTTACCGCCAGGTGCTCACGCACGGCTTTACCGTTGATGGACAGGGCCGCAAAATGTCCAAATCCATCGGCAACACCGTTTCCCCGCAGGATGTGATGAACAAACTGGGCGCCGATATCCTGCGTCTGTGGGTGGCCTCTACCGATTACACCGGCGAGATGGCGGTTTCTGACGAAATCCTCAAGCGTGCCGCCGATGCCTATCGCCGTATTCGTAACACCGCACGCTTCCTGCTGGCGAACCTGAACGGCTTTAATCCGGAAACCGACATGGTGAAACCGGAAGATATGGTGACCCTGGACCGCTGGGCGGTCGGCTGCGCGCAGGAAGCGCAGGCCGATATCCTCGCCTCTTATGAAAACTACGATTTCCACGAAGTGGTGCAGCGCCTGATGCGTTTCTGCTCCATTGAAATGGGCTCGTTCTATCTCGACATCATCAAAGACCGCCAGTACACCGCGAAGGCAGAAAGCCGGGCGCGTCGTAGCTGCCAGACCGCGCTGTTCCATATCGCAGAAGCGCTGGTTCGCTGGATGGCGCCGATCATGTCCTTCACCGCAGACGAAATCTGGGGTTACCTGCCGGGTAAACGTGAGCAATACGTCTTTACCGGCGAGTGGTACGAGGGGCTGTTTGGTCTTGCCGATAGCGAAGCGATGAACAATGACTACTGGGACACGCTGCTGACGGTGCGTGGCGAAGTAAACAAAGTCATCGAGCAGGCGCGTGCTGATAAGCGCGTTGGTGGTTCGCTGGAAGCGGCGGTAACGCTGTATGCAGATAGCGAACTGGCGGCGAAGCTGAACAGCCTCGGCGAAGAATTACGATTTGTCCTGTTGACCTCCGAAGCCGAAGTTGCGGATTATGCGCAGGCGGGTGACGACGCTCAGCAGAGCGAAATCGTTAAGGGACTGAAAGTCGCCCTGCGTAAAGCCGACGGTGAGAAGTGCCCGCGCTGCTGGCACTTCACCAAAGACGTCGGTCAGGTAGCGGAACACGCAGAAATCTGCGGCCGCTGTGTCAGCAACATAGCCGGTGACGGCGAAAAGCGTAAATTTGCCTGATGAGTAAATCGATTCTTTCAACCGGCCTGCGCTGGCTGTGGCTGGTGGTGGTGGTGCTGATCGTTGACCTGGGCAGCAAGTACCTTATTCTCCAGCATTTTATGCTGGGGGATACCGTATCCCTGTTCCCGTCGCTTAACCTGCACTACGCCCGTAACTATGGTGCGGCATTTAGCTTCCTTGCCGATAAAGGCGGCTGGCAGCGCTGGTTCTTCGCCGGCATCGCTATCGGCATCAGCGTGGTGCTGGCCGTGCTGATGTATCGCGCCAAAGCGAGCCAGAAGCTCAATAATATCGCCTATGCTTTAATTATTGGCGGCGCGCTGGGCAACCTGTTCGACAGACTGTGGCACGGTTTTGTGGTCGATATGATCGATTTCTATATTGGCGACTGGCACTTTGCCACCTTCAATCTGGCCGATACGGCAATCTGTATCGGCGCGGCGCTGATCGTGCTGGAGGGATTCTTTGTCTCTTCCAGCAAGCCCGCAAAGCAAAAAGGGTAACCAATGGCTGAGTCTATACAGGCCAACAGCAGAGTTTTGGTGCATTTCACGCTGAAACTCGAAGACGGCTCCACCGCCGAGTCCACCCGTAACAACGGCAAACCGGCGCTCTTCACCCTTGGCGATGAAACCCTGTCGCCGGGCCTGGAAGATCGGCTTGTCGGCCTGAAAGCCGGGGATAAGACAGCTTTTTCTCTGGCGCCAGAATCCGCGTTTGGTATACCCAGCCCGGACATGATCCAGTATTTCTCGCGTCGCGAATTCGTTGACGCGGGCGAGCCGGAGCCGGGTGCGATTATGCTTTTCACCGCAATGGATGGCAGCGAAATGCCGGGCGTCGTGCGTGAAGTGAACGGCGATTCCATCACCGTTGACTTTAATCACCCGCTCGCCGGGCAAACCATTCATTTTGATATCGAAGTACTGGAAATCGACCCGGTACTGGAGGCGTTGAATGCAGATCCTGTTGGCTAACCCACGCGGCTTTTGTGCCGGGGTCGACCGCGCTATCAGCATTGTGGAAAACGCGCTGGCCCTGTACGGCGCGCCAATTTATGTCCGTCATGAAGTGGTGCATAACCGCTATGTGGTGGACAGCCTGCGCGCGCGCGGGGCGATTTTTATCGAACAAATCAGCGAGGTGCCGGATGGCGCTATCCTGATTTTCTCCGCGCACGGCGTTTCCCAGGCGGTACGCAACGAGGCAAAAGGCCGTGATCTAACGGTATTTGATGCAACCTGCCCGCTGGTGACCAAAGTGCATATGGAAGTGGCGCGCGCCAGCCGCCGTGGTGAAGAGTCCATTCTGATTGGTCACGCAGGCCACCCGGAAGTGGAAGGCACCATGGGCCAGTACAGTAACCCGAAAGGGGGGATGTACCTGGTGGAATCACCGGAAGACGTCAGCAAGCTGGACGTGAAAGATGAGTCCAGGCTTTCGTTTATGACGCAGACCACGCTTTCCGTGGATGATACTTCCGATGTGATTGACGCGCTGCGTAGCCGCTTCCCCAAAATTATCGGTCCTCGTAAAGATGACATTTGCTACGCCACCACCAACCGTCAGGAAGCGGTGCGTGCGCTGGCGGATGAAGCGGATGTGGTGCTGGTGGTCGGCTCGAAAAACTCGTCCAACTCCAATCGCCTGGCCGAGCTTGCGCAACGTATGGGCAAAGCGGCCTATCTGATTGATGATGCGGCGGATATCCAGGAAGAGTGGGTTACAGCCGCGAAATGCGTTGGCGTTACCGCTGGCGCGTCCGCGCCGGATGTGCTGGTGCAGAACGTGCTTGCCCGCCTGCGTGAGCTGGGCGGCAGCGAAACCCGCGAGCTGACGGGGCGCGAAGAAAATATCGTCTTTGAAGTGCCGCGCGAGCTGCGTATGGATGTTCGTGAAGTAGAGTAACGCAGAGCGCTTACGAAAATGAGAAGATGCCAGCCGGGTCAAACCGTCTGGCATTTTTTATGGAGGAAAGCATGAGCAAAACCCCAATCATCCTTGATACCGATCCCGGTATCGACGACGCGGTGGCGATTGCCGCCGCGCTCTTTGCGCCGCAGCTTGATGTAAAGCTTATCACCACCGTTGCCGGTAATGTTTCAATAGAAAAAACCACGCGTAACGCGCTGCAACTTATGCATTTCTGGCAGAAAGATATTCCTGTTGCGCAGGGCGCCGCCGCGCCGCTGGTGCGTAAGCTGCGCGATGCCGCTTACGTTCATGGCGAATCCGGCATGGAAGGTTACGCTTTCGTTGAACACTCTCGCAGGCCGCTCGACTTGCCCGCTTTCGAGGCGATTTACCGCTGCCTTAATAACAGCGACGAGCCCGTTACGCTGGTCACCATCGGCCCGCTGACCAATATCGCGCTGTTATTAACGCAGTACCCGCACAGCAAGAGCAAAATAAAACGTCTGGTAATGATGGGCGGCTCAGCCGGACGGGGTAACTTCACGCCAAATGCCGAATTTAATATCGCTATTGACCCGGAAGCCGCCGCGCGCGTATTTGATAGCGGGCTGGATATCGTGATGTGTGGCCTGGATGTGACCAATCAGGCGCTGCTTAGCCCTGACTATTTGCAGCGGCTTGCGCAGCTCAACCAGACCGCAAAAATGCTCCATGCGCTGTTTAGCCACTACCGTAGCGGCAGCATGGCAACCGGCTTGCGCATGCACGATCTGTGCGCGATTGCCTGGTTAGTAAAGCCGGAGCTGTTTCGCATGCAATCCTGTTTTGTGGCGGTGGAAACTAAGGGCGAATATACGGCAGGCGCAACGGTTGTGGACATTGAAAACCGCTATAGGCAACAGGCTAATGCGCAGGTTGCGCTTGGTCTGGACGTACCGGGATTTCGCGCCTGGGTAGCCGACGTGCTGGCGCTGGCGCCGTAATTTTTAAGCGCGACGAAGATCGCTTTTCTTCGGGCCAGGCATTGGGTTAATCGTTTAACCTACTATACTGATCGGGCAGTTCTCCTTGGGCCGGAGAAAAACAATGAGTATGAATTTCAGCATGCCGCGGGGCGGTAGCATCCGCGTAAAAGAGGTGCAAAATGGCTAAGCAACGCTTCAATTTTGGCCTCGATATGACGATTAACCATTCGCCTATGGGCTTTAGCTATGGCGAAGAGGCGATAGGCCCGCTGCCGGAAATCCGTAAGCTCGATCGGATCCGGGCCTCGCTGCGCGATCCCCACTGTACGGGTCCTGAGGATGTGTATGCCATCGCGATGGATGTCTCACGTCTTAAGGATCGCGAAGAGCTAAAAAAGCGCATGCTGCTGTTTGGCGTGGTGACGTACGCCAGCGGGCGGCTGGGCGATGAGCCCATTCGCAGCCAGGGCCATGTCCACCGCATCAGCGAGCACAGCGGCTGGTCGCCGCCGGAGCTGTATGAAATCTGGCAGGGCAAGGCGATTATCTATATGCAGGAATACGTAGCTGACGATCCCGGACGCTGCTTCGCCGTCTGCGCCGGGCCTGGCGAAAAGGTGCTGGTGCCGCCGGGTTGGGCGCATGCCACCGTTTCCGCCTCACCGGATGAACCGCTGACGTTTGGCGCCTGGTGTGACCGTGAATACGGATTTGAATACGATGCGGTGCGGGCATACAAAGGGCTGGCCTGGTATCCGCTATTGCAGGATGAACATATTGCCTGGCAGCATAACCGCCGTTACTTGCCGGGGCGATTACAGGTGATTTCACCGCGTAGCTATTCTGAGTTTGGCATAACCGACGAGCCGCTTTATCAGCAGTTTATTGAGGATCCGGCACGCTTCCAGTTTATTTCAAAGCCGGGAATGGCGGCGCAAAAATGGGTGAATTTTCATCCTTGATCGTTTATGGGTGGCGCGAAGCCACCCCTTTAATTTCTTAAGCAAACAACCCGATCGCCACGCCTAACGCCGCCAGCACCAGCAAAAGCAGCATCGCTTTCACCGGAGAAACGCCGCGTTTCGCCATTAAATACCAGGTGCCAATCACCACGATAAGCGGCAGAAGCTGAGGGAATATGCCATCCAGCATCTGTTGCAGGTGGATGTTCACCCCGTCTTTGGTGACGAATTCCAGCCCGGTGCCAAGCTTCACGTAGCTTGCCGCCACGCCGCCCATCACGAACACGCCAAGCAAAGATAGCGCTTCACGCAGGCGCGTTGATTTGCTGCTGACCAGCATTTCAACGGAGGTCGACCCCATGCGGTAACCCTTTAAAAACAGGAACCAGGAACCGGGAATGATAATCGCAAGCCAGGCAACGCAGTAAAACAGCGGTCCGAGAATATTGCCGCCTGCCGCCAGCGCCATGCCGATACTCAGCAAAATAGGGATCAGCATGCCGGGGATCATGGAATCGCCGATGCCGGCAACCGGACCCATCAGACCCACTTTCAGGGTGTTGATGGTCTCGCCGTCTATTGGTTCTCCGTTCGCGCGCTTTTCTTCAAGCCCCAGCACCATGCCGTTAACAATCGCGCCTAGCTGCGGCTCGGTATTGTAAAAGGACGCGTGGCGCTTGAGCATATCTTTGCGTTCCTGCTCGTCGGGATAGAGCTTTTTCGCCACCGGCAGCATGCTCAGGCAGAAGCCAAAAGATTCCAGGCGTTCAAAGCTCATGGATGAGAGGTTATACATCATCCAGCTACGCCAGCAGCGCCTGAGATCCCGGCGGGTGAGTTTACGTTCTTCCATCAGAATTCATCCTCGTCGTCAGCCGGCTTAACCGCGCTTACCGCCTGCGGTTCCGGCTTATAGTTGTAATGGATAAGCGCCAGCAGCGCCCCGACAATCACCAGCGCCACCATATTGAGCTTTAAGAAGACGATGCAGATGAAGCCCACCAGGAAGTAAATCAGCATGCTGTAGTTTTTGATTATCTGCTTAAGCAGAATAGCGATACCTACCGCGGGCAAAATGCCGCCGAGCACGTTCATCGTCGACAGCACGATTTGCGGCAGGCTGTCCATAAAGGCGTTGATGTACTGCGCGCCAAAATAAACGGCGATAAACGTTGGGATAAAGCGCATCAGGAAGTTAGTGATCTGCGGCCAGATAGCGCTATTGAGGTAAAGGCCGCGCTCGTCGCCATTTTCCAGCGCGACGTCAGCCCGGTGGTTCCACCACGAGTTGAGAACCAGCATGGCGTTAAACAACACGGTGCCAGCAATGCCGATGGTTGCCGCCAGGGCGACGGCAACTTCCGGGCCTTTATCAGATAAAATGCCCAGCGCAATTGCCGGAAAAGCGACAAAGTTAAGATCGGCGGGCATGGAACCGCCGGGAGTAACCATCGCGATATACACCGCCTGCACGGCCACGCCGATGATAATCCCGGTTTGCACATCGCCGAGAATAAATCCGACCAGCATTCCTGAAACCAGCGGGCGGGTAATTAAATACCAGCCTCCGGTAAGCCCCAGCAGCCAGGGGCTGCTAAGCGCACCGAGGTAACAGAGAATGCCGATTAATGCAGCTTCAAAAGCCATAATGCATTCCTCTATTTAATTTTAAGACGCGCGTCCTGCCAGCTATAGCTGCTGGCGTCCGGCACCAGACGAAACTCAACCTGATGGCCGCGTTGCGACAGGAAATCAAACGCTGCCGCTTCTTCCGGGCTTACTGACTGGTTAGGCCCGATGGTGGTCGTGCCGGCGCGGGCGCTCATCGGCCCGACGTTAATTTTGCGGTTGGCGTTTTGCAGGCTGATGCCCGCTTCTTCGATACGTTTGAGCGTGACGGGCGATTTACCTATCACGAAATAGCGCTTTTCGCTGGCGATGATTTTCGGCAGCTTTTCGATCGCCGTGGCGGTATCAAACAGCCAGACTTTGATGTCCTGCACGGCACCCTTCATTACCGAGGAGAGCAGCGGGTCGGCGGCAACCGCGTCATCAACGGCAACGATGCCGTCGCACGGTAGCTCTTTCGCCCAGCGGGTGACGAGCTGGCCGTGGATCACCCGGTCGTCAATGCGTACAAAGGAAATGCTCATCGTTCCCCCTTAAAAATCATCGGATTGTGTTGTTTCAACCAGCCGGGCCTGCACCACCGCGTCTTTAGCCTGTTCGAGTAGTTCTGCAGCGGCTTGCCTGACGTCCTGTAGCGCTTTTATATCGTCGCTTAACAGCAGCATCGGAAAATTAACGCCGCCAAGCACCGCCACCGGCGGCGTGGTATCAGGATTGAAGGCGTGGTGGCAGGCTACGTTCCAGGGCGTACCGCTTTGCAGATCGCACAGCACCAGCACGCCGTCGGCCTTTTTGCTGGCCTGGTGAAGCACCGCTGCGAACTCATCCCGAAAACTGTTAATTCCTTTCGTCTCGCTCAGCATGACCGGAAAGACGTGCGGCAGTTCGCCATACACCATACGGGCGCTGGCGAGCATACCTTCCGCCAGCGGGCCGTGCGTAGCAAGAATGACATTGATCATGGTTTATCCCCTTACCCAGGCTTTCATAGTGGCGAGCTGCTGTCCGACGCTTGCGCCATGAGGTGAAATTCGGTATTCGCCCACCGCCGCCGGAACGATAAAGGTTTCGGCGTAGTGCACGACAAAAGGCTCGAAGGCGTTGTCCGGGCTGTCTACCAGCGCTTCGCAGCCTTCCACCAGGTTAAGCACGTTTACGCCGCCGTGCGTATGGTGCAGAACCGGTTTGCTGAACCAGTGGCGGCGGGTTTCGATAAACTCGCGCTCGTGCAGGCCGGTGCGTTCTTCCCGCCAGCCGTCGCCCTCGGCGATCGGCTCAAAATGGTTGACCAGATGCTCCGTTACCCATTGGGTATCACGCTGCCAGTCGATAACCTCCGCACCGTGTTCCAGATGTACCGGACGCGGCAGGCCATCCAGCCCCAGGCGCCCCCAGTCCCACAGTTTGAAGGTGAAAATGTAGGGCGTGGCGCTGATTTCCAGCACCATTGCGCCTGCGCCCGAACAGTGCACCGTGCCTGCCGGGATCAGGAAATGATCGTGCCTGCGGGCCGGGAAACGGTTAACGAATTTTTCATCATCAAAGGTTTTTTCTCCGCGCTGGGCGCAGGCCAGATCGTCGAGCATTTCCTGTGGATGGATACCCGTTTTGGTCCCCAGATAAACTTCCGCACCCGGCTCGGCCTCCAGCAGGTAATAACTTTCGTCCTGGGTGTAGTGCATGCCAAAGTGCTGCTGAATATATTCGGTAAGCGGATGGACCTGGAAGCTAAGATTCTGCCCGCCGACGGTATCGAGAAAATCAAAACGGATCGGAAATTCCGCGCCAAAGCGGGCGTGGACTTTTTCGCCCAGCAGCGGGCGAGGGTAGAGCAATACCAGATCCTGAGAGGGGATCTCGATCCGCACGTCGCCAAAACGCAGTAACAGGCTGTTCTCCTCGGGCACACAGTCAAAACACCATGCGTAGTTTGGCTTAGAGGGATCGAGATCAAACTTGTCTTTCATCCACTGCCCGCCCCAGACGCCCGGGTCGAAGAACGGCACCACGCGAAACGGCCGCTGCGCGGTTTTTTGTAAGGCGTGGCGCAACGCTTCCCCGCTAACCATTGCCGGGGCGTTCGCCGTATTGGTATCAAGCAGGAAATCGGCACGTTTAAGCAGCGGCGTTTTATGGCGGTCAAACACGCGCCACTCAATGAAAAAAGAGCGCTTATAGCGGCGCAGGATATCTTCGCTTTCGTTGTTAGCTCCCCAGTTGCCCAGCTCTCCTGTGCGCAAGCGCTGCTGAATTTCCCAGCGTGCCAGATCGGCGTAAATGAGGATATCGCCCTCATGAACAAGCGCTGCGCCAGGACCGTAAATCACCGTCAGTCCTTCCGTGATGCTGTCGACTTCACGCTTTGCCTGGGCGAGTTTGTCGGGGCAGAAAAATTCATTAAGCTGATGGCAGGAGAGGACGCCGAACACGCGGTCATCCGTCAGATTCTGCGCCAGTAAATCATGCAGATGCTGTTCGCTAAGGCGCGCGGTTTCGGCGTTGATAAGCAGCGCAGGGCTGAGAGGCGCTATCAGATGCTCGTGCAGTTCTTCATGGCGCACGCCGGGATAACAATCTATTACCAGCACGGTTTTACCGTGATGGCGCAAACGGTTTTGCACGGCTTGTGCGATGTCTTTCCAGCCTTGCCAGGCCTGGTTATGGAATCCCGCAATGCGTACTTCGGGATATTTATCGTATGAGGCGTGTTTCATAAAAGGCTCCCTGAGGTCGATAGCCAAAGATTAATCGATTAACCGATTATGAACAGCGTGGTAAACGCGATTAACCCGCCACTTTTGGCAAAGGAGGCGCGGAAATGCCGTTATCTGTGACGGCTTTCACAAGTGAAAATGCAATTTTTTGGTTATTCGATTAATCTCTTTGCATTGGTTTGATTCGAGGAAAGGAAAATGAGCACCGTTACTCTTGCCCAGGTTGCAAAGCGCGCCTCCGTCTCAACGGCTACCGTCTCAATGGTGTTGCGCAACCGTGGCCGCATTTCCGACGCCACGCGTAACCGGGTATTGCAGGCGCTTGATGAACTGGGATATGTCTATAACCAGACCGCGGCTAACCTTCGCAACCGCACCAGTAACCAGGTTGGATTGCTGCTGCATGATATAACCAACCCGTTTTATGGCGAGATGACGGCGGGGCTAAGCCAGGAGATGGAGCGCCACGATCTGCTGCTGTTTCTGGCAAACAGCGAGGAATCAGGGGAGCGGCAGCAGAAGTTTGTGGATTCCCTGATGCGCAATAACGCCTGCGGCATGGTGCTGTGCGCCGCGCGTGAAACGCCTCCGCTGTTTTTTGAAACGCTCAAGCGTCGCAATATCCCGGCGATAATGGTGGTGCGGCCGCTGGATGACGTAGATTTTGATTTTGTCGGTACGGATAATTTTCTTGGCACGCAGCTTGCCACCCAGCACCTGCTGCGCCTGGGGCACCGTCATATCGCTTTTATCGGCGGCAGCGAGAATTCCATTACCCGGGCACAGCGTATCGGCGGCTACAGCAGCAAGCTGCTGGAAAATCGCCTTCAGCCAAATAGCGAGTGGGTTGTCTCCTCGGCGGCTAGCCAGAGCGACGGCGCAAGGGTAGCCGAGGCGTTGCTCCATCGCTTTCCGGAAATTACCGCCGCAGTCTGCTATCAGGATATTGTGGCGCTTGGCGTTATGCAGACCTTACGCAAAATGGGGCGCGCGCCGGGGAAAGATTTTGCGCTGGTAGGCTTTGACGATGTTACTGAGGCGGCCCTGGTACAGCCCGCGCTGACCACGGTTTCGGTCGCGGCCAAAGAGATTGGCCGCAAAGCAGGAGAGCTGTTATTCAGTCGAATTCAGGGTAATGACGAGCCGCCAAAGCGTATTATCCTGCCGCCAACGCTTGTAGTGCGTGAGTCCTGTGGTTTCATTTAGCCATGTTTTTATTGTGGAAATAACGGCTTTTACTGATAACAGCGGCGGTTTGACATAAATTTCTAATTATCGGTGTTTTCGGCTGGCGGCCTTACACGGGGCTGGTTAACCTGAAAACGTTTTGTAAGCAGTTTAATAAAGAGAGTGAATATGAGTGAAGCACAGATCCGGGTCGCGATTGCGGGCGCGGGTGGTCGTATGGGACGACAACTTATTCAGGCCGCTTTACAGCTAGACGGCGTGCAGCTTGGTGCGGCGCTTGAGCGCTCCGGTTCGTCTTTAGTCGGCAGCGATGCGGGTGAACTGGCCGGCGTCGCCAAAACGGGCGTTACCGTCAGCGATAGCCTGGATAACGTGGTCAACGATTTTGACGTGTTTATCGATTTCACTCGTCCGGAAGGCACGCTGAGCCATCTCGCTTTCTGTCGCCAGCACGGTAAAGGCATGGTCATCGGCACCACGGGCTTTGACGATGCAGGCAAGCAGGCCATCGTTGACGCTTCGGCGACCATCCCGATTGTTTTTGCGGCGAACTTCAGCGTGGGTGTGAACGTTATGCTTAAGCTGCTGGAGAAAGCGGCCAAAGTCATGGGCGACTACACCGATATCGAAATTATCGAAGCCCATCACCGCCACAAAGTGGATGCCCCTTCAGGCACCGCTCTGGCGATGGGCGAAGCCATTGCGCAGGCAATGGACAAAGATTTAAAAGAATGCGCCGTCTATTCCCGCGAAGGTTATACCGGCGAGCGTGTGCCCGGCACCATTGGCTTTGCGACCGTGCGAGCCGGGGACATCGTGGGTGAACATACCGCGATGTTTGCGGATATCGGCGAGCGCATTGAAATCACCCACAAGGCTTCAAGCCGTATGACTTTCGCAAATGGAGCGGTTCGCTCGGCTTTATGGCTAAAAAGCAAGGGGAATGGTCTTTTTGATATGCGGGATGTGCTGGATCTCAACAATTTGTAAGCGTTATTACCCATCGTGATGTGGTTATTGCAATCATAACTTTTTGATTGAAAGGACAATAATTTATTGTCCTTTTTTATTTTAAAGCTTGCTTGTCTTTTATAATTCAAATCTCTATAAATCACAGTTAACCCTTCTTTTTGTGTTGCGGCGACGTTAATTTTGACCATTCGGTCCACTTTTACCGAGGCACAATGCTAAATTTCTATTCTTACCGCTTAGCAATCGTTTACTTTGCCTGAGTTAGCTGTGCATTTTGCCTGCCAGTAACGATATTTTTAACCAGAGCGGCAAAATAACGATAAAAAGTGCGGTGGAAGGTAGACTTTTACTCATCCTGTCCTTAGAATGCCGCCGTTTGTCAAAAATCCGAATGACAGGCTGTTTTGCATTTGATTCAGACGTTGGTTTTGAATTAATATGCGAATAAATTGAATGTTTATTCCCCTGGAGGACGTTTTGATTAAGTCAGCAATATTGGTTCTGGAAGACGGAACCCAATTCCACGGTCGGGCCATTGGGGCATCGGGGCAGGCAGTGGGAGAAGTTGTTTTCAACACTTCTATGACCGGTTATCAAGAAATCCTCACTGATCCTTCCTACTCCCGCCAGATCGTCACCCTTACTTATCCCCATATCGGCAATGTCGGCACCAACGCCGCCGACGAAGAATCCTCCCAGGTACATGCTCAAGGCCTCATCATTCGCGATCTGCCGCTGATTGCCAGCAACTACCGCAATACCGAGGACCTCTCTTCTTATTTAAAGCGCCATAACATCGTGGCGATTGCCGATATCGACACCCGTAAGCTGACGCGTCTGCTGCGCGAGAAAGGCGCTCAGAACGGCTGCATCATCGCAGGCGAGAGCGTTGATGTCGCGCTGGCGCTTGAGAAAGCAAAAGCCTTCCCGGGCCTGAACGGTATGGATCTGGCAAAAGAAGTGACTACCAAAGAATCTTACGCCTGGCAGCAGGGGAGCTGGACGCTTGAAGGCGAGCTGCCGGAAGCGGCAAAAGAAGAAGATTTACCCTTCCACGTGGTGGCCTATGACTACGGCGTGAAGCGCAATATTCTGCGCATGCTGGTTGACCGCGGCTGCCGTCTGACGGTGGTGCCCGCGCAGACTTCCGCACAAGACGTGCTGAAAATGAATCCCGACGGCATCTTCCTGTCCAACGGCCCGGGCGACCCGGCTCCTTGTGACTACGCGATTAGCGCTATCCAATCCTTCCTGGAAACCGATGTGCCGGTATTCGGTATCTGCCTTGGTCACCAGCTGCTGGCCCTGGCAAGCGGCGCTAAAACCGTGAAGATGAAGTTTGGTCACCACGGCGGCAACCACCCGGTTAAAGATATTGACCGCGACTGCGTGATGATTACCGCTCAGAACCACGGCTTTGCCGTAGAGGAAGCCACGCTGCCGTCAAACCTGCGCGTGACGCACAGGTCGCTGTTCGACGGCACGCTGCAAGGCATTCATCGCACCGATAAGCCAGCGTTCAGCTTCCAGGGGCACCCTGAGGCGAGCCCGGGTCCGCACGATGCCGCACCGCTGTTCGATCATTTCATCGAACTTATCGAGCAATACCGTAAGACCGCTAAATAATCAGGAGCTGAGAAGACAATGCCAAAACGTACAGACATAAAAAGCATCCTGATCCTCGGCGCTGGCCCGATTGTTATCGGCCAGGCGTGTGAGTTTGACTACTCCGGCGCGCAGGCGTGTAAAGCGCTGCGCGAAGAGGGCTACCGCGTTATTCTCGTGAACTCCAACCCGGCCACCATCATGACCGACCCGGAAATGGCCGATGCCACCTATATCGAGCCGATTCACTGGGAAGTGGTACGCAAAATTATCGAAAAAGAGCGCCCGGATGCGGTACTGCCAACCATGGGCGGCCAGACGGCGCTGAACTGTGCGCTGGAGCTGGAACGCCAGGGCGTGCTGGAGGAATTTGGCGTCACCATGATTGGCGCTACCGCCGACGCGATTGATAAAGCGGAAGACCGCCGCCGTTTTGACGTGGCGATGAAGAAAATCGGCCTTGATACCGCGCGTTCTGGCATCGCGCATACCATGGAAGAAGCGCTGGCCGTAGCGGCCGACGTGGGCTATCCGTGCATCATTCGTCCCTCATTCACCATGGGCGGCACCGGCGGCGGCATCGCCTACAACCGTGAAGAGTTCGAAGAAATCTGCGAGCGCGGTCTGGATCTTTCCCCAACCAAAGAGCTGCTGATTGACGAGTCGCTCATCGGCTGGAAAGAGTACGAGATGGAAGTGGTGCGTGATAAAAACGACAACTGCATCATCGTCTGCTCCATCGAAAACTTCGATGCGATGGGTATCCACACCGGCGACTCCATCACCGTTGCGCCAGCCCAGACGCTGACCGACAAAGAATATCAAATCATGCGTAACGCCTCGATGGCGGTACTGCGTGAAATCGGCGTTGAAACCGGTGGTTCTAACGTGCAGTTCTCGGTTAACCCGAAGACCGGCCGCCTGATTGTTATCGAGATGAACCCGCGCGTGTCCCGCTCTTCCGCGCTGGCTTCTAAAGCTACCGGCTTCCCGATTGCTAAAGTTGCCGCGAAGCTTGCGGTGGGTTATACCCTCGATGAGCTGATGAACGACATTACCGGCGGCAAAACGCCTGCCTCGTTCGAGCCGTCCATCGACTATGTCGTAACCAAGATTCCTCGCTTTAACTTCGAAAAGTTCGTCGGCGCCAACGACCGTCTGACTACGCAGATGAAATCCGTCGGCGAAGTGATGGCGATTGGCCGCACCCAGCAGGAATCCCTGCAAAAAGCGCTGCGCGGCCTGGAAGTGGGCGCAACCGGCCTGGACCCGAAAGTGAATCTGGACGACCCGGAAGCGCTGACCAAAATCCGCCGCGAGCTAAAGGACGCCGGCGCCGAGCGTATCTGGTACGTGGCCGACGCCTTCCGCGCGGGCCTGTCCGTCGACGGCGTATTCAACCTGACCAACATCGACCGCTGGTTCCTGGTGCAGATTGAAGAACTGGTGCGTCTGGAAGAGAAAGTGGAAGAGGTGGGTATCACCGGCCTGGACCACGATTTCCTGCGCGTGCTTAAGCGTAAAGGCTTTGCCGATGCGCGGCTGGCAAAACTGGCTGGCGTGCGCGAATCTGAAATCCGCAAGCTGCGTGAACAGTACAAGCTGCACCCGGTTTACAAGCGCGTTGATACCTGCGCGGCGGAATTCTCCACCGACACCGCGTACATGTACTCCACGTATGAAGACGAATGCGAAGCCAACCCGAACAACGACCGTGACAAAATCATGGTGCTGGGCGGCGGGCCTAACCGTATCGGCCAGGGCATTGAGTTCGACTACTGCTGCGTACACGCCTCTCTGGCGCTGCGTGAAGATGGTTATGAAACCATTATGGTTAACTGCAACCCGGAAACCGTTTCTACCGACTACGACACTTCCGACCGCCTGTACTTCGAGCCGGTCACCTTCGAAGACGTGCTGGAAATCGTCCGCGTTGAGAAGCCGAAAGGCGTTATCGTGCAGTATGGCGGCCAGACTCCGCTGAAGCTTGCCCGTGAACTGGAAGCCGCAGGCGTGCCGATCATCGGCACCAGCCCGGACGCGATTGACCGCGCCGAAGACCGTGAACGTTTCCAGCACGCGGTTGACCGCCTGAAGCTGAAACAGCCTGCAAACGCCACCGTAACGGCAATCGAACAGGCCGTAGAAAAAGCGGCGCAAATCGGCTATCCGCTGGTGGTTCGTCCATCCTACGTGCTGGGCGGTCGAGCGATGGAAATCGTCTATGACGAAGCGGACCTGCGTCGCTACTTCCAGACCGCGGTGAGCGTGTCTAACGATGCCCCGGTGCTGCTGGACCGCTTCCTGGACGACGCGGTGGAAGTGGACGTGGATGCTATCTGCGACGGCGAAACCGTGCTGATTGGCGGCATCATGGAGCATATCGAACAGGCGGGCGTGCACTCCGGCGACTCCGCGTGTTCTTTGCCTGCCTATACCCTGAGCCAGGAAATTCAGGATGTCATGCGCCACCAGGTGCAGAAACTGGCTTTCGAACTGCAGGTGCGCGGTCTGATGAACGTGCAGTTTGCGGTGAAAGACAATGAGGTTTACCTGATTGAAGTGAACCCGCGTGCCGCGCGTACCGTACCTTTTGTCTCCAAGGCAACCGGCGTGGCGCTGGCGAAGGTCGCCGCGCGCGTGATGGTTGGCAAAACGCTGATTGAGCAGGGCGTGACAAAAGAAATCATCCCGCCTTACTACTCCGTGAAAGAGGTGGTGCTGCCGTTTAACAAATTCCCGGGCGTTGACCCGCTGTTAGGGCCAGAAATGCGCTCTACCGGCGAGGTGATGGGCGTTGGCCGCACCTTCGCAGAGGCCTTCTCGAAGGCAATGCTGGGCAGCCAGTCCACGATGCGCAAACCGGGCCGCGCGCTGCTTTCCGTACGCGAAGGCGATAAAGAGCGCGTGGTGGATCTCGCCGCCAAGCTGCTGAAGCAGGGCTTCGAGCTGGACGCGACCCACGGTACGGCTATCGTGCTGGGTGAAGCGGGTATTAACCCACGCCTGGTGAATAAGGTGCATGAAGGTCGTCCGCACATTCAGGACCGTATCAAGAATGGCGAATACACCTACATCATCAATACCACCGCGGGCCGTCAGGCGATTGAGGACTCCAAGCTGATTCGCCGTAGCGCGCTGCAGTACAAGGTGCATTACGACACCACGCTGAACGGCGGCTTTGCAACGGCCATGGCGCTAAACGCCGATGCGACTGAAAAAGTCATCTCGGTGCAGGAGATGCACGCGCAGATCCGTAAGTAACCTTGCAGATAAATCTTAAAACCCGCTCAGGCGGGTTTTTTATTGCCTTAACCACCAATATTGGCGGTTGTATCCGCGCTCCGTTAATTACATGTTACGGTAATACCTAAAAAAAAGGAGTTTGCTGTGCAACGTTCACTTACTTTGCTGTCTCTGGCCCTGCTGCTGTCTGGCTGCGCGGAATTTTCTTCTTCGGTAACCAATACCATCGATGCGATGGGAATGACGCCGGATTATGCAAAAGGGTTACAGGACGACCTGACGCCGGAGAAAAAGCTCACGGTGCCGGTAGTTAGCGTGGCGGATAAGGTGCCCGAGGGCAAGCTTGTTGAGAAATACGACAACGGCAATAAGAAGTTCGAAACCAACGTTAAAAACCGCTGCTTCAACGACTATCTGGATATCTACTATCCAAACGGACAGCTAAGAACCCATACGCCGCTGGTGGACTGTAAAGCGGAAGGGCTTTCTCAGGGCTACACGCAGGACGGCAAGCTGCGTACCACCATTACCTATAAAGGGAGCGTGGCGAACGGCGAAGCGAAAACCTACGATGCCAGCGGCAAGGTTGTGCAAACGGTGGTTTATAAAGACGGATTTGCGCAGAAAAGTTAAGCCGACCTCCTCGCCTGCGGCGGCCGGGCTTCAGAGTGTTCTGCATTTTCCCCGTAAGCCGGAAAATTTCGCTACAGTTTAGAGTCAGCTAATGAAAAATGACTGCAAACAGGGAGAGCAACATGCAAAACAAAATTCTGATGGCTTCCGTATTCGCTGCCGCAACGCTGTTTACCGTGGCAGGCTGTTCATCTAACCAGGCGGTAAAAACTACCGATGGCAAAACTATTGTCACCGACGGCAAACCGCAGGTAGATGACGATACCGGGCTGGTGTCTTACAAAAATGCCGAAACCGGCCAGACCGAGCAGATCAACCGCGATCAGGTTAAGTCGATGGGCGAACTGGATAACTAATTCAGTTTTACCCGCTTAGCCCGTCAGCAATATTGACTATTAGCCTGTTGAATTACTGCCTACACTCTTGTGATGAAAGAAAGCGGTACACAACAGGCTAATTCATGATCTTAATTATTTATGCCCACCCCTATCCGCAGCACTCACACGCCAACCGCAAAATGATTGAACGGGCCACCTTGCTGCCCGGCGTGGAAGTCCGCTCGCTGTACGAACTCTATCCCGATTTCAATATTGATATTGCCGCTGAGCAGGAAGCGCTTGGCCGGGCCGATCTCGTCGTCTGGCAGCACCCGATGCAGTGGTACAGCATGCCGCCGTTAATGAAGCTGTGGATCGACAAGGTGCTTGCCCACGGGTGGGCCTACGGCCGCGGGGGTACGGCGCTGCACGGAAAAAACGTCATGTGGGCCGTGACGACCGGCGGTGGCGAAGGACACTTTGAGCTGGGCGATCATCCCGGTTTCGACGTGCTGGCGCAGCCTTTGCAGGCAACCGCCCTCTACTGCGGAATGAAATGGCTGCCAGGTTTTGCCATTCATTTCACCTTTGTTTGCGATGAAAACACGCTTGATAAACAGGCGGAGCTTTACAAACAGCGCTTAATCGACTGGCAGGAGGCGAATCATGGATAGCCACAGCATGATTCAGGCGCTTATCTATCTCGGTTCCGCCGCGCTGATTGTGCCTGTAGCTGTACGTCTGGGTTTAGGTTCTGTACTCGGCTATCTGATTGCCGGTTGCATCATCGGCCCCTGGGGTTTACGGCTGGTAACGGACGCCGGGGCGATTCTGCATTTCGCCGAAATTGGCGTGGTGCTGATGCTGTTTGTTATCGGGCTTGAGCTGGACCCGCGTCGGCTGTGGACGCTGCGCGCTTCGGTATTTGGCGGCGGTTTGCTGCAAATGGCGGCGTGCGGTCTGTTCCTGGGGTTGTTCTGTACGCTGATGGGGCTTGGCTTACAGGTAGCCGTGTTGATCGGCTTAACGCTCGCGCTTTCTTCTACGGCGATCGCCATGCAGGCGATGAACGAGCGTAACCTGACGATTTCACCGATGGGACGCAGCGCTTTTGCCGTGCTGCTGTTCCAGGATATTGCGGCTATCCCGCTGGTGGCGATGATTCCGTTGCTGGCTAGCAGCGGCGCGACGACCACTTTCGCCGCATTCTCTATTTCCGCAATGAAAGTCGCGGGCGCGCTGGCGCTGGTGGTGTTGCTTGGGCGGTACGTTACTCGTCCCGCGCTGCGATTTGTTGCCCGCTCAGGGTTACGGGAAGTGTTCAGCGCCGTGGCGCTATTTTTGGTTTTCGGCTTTGGGCTGCTGCTCGAAGAAGCGGGCTTATCCATGGCGATGGGCGCATTTCTGGCAGGCGTGCTGCTGGCAAGCTCGGAATACCGCCACGCGCTGGAGAGCGATATCGAACCCTTTAAAGGTTTGCTGCTTGGGCTGTTCTTTATCGGCGTCGGCATGTCGATAGACTTCGGTACGCTTGTCGACAATCCGCTGCGCATTATTGCGCTGCTGGCAGGCTTCCTGGCTATCAAAACGCTGATGCTGTGGCTTGTTGCTAAGCCGCTAAAGGTGCCGCGAAAACAGCGCCGCTGGTTTGCTGTTTTATTAGGGCAGGGCAGTGAGTTCGCCTTTGTTATTTTTGGTGCGGCGCGAATGGCTGAGGTGCTCGATGACGGCTGGGCAAAATCCCTGACGCTTGTCGTCGCGCTTTCTATGGCCGCCACGCCGTTGCTGTTGGTGCTGCTTAGTCGCATGGAAAAATCAGCCAACGTGCAGGCGCGCGAGGCGGATGAAATCGACGAAGAACAGCCGCGAGTTATTATTGCGGGCTTTGGTCGCTTCGGGCAAATCGCCGGGCGTCTGCTGCTGACCAGCGGGGTAAAAATGGTGGTGCTCGATCACGATCCGGACCATATCGAAACGCTGCGTAAATTTGGCACCAAAGTATTCTACGGCGACGCTACGCGCGTGGATTTACTTGAATCAGCCGGGGCGGCGAGGGCGGAGGTGTTGATCAACGCCATCGACGATCCGGATACGAATATGCAGCTTTCCGAGCTGGCGCAGGCGCATTTCCCGAATTTGCAGGTTATCGCCAGAGCGCGCGATCTCGATCACTTTATCCGCCTGCGGCAGGCAGGCGTTCCACAGCCGGAACGTGAAACCTTTGAAAGCTCGCTAAAAGTTGGGCGCCGGGCGCTGGAACTACTGGGTGTAGGCAGCTATGAAGCGCGTGAGCGCGCCGATCATTTCCGTCGTTTCAATATGCAGATGGTGGAGGAGATGGTTGCCGCCGCGGATATGCCCGCACGAGCGGATGTCCTTAAACGTACCAGCGCGATGCTGACCGAGGTCATTAACGAGGACCGCGCGCATCTGAACGTCATTCAACGGCACGGCTGGCAGGGGACGGAAGAAGGCAAGCATACCGGTAAGCTGACGGATGAACCGCCAGCGAAGCCTGGGGAATAAACCTGACAATGCTCCCGGTCGGGAGCAATTTTTTAGCTAAGGGCAACCTTAATTCCCAGCGCAACCAGCATGCCGCCCAGCAGCTTATCCACGATTTTCTGCGCCTTAGCCAGCCCTCGACGCACCGGCGCGCTCTGGATTAATACCACCAGCAGCGGCCACCAGATGACGGACAGTGCCAGAATCACGCCGGCATACCAGAGCTTATCCAGCGTACCTGAATTGACGCTCAGCACCTGAGTGAATATCGACAGGAAAAACAGCGTTGCTTTTGGATTGAGCAGATTGCACAGATAGCCCTGCAAGAAGGCCTTTTTGAGCGTGGTTTCCTGACGGACAACCTGGCTGACATCCATTTTGCTGCCGCCACGAGCAAACAGGGCGTGCAGGCCAACCCAGACCAGATACGCCGCACCGGCGTATTTCAGCAGGCCGAACAGCCACGGCGTGGTGGTAATCACGACGGCGAGACCGGCCACGCAATAGGCCATGTGGGTCGCTACGCCGCTTATCACACCGAGGGAGGTCATCATTGCCGCTGAACGCGGGTAGCGCGCCGCGTTTTTTATTACCAGAAAGAAGTCAGGGCCAGGGGAAAGCATGCCCAGCGTGGCAATAGTGGCGACAAAGAGAGTGGTTTCCAGCATGACGGTGTCCAGCGTAGAGAAATAAAAATAAACTATACCTCAGGCAGTGCATAAACTTACAGGCACGTCCGTGATGAATAAGTATTTTTTAAGCAAATACGCCAGGCATTTTCGCTAACTCCTTGTTCATATTAGTACAGCGAAGCACGCACTTTCTGTCCGCCGTAGCAGAACGAAAATAATTTTTGTCGCGAAGGGTAAGGGCAGTCGACGAAAGAATGCGCTTTACGTATAGTGGCGGCAATTTTTTCACCAGCCCTGGATTAACAGAATGATCAGTCTGATTGCTGCATTAGCGGTAGATCGCGTTATTGGCATGGAAAACGCCATGCCCTGGAATTTACCTGCCGATCTGGCCTGGTTTAAACGTAATACGTTAAATAAACCGGTCGTGATGGGACGTTTGACATGGGAATCTATCGGCCGCCCGTTACCTGGCCGCAAGAACATTGTTATCAGCAGCAAACCGGGCACGGACGATCGCGTTGTGTGGGTCGGCTCCGTTGATGAAGCAATCAGCGCCTGCGGCGATGCAGAAGAGATCATGGTAATTGGCGGTGGGCGCGTCTATGAACAATTCCTGCCAAAAGCGCAGCGCCTGTATCTGACGCATATTGACGCGGAAGTGGAAGGCGACACGCACTTCCCGGACTACGACCCGGACGAATGGCAGTCAACGTTCAGCGAATTCCACGACGCCGACGAGAACAACTCGCACGGTTACTGCTTCGAGGTCCTGGAGCGTCGTTAACGCTAAAAGCCCGGTATTAACCGGGCTTGAGACTGATGACAAACCTTCCGGCGTGACAAAACTAAAAGATGCCGTCATTTAAAAATAAGGAAAATCAATTCATTGATTTTCGGCTGATAATCACAAAGAAGGAAAAACCACGCTTTTTCCTTCTTTGTCAGCAACCTGAAGCCCGGTATTAACCGGGCTTTTTTTATATCGCGATGGCCGTGTCGCCTTCGCCAGTATCGGCTTTTCGGTTCGACGGCTGCACAAAATAGGTTTTGTCTTCCCAGCGTAGACAGGTTAGCTCCCCGCCCCAGCAGCAGCCGGTATCCAACCCGTAGATGCCTTCAGGCGTGCCTTTGCCTTCAAGCGAAGCCCAATGACCAAAGATGACCGACCAGGCATCCGTTACCGGGCCCGGGATGGCAAACCAGGGTTTTAGCGGCGCAGGCGCGCTTTCCGGCGTGTCTTTGCAGTACATATCCAGTTGGCCATTCGGGAAGCAGTAGCGCATGCGCGTGAGCGCGTTGGTAATGAAGCGCAGGCGGGCGAGGCCGGTAAGTTCCTGCGACCAGTTATTTGGCATATCACCATACATGGCGTCGAGGAACAGCGGATAGCTGTCGCTTGAAAGCACCGCTTCGACATCACGGGCGCAGGCCATAGCCGTAGCGATATCCCACTGCGGTGTGATCCCGGCGTGCGCCATGACCAGCTTTTTTTCTTCATCGATCTGCAGCAACGGCTGGCGACGCAGCCAGTTCAGCAGCTCGTCGGCGTCCGGCGCTTCAAGCAGTTGCGAGACGCGATCTTTAGGCTTATTGCGGCTGATGCCTGCGTAAACCGCCAGCAGATGCAGGTCATGATTTCCCAGCACCATACGTGCGCTCTTGCCCAGGCTGCGGACGTAGCGCAGCACCTCAAGCGAACCAGGCCCGCGTGCGACAAGATCGCCCGTGAGCCATAACGTATCTTTACCAGGCGTAAACTCAACCTGTTGCAGCAGAGCGATCAGTTCATCGTAGCAGCCGTGAACGTCGCCAATCAGGTATGTAGACATCGTATCAGTGAATGAAAGCTGGAATGGCCAGACGGAAGACAGGAATGGCGACGCGGAAAGCCTCGCCCTGAGCATCGACCATTTCATAATGGCCCTGCATGGTGCCCAGCGGCGTTTCAAGCACCGCGCCGCTGGTGTAGCTGTATTCATTGCCCGGTTCGATGTGGGGCTGAACGCCGATTACGCCTTCGCCCTGCACTTCGGTTTCATGGCCGTTTCCGTTGGTAATGAGCCAGTAACGGCCAAGCAGCTGCACCGGTGTTCGCCCCAGATTTCGGATGGTTACGGTATAAGCAAAAACGAAACGTTCGTTTTCCGGGGAAGACTGGGATTCGATATAAACGCTTTGTACCTGCACACATACGCGGGGCGAATTTAACATCGTTAACTCTCCTTCGGCTGCGGGTGCTCAGCCAGGTAGTTTGCCAGTTGGCAATACTGGGCGACTGAGATGTTCTCAGCACGCAGTGTGGCATCGATACCCAGTTCCGCCATGACATCTGCGCTAAACAGATGGCCGAGGCTGTTGCGAATCGTTTTACGGCGCTTGTTAAACGCCTCCGTCGTGATGCGGCTTAACACGCGCAGCTCTTTTACCGGGTGTGGTATCGCTGCATGCGGAACCAGGCGCACCACTGCTGAATCTACTTTCGGCGCGGGCGTAAAGGCCGTTGGCGGCACTTCGAGCACCGGAATCACGTTGCAGTAATATTGTGCCATTACCGATAAACGACCATACGCTTTACTGTTTGGTCCTGCAACCAGACGGTTTACCACCTCTTTTTGCAGCATAAAATGCATGTCAGCAATGGCATCAGTATAGCTAAAGAGATGGAACATCAACGGCGTAGAGATGTTATACGGCAGGTTGCCAAACACGCGCAGCGGCTGGCCGATGTTCTTTGCCAGCTCGCCAAAATCCATCGTCATGGCGTCCTGCTGGTAAATCGTAAGCTTCGGCGCCAGGAATGGATGCGTCTGCAGGCGAGCTGCCAGATCGCGGTCGAGTTCGATGACGGTCATTTCGTCCAGTCGCTCACCCACGGGTTCGGTCAATGCACCGAGGCCGGGGCCGATTTCTACCATCGCCTGGCCTTTCTGTGGGTTAATAGCGGAGACAATACTGTCGATAACGAACTGGTCATTAAGGAAGTTTTGTCCAAAACGTTTACGGGCAAGGTGGCCCTGGTGGACGCGAGTATTCATTGAGTATTAGCAATCATTTTGATGGCGAGATTAAGCGCCGTAATAAAACTGCCGACATCGGCTTTTCCCTGGGCTGCAAGCTCAAGGGCAGTCCCGTGGTCAACAGACGTGCGGATAAAAGGTAAGCCAAGGGTGATATTGACCGCGCGCCCGAAGCCCTGGTATTTCAACACCGGTAACCCCTGGTCGTGATACATCGCCAGCACCGCATCGGCGTGGTCGAGATATTTCGGCTGGAAAAGCGTATCTGCCGGCAGCGGACCTGAGAGGTTCATCCCCTGCGCGCGCATCTCGTCGAGCACCGGAATAATCGTATCAATTTCTTCCATGCCCATATGCCCGCCTTCGCCCGCATGGGGGTTCAGGCCGCACACCAGCACATGAGGGCGCGCAATACCAAACTTGGTTTGCAGGTCATGATACAGGATGGAGATTATCTGGCGTAATAAATCTGGCGTGATGGCATCGCTAATCGCTTTTAACGGCAGATGCGTGGTCGCCAGGGCGACCCGCAGCTCCTCGGTGGCCAGCATCATCACGACTTTTTCGCTTTGCGAGCGTGCTTCGAAAAACTCGGTATGGCCGATAAACGGGATGCCGGCATCGTTGATGATGCCTTTGTGTACCGGCCCGGTAATCAGCGCGGCAAACTCACCGTTAAGACAGCCATCGCAGGCGCGAGCCAGCGTCTCAACGACGTAAGCGCTGTTACGCACGTTCAACTGGCCGGGCACGACAGCAGCATGCAAAGCAACAGGCAAAATAGTCAGCGTTCCGGCAGCCTGGGGCGTGGCCGGAAGCGCGGGCTGGTAAGGCTGGAGAGTGAGCGGAAGACCAAGCAGGGCTGCTCGTTCAAGCAATAACTCGGGGGCCGCGCAGACGACCAGTTCAACGGGCCAGTCGCGCTGCGCGAGTGCGACGACCAGGTCGGGGCCAATCCCGGCGGGTTCGCCGGGAGTGAGGGTCACGCGAGAGACGTTAGCCATTGCTGCCGGTAATCTTCACGTAAGCGCTGGCGCGTTGTTCCTGCATCCAGGTTTGCGCTTCTTCCGAGAACTTACGGTTAAACAGCATACGGTACGCGCGATCTTTCTGTGCTGCGTCAGTCTTGTCGACTTTACGGGTATCCAGCAGCTCAATCAGATGCCAGCCGAAGGAAGAGTGAACGGGCTCGCTGGTCTGGCCTTTGTTCAGCTTCATGATCGCATCGCGGAAGGCCGGATCGTAGATATCCGCGGAAGCCCAGCCGAGATCGCCGCCCTGATTGGCAGAACCAGGATCGTCAGAAAACTCTTTTGCCGCTTTGTCAAAGGTGGTTTTGCCGCTCTTGATATCCGCCGCGATTTGCTCAAGCTTCAGACGCGCCTGCTGATCGGTCATGATAGGCGAGGGCTTAAGCAGAATATGACGAGCATGTACTTCGGTCACAGCAATGCTCTGGGACTGGCCGCGCAGATCGTTCACTTTCAGGATGTGGAAACCAACGCCGGAGCGCACCGGGCCGATGATATCGCCTTTTTTCGCGGTGGTCAGCGCCTGGGCGAAAATGGATGGCAGCTCCTGGATACGACCCCAGCCCATCTGGCCGCCTTTCAGCGCCTGCTGGTCAGCGGAATAGGTAATGGCCAGCTTGCCGAAGTCCGCGCCGTTTTGCGCCTGAGAAACGATATCACGCGCTTGCTTTTCCGCATCGTCAACCTGAGCGGACGTTGGGTTTTCCGGCAGTGGAATAAGAATGTGGCTCAGATTCAGCTCGGTGCTGCTGTCGTTTTGACTCCCGACCTGCTGCGCCAGAGAATCGACTTCCTGCGGCAGAATGGTTACGCGGCGGCGCACTTCGTTATTCCGCACTTCGGAGATAGTCATTTCCTTGCGGATCTGTTCGCGATAGGTGTTGTAATTGATGCCGTCATAGGCCAGACGGCTACGCATCTGGTCCATGCTCATTTTGTTTTGCGCGGCAATATCAGCGATAGCTTTATCAAGCTGCTCGTCGGTGACTTTTACGCCCATTTTCTGGCCCATCTGCAGGACGATTTGGTCCATGATCAGACGCTCCAGGATCTGGTGGCGCAGCGTACCGTCATCCGGTAGCTGCTGACCCGCTTGCTGAGCGTTTAGCTTCACCGATTGCATCAGGCCATCGACGTCGCTTTCAAGGACTACACCGTTGTTTACTACGGCTGCTACTTTGTCGACTACTTGTGGCGCCGCGATGGAGGTATTCGCCACCAGGGCGATACCGAGAAGCAGCGTTCTCCAGTTATTCATACTTTTCCCAATTTTACCTGGCCGCAAAGCGGATTACGTTTTCAAGTCTTAGTGAATTACATCGAGCTTTGATACGGCAGGATGTTAGAACGCAACATCTGCTGTGTGCCCAGGCCATAATTCGAACTCAGGCCGCGTAACTCAATGTTAAAGCCGAATACGTTGTCGTATTTGCTTTGATTGTCTTCCCAGCCGTTAATTTTACGCTCGTAACCAACACGAATCGCATAACAGCATGAGCTGTACTGCACGGCAAGCATAGAGTCTGCCGCTTGTTGCGCATTAGTATCGTAGTAGTACGCCCCGACGACCGACCAACGATCGACAACCGGCCAGCTAGCCGTCATACCCACCTGCGAAATACCTTTTTTGTACTGGCTTGCAGTCGCAAAATTTGGCAGCGTCGCCTGAATGTATTCCGGGCTTGCATAGCGGTAGTTCAACTGCACCATACGGTCGGCGTCGCGACGGTATTCAACCGTCCCGTTACCGGTGGCGACATTATCCAGACGCGCATCGTATTGCAGACCGCCGCGTAAACTCCAGCGATCGGTAACACGCCAGTAGGTATCTCCGGCCCAGACAACGGCTCCCGTCTGCTTATCCTTCTCCCAGTTGATATTATCATCGCCGGTACGCGACTGGGTGAAGTAGTAGATTTGACCCGCAGATACGTTAAAACGTTCAATGGACGCATCATCATAAATGCGTGAAGTTAAGCCGGTTGTCACCTGGTTGGCTGAAGCGATACGGTCCAGACCGCCGTAGCTACGATCGCGGAACAATCCGTTGTAATCAGATTGCAGCAGGGATGAATCGTAATTATTGATATTGCTCTGATCCTTATAAGGAACATAAAGATATTGAGCCCGCGGTTCCAGAGTTTGTGTCCAGCCAGCAGCCGAGTTCATATCCCTGTCGAAAATCAGCTTACCGTCCATCTTAAACTGTGGAAGCGTGCGGTTGACGGTTTCTTCTAACGAGCTATTAGCATTTGCATTTTTTCTATATTTTTCGAGGTTACTCTGCTGGTAATGCGTCGCCATGACCTTCGCTTCGGTATTCAGGCTCGCCCAGCCGTTGGTCAGCGGCAGGCTAATAACAGGTTCGACGTGCAGACGCGTTGCTTCCGGCAGGTTTTCATTCACGTTTGTAAAGTGTACGGCCTGGCCATAAATACGGGTATCGAAAGGACCCACATCGTTCTGGTAGTAGTTAACGTCTAACTGCGGCTCTGCACGGTATGAATTACGCGTTCGCTGGGAATCAAAGACCTGGAACTGCTTGGTGGAAAGTGTGGCATCGAAGTTATTAACAGCATAGCCGACGCTGAATTTCTGCGCCGCATAGCCATCGGTACTGGAGCCATACTGTGAAGTAAAGTCATTAAAGTAATAAGGATCGCTTACTTTGGTATAGTCGACGTTAAATCGCCATACCTGATCCAGCACCCCGTTATGGGCCCAATAGAACAACCAGCGATGTTTTGAGTCTTCGTTAGGGTAAGTATCCTGATAAACATCGTCCGAAGGCAGGTAATCGAACTCCATAATACCCGCGCCCGCATGGGTCAGGTAGCGGAATTCGTTCTGCCACTGGACTCCACCGCGCTTATCCATATAGTGCGGCGTAATAGTGGCGTCGAAGTTTGGCGCAATGTTCCAGTAGTAGGGAAGAGAGAACTCGAAATAGTTTCTCGTACTGTATTTTGCATTCGGGATCAGGAAACCAGAGCGGCGTTTATCGCCGATCGGCAACTGTAAATAAGGGCTGTAAAACACCGGCACCGGGCCAAGCTTAAAGCGGGCGTTCCAGATTTCAGCAACCTGTTCTTCACGGTCCTGGATGACTTCACTACCCACGACGCTCCAGGTATTTGAACCCGGCAGGCAGGAGGTGAACGTCCCGTTATCAAGAATGGTGTAGCGGTTATTGCCGCGCTGCTTCATCACGTCGGCCGTACCACGTCCCTGACGGTCAACCATCTGGTAGTCGCCTTCCCAGACGTTAGTATCTTTTGTATTTAAATTCGACCAGGCTTTAGGACCTTTCAGGATGACCTGATTATCGTCGTAGTGCACATTACCCAGCGCGTCTACCGTACGAATGGGATCGGGCTGTCCCTCAACCTGCTTCTGATGCAGTTGAACTTCATCGGACTGCAGGCGGCTGTTACCTTGCTGGATATCCACATTACCGGTAAAGACCGCATTATCAGGATAATCGCCTTTCGCGTGGTCAGCATTAATGGTAACCGGCAGGTTATTGGTATCGCCTTTGATCAAAGGGCGGGTATAGCTGGGTACGCCCAGCATACACTGCGAGGCAAGATCGGCAGCCATACCTTGTTGGCTATAAAGCGCTGAGCCAATCAGGGTGGCCAGCAAGGTGGGAATACGTTTTTTCATACGTGTTATTCGTTGTTCCATCATCAATGGCTTAGCGTCGGCAAACGGTCAGAGACTAACTTACTCATCACCACAGCGCTAGTGTTAATCCTGCCCGTTCAGCAGCCTGCCGTTAGGCACCGCTATCAATGACGGGTATGATAAAGCAAATTCTAGCCGACAGCATGACGATTTGGGGAGTATATGCAGTATTGGGGAAAAGTACTCGGTGTCGCAATGGCGCTTATCATGGGCGGTGGCTTCTGGGGCGTGGTGTTAGGGCTGCTGATTGGCCATGCAATCGATAAGATGCGTAGCCGCCGTAGCGCCTGGTTTGCTAACCAGCAGCAGCGGCAGTCGCTGTTTTTTAGCACCACCTTTGAAGTGATGGGGCATCTGACCAAATCTAAGGGACGCGTGACCGAGGCGGATATTCAGATAGCCTCTTTGCTGATGGAGCGAATGCAACTGCATGGCGAAGCGCGTAGCGCGGCGCAGCATGCTTTTCGCGTCGGCAAAGAGAACGGTTATCCGCTGCGCGAAAAAATGCGTCAACTGCGCAGCGTCTGTTTTGGCCGTTTTGATTTGATTAGGATGTTTCTGGAAATCCAGATTCAGGCCGCTTTTGCCGATGGTTCGCTGCATCCCAACGAGCGTCAGGTGCTGTATGTGATTGCAGAAGAACTCGGTATTTCACGCGTTCAGTTCGATCAGTTCCTGCGCATGATGGAAGGCGGTCAGCAGTTTGGCGGCGGCTACAGCCAGCAGCAGAGCGGTGGTTTCCAGCAGCAACAGCGTGGCCCAACGCTTGAAGATGCCTGCAACGTGCTGGGCGTGAAGAGCAGCGATGACCCGACGGCCATTAAGCGCGCCTACCGCAAGCTGATGAGCGAGCATCACCCGGACAAACTGGTCGCCAAAGGGCTGCCGCCGGAAATGATGCAGATGGCGAAGCAAAAAGCGCAGGAAATCCAGAAAGCCTATGATTTGATAAAAACGGCGAAAGGGTTCAAATAGCAATAAGCCTCTCAATCTGAGAGGCTTATTTTTTAAAAATCAGCCGGGGCGCGAAACGTCATCGGCGTGCCGTAAGCCGGATGGGTAATGGTCAGCATTTGGGCATGAAGCTGTAAACGCGGCGCCATTGCCAGGGCTTCTGGCGTTGCGTAGAAACGATCCCCAAGAATAGGGTGCCCCAGCGCCTGCATATGCACGCGGAGCTGATGGGAACGTCCGGTAATGGGCTTTAGCAGCACGCGGGCCGAGTTATCCGTCGCATACTCCAGCACCTGATATTCCGTCTGGGCGGATTTTCCCGTTTCATAACACACTTTTTGCATCGGCCGGTTCGGCCAGTCGCAAATCAGCGGCAGATCCACCAGACCTTCTTCAGGATGTGGATGACCCCAAACCCGCGCCACATATTGCTTTTGCGGCTCACGCTCACGGAACTGCCGTTTCAGCTCGCGCTCGCTGTCTTTGGTTAGCGCCACCGCAATCACGCCGCTGGTGGCCATATCCAGACGATGCACCGATTCCGCCAGCGGGAAGTCTCGCTGGATACGCGTCATCACGCTGTCTTTGTGCTCGTCAAGCCGTCCGGGCACGGACAACAGGCCCGAAGGCTTGTTGACCACCATAATATGCTCATCCTGATAAAGGATGACCAGCCAGGGATCGACCGGCGGGTTGTAGGGTTCCATAATCATTACTGGTGCGTCACCACGATCGGACGCAGCGCATCCAGGCGCCAGTTTGCCTGTGCAAGGCTCTCTAGCACCTGCTGGCGGTTATTTTCCACCGCCTCAAGCTCGTCGTCACGAATGTTGGGGTTAACGGCTTTCAGCGCCTCAAGACGGGACAGTTCCGCGCTGAGCTTCTCGTCTGCTTCTTCGCGTGCCGCTGAAATCAACGCCTGAGCCGCCGCTTCCACTTTCTCTTCGGCTAACTGCAGGATGGCGTGCACGTCCTGCTGCACCGCATTCACCAGCTTGCTGCTGGTGTGTCGATTGACCGCGCTTAGCTGACGATTGAAGCTTTCAAACTCCACCTGGCCTGCGAGGTTTGTGCCGTTTTTATCCACCAGCATACGAACCGGCGTCGGCGGCAGGAAGCGGTTGAGCTGTAGCTGCTTCGGCGCTTTCGCTTCCACGACATACACCAGCTCAAGAAGGAGCGTGCCTACCGGCAGCGCTTTATTCTTCAGCAGCGAAAGGGCGCAGCTACCGGTATCGCCGGAAAGAATAAGATCCAGACCGTTACGAATGATCGGGTGTTCCCAGGTCACAAACTGGGCGTCTTCACGCGACAGCGCCACATCTCGTTCAAAGGTGATAGTGCAGCCATCTTCCGGCAGCCCAGGGAAATCCGGCACCAGCATATGATCGGAAGGCGTCAGCACGACCATATTGTCGCCGCGATCGTCCTGGTTAATACCGACAATATCAAACAGATTCAGGGCAAAGCTCACCAGTTCGGTATCGTTGTCCTGCTCTGCAATAGCCTCGGCCAGCGCCTGAGCCTTCTCTCCGCCGTTGGAATGAATTTCCAGCAGGCGGTCGCGGCCCTGCTCAAGCTGAAGCTTCAGCGCGTCGTGCTGCTCGCGGCAGCGTTTGATTAACGTATCGAGACCGTCGGTGTTCTCCGGCGCGGCAAGGTATTCAATTAGCTGTTGGTAAACGTTGTCGTATATAGCACGGCCCGTCGGACAGGTATGCTCAAAGGCGTCCAGCCCTTCGTGATACCAGCGTACAAGCACCGACTGCGCGGTTTTTTCAAGGTACGGCACGTGGATCTGAATATCATGCGCCTGGCCGATACGATCCAGACGCCCGATGCGCTGCTCCAGCAGGTCCGGATTAAACGGCAGATCGAACATCACCAGCTGGCTTGCAAACTGGAAGTTGCGGCCTTCGGAGCCGATTTCAGAGCACAGCAGCACCTGAGCACCGGTGTCTTCTTCTGCAAACCAGGCTGCGGCGCGGTCACGCTCGATAATCGACATACCTTCGTGGAACACCGCTGCGCGAATGCCTTCACGCTCGCGCAGGACCTGCTCAAGCTGCAGCGCAGTGGCGGCTTTCGCACAAATCACCAGCACCTTTTGTGAACGGTGGCTGGTCAGGTAGCCCATCAGCCATTCAACGCGCGGGTCGAAGTTCCACCACGTGCCGCTGTCGCCTTCGAACTCCTGATAAATCTGCTCCGGGTACAGCATGTCGCGAGCACGATCTTCAACGGCTTTACGCGCGCTCATAATCCCGGAAACTTTGATTGCCGTCTGGTACTGCGTCGGCAGCGGCAGACGAATCGTGTGCAGCTCGCGTTTCGGGAAGCCTTTCACGCCGTTACGGGTGTTACGGAACAGCACGCGGCTGGTGCCGTGGCGGTCCATCAGCATGGAAATCAGTTCCTGGCGCGCGGCCTCGCTGCCTTCGCGTTCGCTGTTGGCGGTTTGCAGCAGCGGTTCGATATCCTGCTCACCGATAAGCTCGCTCATGGCGTTCAGTTGCTCGTTGGTCAGGTGATTGCCTGCCAGCAGCAGCGCGACGGCATCCGCCACCGGGCGATAATGCTGCTGTTCTTCAACAAACTGCTCAAAGTTATGGAAGCGGTTTGGATCAAGCAGGCGCAAGCGAGCGAAGTGGCTTTCCATGCCCAGTTGCTCAGGCGTTGCGGTTAGCAGCAGCACGCCGGGTATATGTTCGGCAAGCTGTTCGACTGCCTGGTATTCGCGGCTTGGCGCCTCTTCGCTCCACACAAGGTGATGCGCTTCATCAACGACCAGTAAATCCCAATGGGCGTCGCAAAGATGCTCAAGGCGCTGCTTGCTGCGGCGCACAAAATCAAGGGAGCAGATAACCAACTGTTCGGTTTCAAACGGGTTATCGCTATCGTGTTGGGCTTCTGCATAGCGCTCGTCGTCAAACAGGGCGAAGCGCAGGTTAAAGCGGCGCAGCATTTCAACCAGCCACTGATGCTGCAGGGTTTCTGGCACCACGATAAGAACGCGCTCGGCGCTGCCTGCCAGCAGTTGCTGATGCAGGATCATCCCGGCTTCGATGGTTTTACCCAGGCCTACTTCGTCCGCCAGCAGAACACGTGGCGCGTGACGACGACCCACATCGTGGGCGATATTTAACTGGTGCGGGATCAGGCTGGTGCGCATGCCACGCAGGCCGCTCCACGGCTGGCGATACTGTTCGCTCTGATAATTACGTGCGCGAAAACGCAGGGCAAAACGGTCCATGCGGTCAATCTGACCGGCAAACAGACGATCCTGCGGCTTGCTGAAGACCAGCTTGCTGTCGAGGAAAACTTCGCGCAGCATGGTGCCCGCTTCTTCGGTGTCCAGACGGGTGCCAATATAGGCAAGCAAGCCGTTTTCTTCTTTAACTTCATCAACTTTAAGTTGCCAGCCTTCATGGCTGGTGACGGTATCGCCCGGATTAAACATCACGCGGGTGACAGGAGAGTCATTTCTGGCATACAGGCGATTTTCACCGGTGGCAGGGAAAAGCAGGGTAATCATCCTTGGGTCTACTGCGACCACGGTTCCCAGTCCCAGTTCGCTTTCGGTATCGCTGATCCAACGTTGACCAAGTGTAAAAGGCATAAGATTTCGGCTCTATTATCAGTTACTAAGATTTTCAGGCAATAGCATAACAACCGCGCGCAAAAGGGGGCGGCAGTTGGGTAGTAGATGTATGGAGGTTTCAGGAGGGCGCTATGGTACTGGAAGCAAACGCGTTCGTCACTACTCGTCATACTTCAAGCTGCAAGGGCGTTGGCTGCACTCCCTCACCCCAGTCACTTACCCAGGAAAGCTCCTGTGGACGATTCCCCCTCAGGGGCCGCTGCAGCAGCGTTCAAAACTGCCTACGCAGATTTGTCACTCCCTTGCCGCCTGGTGGCAACTCGAATTATTTAGAGTATGTCAAAATAGCCCCAGCTGCCCTGTCATCAGTGTAGCAAAGTCATCCTCAAGGAAAGGTAAAATTCCTTCTGCTACCGGCTGGAGCTGCCGCGTGAGGTAGTGATCGTAATCGAGCGGGGACTGCTGGTAATCCACCGGTTCCGGGCCGTTCAGTGTCATTACGTATTTGATTGTTCCGCGATTCTGGTACTGGGCTTGCCGCCCCAGACGTTGATTATGCTCATCGGCCAGGCGCGCGGCGCGCACGTGCGGGGGCACGTTTTTTTGATATTCGCTAAGCGGACGACGCAGCCTTTTGCGATACACCAGCTGGTCATCGAGTTCGCCCGCCATCAGGCTGGCGATCGTTTCACGAATATAATCCTGGTATGGCTCTTTGCGGAATATGCGCAGATAAAGCGTTTGCTGAAACCGTTGGGCAAGCGGAGTCCAGTCTGTGCGTACCGTCTCCAGCCCTTTAAACACCATGCGCTGTTGTTCGCCTTCCTGAATCATCCCCGCGTAACGCTTTTTACTGCCTTCTACCGTGCCGCGAATGGTGGGCATCAGGAAGCGGCAGAAATGGGATTCGAACTCGATCTCAAGCGCGCTGGTTAGCTGCTGGGTCTCCTGCAAATGCTTTGTCCACCACGCGTTCACGTGGCTGACCAACTGCTTGCCCGTGCGTGCGGCGTCTTCCTCCGAATGGGCTTTTTTCAGCCAGACAAAGGTGGAATCGGTGTCGCCGTAAATCACATCAAAGCCCTGGGATTCGATCAGTTCTTTGGTTTTAAGCATGATCTGGTGTCCGCGCATGGTGATCGATGACGCAAGGCGGGGATCGAAGAAACGGCAGGCGCTGGTGCCCAGCACGCCATAAAAGGCGTTCATAATGATCTTTAACGCCTGGGAGAGCGGCTTGTTGCCGTGACGCTTGGCCTCGTCGCGTCCATGCCAGATCTGGCCGACAATTTCCGGCAGGCAGTGCGTGGTTCTGGAAAAATGGGCGCCAAGGAAACCTTCCACGGCCTGCTGCGGAGTAGGGTTTGCCATCCCCTCGATAAGACCGACCGGATCGATAAGAAAAGTGCGAATGATCGACGGATACAGGCTCTTATAATCAAGCACCAGCACTGAATCATAAAGGCCGGGCCGGGAATCCATAACGTAGCCGCCGGGGCTTGCCTGCGGGGGGATCGCGCCCATATTCGGGGCGACGTAGCCGGCACGGTGCATACGCGGAATATAAAGGTGGCTGAAAGCGGCGACGGAACCGCCGTGCTTGTCCAGCGGCAGGCCGTTAACCGTGGCGCGCTCCAGCAGAAAAGGCATCAGCTCGGTTTTATGAAAAATCCTCGTTACCAGCTCGCAATCTTTGAGGTTGTACTTCGCCAGCGCAGGCTTATCTTCCGCAAAGCGGCGATTGATTTCGTCCATTCTGTCCCACGGATTGTCTATCGACTTGCCTTCGCCGAGCAATTCCTGTGAAACGGCCTCAAGTGAAAAGGAAGAGAAATTCCAGAAGGCCGATTTCAGCCCGTCAATGCCGTCAACGATCGCCCGGCCGGGCGCCTGGGCAAAAAATACGCCCTGTTTAAAACCGTGCTCGCGCCATTCCAGCACGCTGTTTCCACGTCCGAGACGCAGCGGCACCTGATAGCGATCGGCCAGCTTTTGCAGCATGCGCAGGTCAAACTGCACTACGTTCCAGCCGATCAGCACGTCCGGGTCATGTTGAGCAAACCAGGCGTTGAGTTTTTCAAGTAGCTGCGGGCGGCTGGCAACGTACTCAAGGGTAAAGTCCAGCTCCCTGGCGTCGCCGTTTTCCGGGCCGAGCATATAGACAATCCGCTGCCCGCAGCCTTCAAGGCCGATGCAGTACAGCTCGCCGTGGCGATTGGTTTCAATGTCCAGCGAAACCCATTTCAGCGGGGGCCGATAATCCGGGGCAGGTTTAAGACGGGTTTCGGTTATCTCACCGTTGTGCTCTGTGCCGCTAAACCAGACGGGAGCGGTAATAAAACGCTCCATCAAAAAGCGTTCCGGCGGGCGAATATCGGCTTCATAAACCTTAACGCCGCCGTCGCGCAGCAGCTTTTCCAGGCGCATAAGCTGGCGATGCTGACGGCAGTACAGGCCGCAGACGGGCTGACGGTGGAAATCTTTCAGGGGAAGCGGGGTAAGGCGATAGTGGTTTTCATCGGCAAGCAGCCGCGCGGCTTCGCTTTGCTGCGACTGAGGAATAAACGCCACGGATTCCTGATACGGCAGGCGCACTTTAACCGGGCCGTCGTCCGTTGCCAGCCAGAAATCCACCTCTGTACCATGCGGGGTATCGCGCCAGTGACGCGTTAGTAAAAACCCCTGCCGAGCCTGCGACACGCTGTATTCTCATAAAAGGGAAAGTGGCCTGATTATAGACCACTTCGCCGTAATTTACTGCTTTTATATACAGTGCTTACTGGCCGTAATACGCCTTAGCGCCGTGCTTGCGCAGGTAATGCTTATCTAACAAGGTTTGTTGCATAGCCGGTAGTTCCGGCGCCAGGTGGCGGCAGAAAATACCCATGTAGGCTACTTCTTCAAGCACGATTGCGTTATGCACGGCATCCAGCGGATCTTTTCCCCAGGCGAAAGGGCCATGCGAATGCACCAGCACGCCGGGCATTTGCCGCGCATCTATTCCACGTTCGGCAAAGGTTTTTACAATCACCTCGCCGGTTTGCCATTCGTAATCGCCATTTATTTCTTCATCGGTCATTTTGCGCGTGCAGGGGATCGGGCCGTAAAAGTAATCGGCGTGGGTGGTGCCGGTGGCCGGAATAGATTGCCCGGCCTGCGCCCAGATAGTGGCATGGCGCGAATGGGTATGAACGATACCGCCGATATGCGGGAAATGCTGGTACAGCAGGCGGTGGGTTGGCGTGTCCGACGAGGGTTTTTTGCGGCCTTCTACCACTTCGCCCGTTTCCAGGCTCACTACGACCATATCTTCAGCGGCCATCAGACCGTACTCAACGCCTGATGGCTTGATGATCAGCACGCCGCGCTCGCGATCGACCGCGCTGACGTTTCCCCAGGTCAGCGTCACCAGATTGTTTTCCGGGAGTGCCAGATTCGCTTCCAGCACCTGGCGTTTGAGGTCTTCTAACATAATGTTCTCCGCAAGATCCCCTCCTGCCGCAGGAGGGGAAACATCGTTAGCGTTTAAAGCCGTAATAAACCTCGTTCCAGCGCAGGGCGTCTTTGAACGCGGGCAGGCGGGTTTCGTTATCGATAACGGTAAGTTCGATGCCGTGCAGCTCGGTGAACAGGCGCAGATCATCAAGCGTTAACGACTGGCTGAAGACGGTGTGGTGCGCGCCGCCCGCCAGAATCCAGGCTTCGGATGCGACAGCCAGATCCGGCTGCGCTTTCCACAGCGCGTTAGCAACCGGCAGTTTTGGCAACTGATGCGGCGTTTCCACGGCATCCACGCAGTTCACCAGCAGGCGGAAGCGATCGCCCAGATCGATAAGGCTCGCGTTTATCGCAGGTCCCGTTCGGGTGGAGAAGATCAGACGCGCCGGATCGGCTTTGCCGCCGATGCCCAGCTGCTGCACATCAAGAACCGGTTTTTCCGCAAGCGCAATAGACGGGCAAACCTCCAGCATGTGCGAACCGAGCACCATGTCGTTGCCGTTTTCGAAGTTGTAGGTGTAGTCCTCCATAAAGGAGGTGCCGCCTTCGAGGCCGGCCGACATCACTTTCATGATGCGAAGCAGGGCGGCGGTTTTCCAGTCGCCTTCGCCCGCAAAGCCATAGCCCTGCTGCATCAGGCGCTGCACGGCAAGGCCCGGTAACTGTTTAAGGCCGTGCAGATCTTCAAACGTGGTGGTGAAGGCATGGAATCCGCCTTCTTCAAGGAACCGTTTCATCCCCAGTTCGATGCGGGCCGCGTCCAGCACGTTCTGACGTTTTTCGCCGTGCAGTTGCGCGGCAGGCGTCAGGCGATAGCTGCTTTCGTATTCGTCTACCAGCGCATTCACATCGCCGTCGCTGACGGCGTTAACCACCGCCACCAGGTCGCCAACCGCCCAGGTATTGACCGAGAAGCCGAATTTCATCTGTGCGGCAACCTTGTCGCCGTCGGTAACCGCCACTTCGCGCATGTTGTCGCCAAAACGCGCCACCTTCAACCGGCGGGTATCTTGTTTAGAGACGGCCTGACGCATCCAGGCGCCGATACGTTTGTGCGCCTGCGGGTCCTGCCAGTGGCCGGTGACGACGGTGTGCTGCTGGCGCATGCGTGCGCCGATAAAACCGAACTCGCGGCCGCCGTGCGCGGTCTGGTTCAGGTTCATAAAGTCCATATCAATGCTGCCCCACGGGATCTGCGCATTAAACTGGGTATGGAACTGCAGCAGCGGCTTGGTGAGAATGCTCAGGCCGTTAATCCACATTTTTGCCGGAGAGAAGGTGTGCAGCCATACCACCATGCCGGCACATTTGTCGTTGTAGCTGGCGTCGCGGCAAATCGCGGTGATTTCGTCCGGCGTGGTGCCCAACGGTTTTAGCACCAGTTTGCACGGCAGCTTAGCTTCTTTATTTAGCGCGTTAACGACGTGCTCGGCGTGCTGCGTGACCTGTCGCAGCGTCTCAGTGCCGTAAAGGTGCTGGCTACCAATGACAAACCACACTTCGTACTGTTCAAAAATGTTCATCGTTGTGTCCTTAAAGAGTCGTCGCAGCCTGCTTTACGGTTGAAACCGCTACGGGGGCTGAAGGGAGATAGTGTTGTTCCGCGCTGGTGGCCCACTGCTGGTAGCGGCGGTAAAGCTGTTCAAAACGCTCAGCGCGTTGAGGTATCGGTTGCAAGGTGCTTTCGATTGGGCTCGCCATCGCCTGCTGCGCCTGCGAAATATTCGCGTGTTTGCCCGCGGCAACGGCGGCAAAAATCGCCGCGCCAAGCGCACAGCACTGGTCGGAGGCAACGATTTGCAGCGGACGATTTAGCACATCGCAGCAAACCTGCATGATGACCGGGGATTTACGCGCAATGCCGCCCAGCGCCATTACGTTGTTGACCGGGATACCCTGTTCGGTGAAGCACTCCATAATGGCGCGAGCGCCAAATGCCGTGGCGGCAATCAGTCCGCCGAACAGCGCCGGTGCGTCGGTCGCCAGATTCAAATCGGTAATCACGCCTTTCAGGCGCTGGTTAGCGTTCGGGGTGCGGCGGCCGTTAAACCAGTCGAGCACCACCGGCAGATGTTCCAGAGAGGGATTTTTTGCCCAGGCTTCGGTCAGGGCGGGCAGCAGGCGTTCTTTGCCGGCATCGATTTGGCCGCGCAGCTCGGGATGCTGCTGCGCGAGCTGTTCCAGCGGCCAGCCGAGCACGCGACCAAACCAGGCATACATATCGCCGAAGGCAGACTGACCGGCTTCAAGGCCGATAAAATCGGGCACCACGCTGCCGTCCACTTGCCCACAAATGCCTTTTACGGCGCGATCGCCCACGGTTGGCCTGTCGGCAATCAGAATGTCGCAGGTGGACGTGCCGATAACTTTAACCAGCGTATTCGGCTGCGCTCCTGCGCCGACTGCACCCATATGGCAGTCAAAAGCGCCGCCGGAAATCACCACGCTTTGCGGCAGGCCAAGGCGCTCAGCCCATTGAGCGCAGAGGGTGCCTACGGGGATGTCGGCAGTCCAGGTCTCGGTGAACATCGGCCAGGCGAGGTGCTGGTTGATTATCGGGTCAAGGTCGTCAAAGAAGCTGGCGGGAGGCAGGCCGCCCCAGTCTTCATGCCAGAGCGATTTATGGCCCGCGCTGCAGCGTCCGCGACGTATATCCTGCGGGCGAGTGGTGCCGGAAAGCAGGGCGGGCACCCAGTCGCAAAGTTCAATCCACGAAGCCGCAGCCTGCGCGACCTGGCTGTCCGCACGGGTTACGTGGAGGATTTTGGCCCAGAACCATTCGCTGGAGTAAATGCCGCCGATATAGCGTGAGTAATCATTTTTTCCGGGGGTATGACACAGGCGGGTAATCGCTTCGGCTTCTTCGACCGAGGTGTGATCTTTCCACAGCACGAACATGGCGTTCGGGTTGTCGGCAAATTCAGGATTGAGCGCCAGCACGTTGCCGTTGGCGTCTATCGGCGCCGGAGTTGAGCCGGTGCTGTCCACGCCAATGCCGCATATAGCGCCACGCTGCTCGGCCGTCAGCTCGCCCAGCACCGCTTTTAGCGCCCGCTCCATTGACTCAATGTAATCCAGCGGATGATGCCGGAACTGGTTGCTGGCGGCGTCGCAGTATCGGCCTTCCTGCCAGCGGGGATACCACTCTACGCTTGCGGCCAGTTCGGTTCCGTTTTCACAATCTACTGCTAAGGCGCGTACAGAATCGCTGCCAAAATCGAGGCCCAGCGCAATCGACATTTTTTTACTCCAGAAGGTCAAACACTCATGCACTGAACAGTAGGTTTTGCAGCGTAAAAGGGTCAGGTCGTAATCGCTGTAGTTATGGATAAAATCGCTATGAGCGTACAAAATGTGACGCCCCGCAAATATTCGATGTGGACTTTTCTGCCGCCGTTATAGACACTTTGGCTGTCTTCATAAAAAGATAAGCCGGCCTGTTAAAAAGCGTAGGCGCTTGCAGCATGCGGCTTTATGATAAAAATTAGCCTGTTTATTGAAAGGTGGCCGAGCGGCCCGGGCCGCTGTGCATGGATATGGACAAATTGTTTCTCTTATCTTTGATGAAAAGCGAGCTACATGATGCCTGAACTACAAAACGATCCCCTGTTGCCCGGCTACTCCTTTAATGCGCACCTGGTGGCCGGGCTTACGCCGATCGAGGCGCTGGGGCCGCTGGATTTTTTTATCGACCGGCCGCTGGGCATGAAAGGCTATATCCTTAATCTCACCGTGCGTGGCGAAGGGGTTATCAATAATCAAGGAAAGAATTACGTTTGCCGTCCCGGCGATATGCTGCTGTTCCCGCCCGGCGAGGTGCACCATTACGGCCGCGCGCCGGCCAGCAAAGAGTGGTATCACCAGTGGGTCTACTTTCGCCCGCGCGCCTACTGGCAGGAGTGGCTGAACTGGGAGCCTATTTTCGCCCATACGGGGTTTTATCGCCCGGACGATGCCCACCAGCAGGGCTTCTCGCAGCTTTTTCAGCAGATTATTGACGCGGGGCAGGCCGAAGGGCGCTACGCGGAACTGTTGGCGATTAACCTTCTTGAGCAGCTTTTGCTGCGGCGCATGGAAGCGTTGAGCCCCTCTCTCAACCCGCCGCTGGATACCCGCGTGCGCGACGCCTGCCAGTACATTAGCGACCATCTTGCCGACGGTCATTTTGATATCGCAAGCGTTGCGCAGCACGTCTGTTTGTCTCCTTCCCGGCTTTCCCATCTTTTTCGTCAGCAGCTTGGCGTCAGCGTTTTAAGCTGGCGTGAAGATCAGCGCATTAGCCAGGCGAAACTGCTGCTCAGCACCACGCGTATGCCGATTGCAAGCGTAGGGCGCAACGTTGGGTTCGAAGATCAGCTCTACTTCTCGCGCGTGTTCAAAAAGTGTACCGGCGCAAGCCCGAGTGAATTCCGGGCAGGCTGCGAATAGCCGCTATTATTTATTCATACAATTGATGGCTTGACGATGATGTAATCACTCAGGAGAATCGCCCACTCGTTTCTCTACGGATGCGTTATGGAAGCTTTGCTGGAACACTTTATTACACAGTCGGCGGCGTATTCGCTTATCGCGGTGATGCTGGTCGCTTTTCTCGAATCCCTTGCGCTGGTAGGGCTGATTCTGCCGGGCACGGTCATGATGGCTGGGCTTGGCGCGCTGATTGGCGGTGGAGAAGTGAACTTCTACCATGCATGGGCGGCGGGGATTGTGGGTTGCCTGATGGGCGACTGGCTGTCGTTCTGGCTGGGCGGACGCTTTAAAGGGCCGCTGCACCGCTGGTCGTTTATGAAGAAAAATAAGGCGTTGCTTGATAAAACCGAGCACGCGCTGCATCAGCACAGCATGTTTACCATTCTGATTGGCCGGTTTATTGGCCCGACGCGTCCGCTGGTGCCGATGGTGGCGGGGATGCTGGATCTGCCCGTTGCGAAGTTTATCCTGCCTAATATCATCGGCTGTATTTTCTGGCCGCCGCTGTATTTTATGCCGGGCATTCTGGCCGGTGCGGCCATCGACATCCCTGCGGATATGCAAAGCAGCAGCTTCAAATGGCTATTGCTGGCCGTGGCGTTGCTGGTGTGGCTGGCGGCGTGGCTTTGCTGGCGCTGGTGGCGCAGCGGCAAGTCCGGCAGCGATAAATTAACGCGCTATCTGCCGCGTGCGCGTTTGCACTGGCTTGCGCCCGTCACGCTGGCGCTGGCGATTGGCAGCGTGGTGGCGCTGCAGACGCATCCGCTGATGCCTGTCTGGCTTAATATCCTCTGGAAAGTGCTTACGGGTCAGGCCTGAGCGGCTATTCCCAGCAGCGATGAAGCACTCGCTTCGCCGCGCAGCAACGTTGCCGTGTCGCCATCCCAGCTGATACGGCCATCAACCACCACCAGGCTTCTTTCGGCTATGCGCGCCGCGTCTTCAATGCTGTGAGAAACCATCAGCAGGGTAAGCCGTTGCCGCTGGCACACCTCGTCGAGCAGTTGCAGCATCTCCAGGCGCAGCGCCGGATCTAGAGCGGAAAAGGGCTCATCAAGAAGCAAAATGGGCTGTTTGCGTACCAGGCAGCGGGCAAGGGCAACGCGCTGACGCTGCCCGCCGGAAAGCTCCGAGGGCAGGCGCGCCAGCAAATCGCCGATCGCCATTTGTTCGGCAATTTTCTCAAGCCGCTCGCGCTGTGCCTGATTAAGCTTCAGCCCCGGATTCATGCCCAGCCCGATGTTTTCCCGCACGCTTAGGTGGTTGAAAAGATTATTCTCCTGAAACAGCATGGATACAGGACGCTGCGCGGGCGCGGTGCGGGTATGGTTTTCACCGCATAACGTTATTTCCCCGCTGGCGGGCGTCAGAAAACCGGCAATCAAACTCAACAGGGTACTTTTCCCGGCGCCGCTTGGCCCCAGCACCGCAACGCGTTCTCCCGGCGTTACGTTAAGTGAAAAGCGCATCGGTAAATGGCGGTAAAGCCAGGTTACATCAGTCAGCGTCAGCATGGCGTCCCGGAAGTTTTTCAATCAGCGTGAATAAAGCAAAGCACAGCATCAGCAGGATAAACGCGGTGACGGCGCCGGCTTCGCTGCGGTAGGAACCAATTTGCTGGTAAAGATAGAACGGCAGCGTGCGGAAATCATCATTGCCGAACAGCGCCACCACCCCAAAATCACCAATCGACAGCACGCAGGCAAAGGCCAGCGCCTGCGCCAGAGGAATTTTCAGCGCCCTTAACTCGATAAGGCGCAGGCGTTGAAAGCCGCTAATATCCAGCGACTGGCAGAGTTTTCCGTAGCGCCCGGCTAAGTCCAGCATGGGGTTTTCCAGCACTTTTAGCGCGTAAGGGATGGCCATCAGCGCGTTGGTAAAAATCACGATGCCATCGGCAGACTGCGGCAGGCCGACCGTATTGTTCAGCAGCAGAAAGAAGCCGGTTGCCAGCACAATGCCCGGCATGGCGAGGATTAACATGCCGCTAAGCTCCAGGGCCTGCCCGGCAAAAGCGCGATTACGCAGACGCAGTTCTCTTGAGCTCCATAGCAGCATCACAGTGATGATTACGCAGACGAGCCCGGCGGCAATGGCTATTCTCAGCGAGGTTGCGAGCGCCTGCCAGAGAACAGGCTGCGATAGCGCCGCGCTGAAGCCGCTGTTGATGCCATCAATAATCACCGCCAGCAACGGCGGCAACAGCAGTAACAGCGCAAGGACGATTAGCGCCCCGTCGCAAAGTCTGCGGCGCAGGCTATCCTGCGGATCGCGCCAGCCCTGCACCTGGCTGTCGCCTGTGGGCATGGCTTTGCTAAGCCGCTGGCTTAACAGCACCAGGCCCAGACAGCAAATCATCTGCACCAGCGCAAGCAGCGCCGCGCGGGCAGGATCGTAGTCGTAGCTTAGCGCCTGGAAAATGGCGAGTTCGATAGTGGTTGCCTGCGGCCCGCCGCCAAGCGAGAGCACGGTGGCGAAGCTTGCAAAGCAGAGCATAAAAATAAGCGCGCTCGCGGGCAGGATCTGGCGGCGTAACCACGGCCATTCTACAAAGCGAAAGAAATGCCAGCCCTGCATGCCAAGCTGTGCGGCGAGCTGTCGCTGTTCACCGGGAATATTCTCCAGCGCCTGCAATAAGAGCCGCGTCGCCATCGGTAAATTAAAAAAGACGTGCGCCAGCAGGATCCCCTGCAAACCATACGGCGAGAACGTCCATTCCACGCCCAGCCACGCGCACAGCGAGGCCAGCCAGCCAACGCGCCCGTAAACGGTCAGAATGCCAAATACGGCCACCAGCACCGGCAGCACCAGCGTCATGGCGCATAAACGTAGCAGAGCGAGGCGGCCCGGGAAGCGACGGCGGTAAAGCGCGCGCGCAAGAAAAATTGCCGGAAACACTGAAAGTACGGCGGAGAGAAACGCCTGCCAGAATGAGAAGCGCAGGACGTGCCAAAGATAGCTGTCCTGCGCAAGCCCGCGAATATCGCTCTGCGGCGCGTTAAACCACAGCGCAAACATTGCCGCCAGGGCTATCGCCACCACAAGCGTGGCGGCGAAGAGTCCGGGAAACAGCCAGCCGGGGATTAACGGCTGACGGCGCGTTGCCATGCACTAATCCAGCTTGCGCGAAGCTCAGAAACTTCTTCAGGGGTGAATTCCAGCGAGGTTTGCGGTTTTTTAATGCTGCTGAAACCTTCTGGTAATTTCACGTCCGTGACCGGATACATCCAGTTGCCGGTTGGGATGGCGTTCTGGAAGCCGGGCTGGGTGATGAATTTCATGAATTTTTCTGCCAGTTCAGGCTGTTTGCTGGCGGCCAGGCGAGCGGCGACTTCAACCTGCAGATAGTGCCCCTCGCTGAAATCTGCGGCGGCGTAGTTCTCTTTTTTCTCTTCAATGATGTGATAGGCCGGAGAAGTGGTGTAGCTCAGCACCAGGTCGCCTTCGCCTTTTAAGAACAGGCCGTAGGCCTCAGACCAGCCTTTGGTGACGGTCACGGTTTTGTCTGCAAGCTTTGCCCAGGCGGCGGGCGCTTTGTCGCCATAGACTTTTTGCATCCACAGCAGCAGGCCCAGACCCGGCGTGCTGGTGCGGGGGTCCTGATAAATCACCTTCCATTTCCGATCGCTTTCTACCAGTTCTTTCAGGCTTTTCGGTGGGTTTTTGAGTTTGTTTTTATCATACACAAAAGCGAAATAGCCGTAGTCAAACGGGACGAAGGTCTGGTTCTTCCAGCCGCCGGGGATGTTAAGGGCGCCGGTGTCGACGTTGCTCGGCGCAAAGAGTTTAGTTTGCGAAGCCGCTTCAATAAGGTTGTTGTCCAGGCCCAGCACCACGTCGGCTTTACTGTTTTTGCCTTCCATACGCAGGCGGTTGAGCAGCGACACGCCGTCTTCAAGGGCGACGAATTTCAGCTCGCAGTTACAGTCGGCTTCAAACGCTTTTTTTACTGCGGGACCCGGCCCCCAGTCAGCGGCAAAGGAGTCGTAGGTATAAACGGTGAGCAGGGGTTTAGCAAAAACAGGGGCGGCGACGAGCGCAAGCAGCGGCAGTAATTTTTTGAACACTTTGCACCTCTTAAAGTAGGGGTGGCAAAGGACTTTGAGCGATAAGCCTCAAATCCCTTCGCCGGCGTTATCCGGATCAGGTTCGACGGGTATTATCTCAGCTCGGACAATGGTCCGGGCACCCCGTTGAGAACGCGCCATTGTAATGACTCTGCGCACTTTCTGAAAGGGCCTGGGCTACGGCGGAGCAAACCAGGCGGATTTAAAATCGAACCAGCCGAGCGTATTCATCCTGACGCCGCGCATGCTGCGCTGGCCTTCAATACGCAGCCAGTGGTGGATCAGCGGTAAAATATCATTGCGTTCAACGCGTTGCTGGCTCCATTCCGGCAGGTTCAGCTCGCCCTTATGCCATTTCCCGGTGTCTGTGTCCCAGTCAATGTCGATGCACTTTTGTATCAGCGGCACTTCGTAGAGATGGGCGAAGAGCGAAAACTCCAGCGGCAGGGTAAAGTTTGCGCTGTTAAGCCAGATATCGCTGACAATGTCGCCCTGGTGCCACTCTTCGTAGCTCACCTCACGCACCTCAAGGCGAACGCCGTGTGCGGCGAGCAGCTTCACCATAATATTGCTGATGACGCGATGCTCTACGTGATCGCGATAGAAGGTCAGGGTGAGGGTTTCAAGCCCGGCGGGTTTCTCTCCGATGGGCTGTGGACGCGTATGGTGCCAGCGCGGGAGCAGGCCGTAAGCCGGAAACCAGTACTGCTGAATTTGCTCGCCTGCGCCATACAGAAGATGAATAGGCGCGAGCAGGTGGCTTACCCAGCTCCGCACGCCGTCATGGCAGCCCCGTGATGAACGACTATCGAACAGCAGGTAATAGCAGCCTTCTTCCAGCCGGCTTTCGACCGCTTTTTCGCTATCCGGCATGCCCTGAAGCTGCACCGCACAGCTCACCTCCTCGCCAATCTCCGGCAGCACCCAGAAGTTCACCTCGTCAATAAGCGCGCGATAGCCAAAGTAGTCATCCCAGGCCTGAATCTTGAGCTGATTAGTATTGTTGCGTACCACCGAGTAGGGGCCGGTGCCAACGGGCTGGCGAGAAAAGTTCTCTAAAGTTTGCCATTCGCGCGGCAGGATCATCGCATTTACGCTGCCGAGCAGCCAGGGAAGCCAGCGGTCCGGCTGCGAGAGATAAATATCCAGCGTCCAGTCCGTTGGCGTGCTGATTTGATGAATATGTGCATAAAGCGGCAGGCTGTTAATTCGCTGCAGGGAGGTCATCACGTCCAGCATGTCCAGCTCGCGTCCATGGTGGAAATGGATGCCGGGACGAAGATAAAAGCGCCAGTGCAAAGGGGAAATTTGCTGCCAGTGATGGGCGATATCCGCTTCCAGTTCCCCGTTTTCCTCATTTATGCGCGTCAGGCCGCTGAATATCTGCCGGGCGATATGCGTTTCCGAACGACGCAATGCGGAGCCGGGAAGCAGGTTCAGCAGCGGGCGGTAATAGAGCACTCGCAGAATATGGCGCCCCTGGCGAAAGCTTCTGCCGATATGCGAGATCAGCATCTGCCGGACGGCGGCTTTATCCCCCACGATCTGCACAAGCTGATCGATGCGATCCTGCTCAAGGAGATCCTCGGCCCGCTGCTGCTGCAGCGCAAGGCCGGTATACAGAAACTCAAGCTGCGATCGTTTGCCGCGCCCGGCCTCGGCCTTCCAGCTTAGCCAGCCTTTCTCCTGCATCGCATTTAACAGCGTGCGCATATGGCGGCGCGAGCAATTTAGTAGCTCCGCCAGATCGTTGAGCGTGGTTTCTTGCGGTTTGCCGGAGCACGCATGCCACAGGCGGATGAACTGTTGTTGCAGACGACCAGAGGACATAAAAGGGGAACTCCAGACAGAAACTCATCAATTTACCTTTCCCTATATTATGCCAATAATTGTCATCGATGAAAGCGAGGAGGATGTATGAAACGGTCATCACCTGTGGAGTTTTATCGTCAATACTTTGCCGCGACACAAGGTGTCGGGTCTGGATGGCTGGCTCGCCTGACAGCAGGGCAACGTCTGGGGATGCTCAAAGACTTAATGCAGTGGGAGGTTACAACCCCGATGGCCGTTAAGCGCTGAATTGTTTTCATCATGTGTAACTGAGTATTGGTGCTTTTCACCAGCCAGCAGGTTAACTGCTGGCTTTTTTAGTTTATGCTTTCAACCCTTAACGCCCGCGTTTAAAAGGACCCCTGTGCATGGCCTGGTTTCTCACCAAAGGACGACGTATTAACCCGGTGTACGCCGCTTTTATGGTAGTTGCTTTTATGATGGGCATTGCGGGGGCGCTTCAGGCACCAACGCTCAGCCTGTTTTTATCGCGTGAGGTGGAAGCCCGTCCCTTCTGGGTTGGCCTGTTTTATACCGTTAACGCCGTGGCCGGTATTCTGGTCAGCCTGCTGCTTGCCAGCCGCTCTGATAACCGGGGCGACAGGCGCAAATTAATAATGTTGTGTTGCCTCATGGCGGTGGCGAACTGCGTGCTGTTCGCTTTTAATCGCCATTACCTGACGTTAATCACCGTCGGCGTGCTGTTCGCCTCCGTCGCAAATACGGCTATGCCGCAGATTTTTGCCCTGGCGCGCGAATATGCGGACAGCTCCGCGCGTGAAGTAGTGATGTTCAGCTCGGTGATGCGCGCCCAGCTCTCGCTTGCCTGGGTTATCGGCCCGCCGCTCTCTTTTATGCTGGCGCTGAATTACGGCTTTACCGCCATGTTTCTTATTGCGGCGGGAATTTTCGTTATCTCGCTGGCGCTTATTTTCTTTGCCTTACCTTCCGTCGCTCGAATTGAGCAGCCTGCCGACGTGGCGCTCACGCAGGTTGGCGGCTGGAAAGATAAAAATGTACGCATGCTGTTTATCGCCTCGATGCTGATGTGGACCTGCAACACCATGTATATCATCGACATGCCGCTGTGGATCAGCGGTGATTTAGGGTTGCCTGAATCCCTTGCCGGTCTGTTGATGGGAACGGCGGCAGGCCTCGAAATCCCGGCGATGATTCTGGCGGGCTATTACGTGAAGCGTTTCGGGAAGCGGCGCCTGATGGTGATTGCCGTGGCCGCAGGCGTGCTGTTCTACGTTGGGTTGATTATGTTCCACAGCCGCGCTGCGTTACTGATTTTGCAGCTTTTTAACGCGGTGTTTATCGGTATAGTGGCCGGGATCGGCATGCTTTGGTTTCAGGATTTAATGCCGGGGCGTCCTGGTTCTGCAACGACGCTTTTTACGAACAGTATTTCGACCGGGGTGATACTGGCGGGTGTACTACAGGGCGCGCTTGCGGAAAGCTTTGGTCACTATTCCGTGTACTGGTTGATTGCCGGGCTTTCGGTGGCGGCGCTGGCGCTAACGAGCCGGGTGCAAAACATCTAAAAAAGGGCGCCTTAAGCGCCCTCCGATTGCTGACAAAGAAGAAAAAAGCGTGATTTTTCCTTCTTTGTGATTTTCCTTGTTTTTAAATGACGGCGCTTGTTAGTTTTGTCACGCTGGAAGCTTTGTTATCACTCTCAAGGGCGCCTTAAGCGCCCTTTTTATTAACGCATAAACGCCGGCTGCTTGCGTTCGTAAGTCGAAATCGCGTCTTCGTGCTGTAGCGTCAGGCCAATGCTGTCCAGCCCTTCTAACATGCAGTGTCGGCGGAACGTATCAATCGTAAAGGAATACGTTTTCTCGCCTGCCTTCACGGTTTGAGCTTCCAGATCGACCACGAAGCTCATGCCCGGATTTGCCGCGACCAGCTTAAACATCTCATCGACTTCTTCTTCGCTCAGCGCGACCGGCAGAAGCTGGTTGTTGAACGAGTTGCCGTAGAATATATCCGCAAAGCTTGGTGCGATAACCACCTTAAAGCCGTAATCCGTCAGCGCCCAGGGCGCGTGCTCACGGGAAGAGCCGCAGCCGAAGTTTTCACGCGCCAGCAGGATGGAGGCGCCTTTGTAAACCGGGAAATTCAGTACGAATTCCGGGTTAGGCTGCTGGCCTGCATCGTCCAGAAAACGCCAGTCGTTGAACAGGTGCGCGCCAAAACCGGTGCGGGTGACCTTTTGCAAAAACTGCTTCGGGATAATCGCGTCGGTATCAACGTTTGCAGCATCCAGCGGAACGACCAGGCCGGTATGTTGGGTAAATTTCTCTGCCATGGTGTTTTCCTTTATTTCAACGTGCGGATGTCAGCAAAATGACCGGCAACGGCCGCCGCCGCCGCCATGGCCGGGCTGACCAGGTGGGTGCGCCCGCCACGGCCCTGGCGGCCTTCAAAGTTACGGTTGCTGGTAGAGGCGCAGCGTTCACCCGGTTCCAGCCGATCGTTGTTCATCGCCAGGCACATTGAGCAGCCGGGCAAACGCCATTCGAAGCCGGCTTCGATGAAGATCTTATCCAGCCCTTCTTCTTCCGCCTGCGCTTTTACCGGACCGGACCCCGGCACGACGAGCGCCTGCACGCCCGGCGCGACTTTACGCCCCCTGGCGATTTGCGCCGCGGCACGTAAATCTTCAATACGTGAATTGGTGCACGAGCCGATAAACACTTTGTCGATCGCCACTTCGGTTAACGGAATACCCGGCTGCAGGCCCATATACGTCAGCGCCTTCTCGGCAGAGGCTCGCTCGACCGGATCGGCGAAGGATTGTGGATCGGGAATCTTTTCGGTAACGGAGATAACCTGCCCAGGATTGGTGCCCCAGGTGACCTGCGGTGCGATATCCGCGGCATCCAGGGTTACAACGGTATCGAACCTGGCGCCTTCATCCGTGCTGAAGGTTTTCCACCAGGCAACCGCCTCGTCCCAGTCTTCGGCTTTTGGCGCGTGCAGACGGCCTTTCACGTAGCTGAAGGTGGTTTCATCCGGCGCAACGATACCCGCTTTGGCGCCCATTTCGATTGCCATATTGCACAGCGTCATGCGGCCTTCCATGCTCAGGGCCTGGATGGCGCTACCGCAGAATTCCACTACGTGGCCGGTGCCGCCGGCGCTGCCGGTTTTACCGATGATCGCCAGCACGATGTCTTTGGCAGTGATGCCCGGTGCCGCAGTGCCGGTGACCTCAATCTTCATGGTTTTGGCGCGGCCCTGTTTCAGGGTTTGCGTTGCCAGCACGTGCTCTACTTCGGAGGTGCCGATACCAAACGCCAGCGCGCCAAAGGCACCGTGGGTGGCGGTATGGGAGTCGCCGCACACGATGGTCATGCCCGGCAGCGTAATGCCTTGTTCCGGCCCCATTACGTGGACGATGCCCTGATACGGGTGGTTCAGGTCATACAGCTCAACGCCGAATGCCTTGCAGTTTTTCATCAATTCCTGCATCTGAATGCGGGCCATTTCGCCTGAGGCGTTGATGTCTTTTGTCTGCGTGGAAACGTTGTGATCCATGGTCGCGAAGGTTTTACCCGGCTGACGCACCGGGCGATTATGCGCGCGCAGGCCGTCAAATGCCTGCGGGGAGGTCACTTCATGCACCAGATGGCGGTCGATATACAGCAGCGGGGTTTCGTCCACCGCCTCATAAACCACGTGGGCATCGTACAGCTTTTGATATAACGTCTTCGCCATGATTATTTCCCCTGTGCCACGAAGCGGGCAATGGTGTCGCCCATTTCGTCGGTGCCGATTGCTTTGCCATCGCCAGCCAGATCTCCGGTACGGAAGCCTTCTTCCAGCGCGAGGTTAATGGCGTTTTCGATGGCCCGGGCCGCTTCTTCTGCGTTCAGGCTGTAGCGCAGCAGCAGAGCCAGCGACAGGATCTGCGCAATAGGGTTTGCGATATTTTTGCCTGCGATGTCCGGCGCCGAGCCGCCCGCGGGTTCATACAGGCCAAAGCCTTGTTCATTCAGGCTGGCGGAAGGCAGCATGCCCATCGAGCCGGTTATCATCGCGCATTCGTCGGACAGAATGTCGCCGAACAGGTTGGAGCACAGCAGTACATCGAACTGAGAAGGATCTTTAATCAACTGCATGGTGGCGTTGTCGATATACATATGCGACAGCGCGACGTCCGGGTACTCGCTGGCAATTTCATTGACGATCTCGCGCCACATAACGGAGGTTTGCAGTACGTTCGCTTTATCAATAGAGGTGACTTTATTGCGGCGTTTACGCGCTGACTCAAAGGCAATGCGGGCGATACGCTCAATTTCAAAGCGATGATAAACCTCGGTGTCGAACGCTTTTTCGTGCATGCCGGCGCCTTCACGCCCCTTCGGCTGGCCGAAATAAATACCGCCGGTCAGTTCACGCACGCATAAAATGTCGAAGCCTTTTGCGGCGATATCGGCACGCAGCGGACAAAACTCTTCCAGGCCCTGATATAAACGCGCCGGACGCAGATTGCTGAACAGCTTGAAATGTTTACGCAGCGGCAGCAGCGCGCCGCGTTCTGGCTGCTGCGTCGGCGGCAGATGTTCCCATTTTGGGCCGCCAACCGAGCCAAACAGAATGGCGTCAGCCTGCTCACAGCCGTCAACGGTTACCGGAGGCAGAGGGTTGCCGTGGCGGTCGATGGCGATGCCGCCAACATCATAGGAGCTGGTCGTAATTCGCATATCGAAACGCTTACGAACGGCATCCAGCACCTTCATCGCCTGCGCCATAACTTCCGGGCCGATGCCGTCACCCGGCAATACTGCTATATGATGAGTTTTTGACATGTCACACGGTTTCCTGGTTTGTTTCTTTATTATTGGCTTTGCGTTGCAGTTCTTTTTCGACTTCGCCGGCACGCCAGATGTTATTAAGCACGTTAATCATCGCTTTCGCTGAAGATTCCACGATATCGGTCGCCAGACCCACGCCGTGGAAGCGGCGGCCTTTATAGGTGACAACGATGTCCACCTGGCCCAGAGCGTCTTTGCCCTGGCCTTTTGCGGAAAGCTGGTACTTCACCAGTTCGACATCGTAATGGGTAATGCGGTTAATCGCCTGGTAGACGGCGTCAACCGGGCCGTTGCCGGTTGCGGCCTCAGAATGCGTCTGGTCGCCGCAGTGCAGCTGAACGGAAGCGGTAGAAATGACGCTTGAGCCAGACTGCACGTTGAAGTATTGCAGGCTGAAATGCTCCGGCTCTTCCTGCTGTTTACCGATGAATGCCAGCGCTTCCAGATCGTAATCAAAGACCTGGCCTTTTTTATCGGCCAGCTTCAGGAAGGCGTCGTACAGCGAATCCAGGCTGTAGTCGGTTTCTTTGTAACCCATTTCGTCCATACGATGTTTCACCGCGGCGCGACCGGAACGGGAGGTCAGATTCAGTTGCACCTGATTCAGGCCGATGGAGTCCGGGGTCATGATTTCGTAGTTTTCGCGATTCTTCAGCACCCCATCCTGGTGGATACCGGAGGAGTGGGCAAAAGCGCCGGTGCCGACAATGGCCTTGTTTGCCGGAACCGGCATGTTGCAGATCTGGCTGACCATCTGGCTGGTGCGCCAGATTTCATGGTGATTGATATTGGTGTGCAGGTTCATAATATCTTTGCGCACCTTAATTCCCATGATCACTTCTTCCAGAGAACAGTTGCCGGCACGCTCACCGATACCGTTCATTGCGCCTTCAACCTGGCGTGCGCCGGCATGTACGGCCGCCATGGCGTTACCCACGGCCAGACCCAGGTCGTCATGGGTATGTACAGAGATGATAGCTTTGTCGATATTCGGCACGCGTTCATACAGGCCGCTAATGATTGAAGCGAATTCGAAAGGCATGGTGTAACCGACGGTGTCGGGGATATTGATAGTCGTTGCGCCGGCGCTAATGGCGGCTTCTACTACGCGTGCCAGGTCGGCAATGGGCGTTCGCCCTGCATCTTCGCAGGAGAATTCAACGTCGTCGGTATAGTTACGGGCGCGCTTTATCATATAGATCGAGCGTTCAATGACCTCATCCAGCGTGCTGCGCAGCTTGGTCGCAATATGCATTGGGGAGGTTGCGATAAAGGTATGAATTCGGAAGGCTTCTGCAACTTTTAATGACTCAGCCGCGACATCGATATCTTTTTCTACGCAGCGGGCCAGCGCGCAAACACGGCTGTTTTTGACGTTGCGGGCGATAGTTTGTACGGATTCAAAATCACCAGGCGAGGAAACCGGGAAACCGACCTCCATAACATCAACCCCCATACGCTCCAGCGCCATAGCTATCTGCAGCTTCTCTTTGACACTCAGGCTGGCCTGCAGCGCTTGCTCGCCGTCACGTAAGGTCGTATCAAAAATTATGACTTGCTGGCTCATGTTATGGTCCTTGTTTTGTTTTAGCGCCGATGCCGGGGCATAAAAAAACCCGCGCTGCGGCGCGGGTTTTTTCAGTCTGATGGCTTGAATCAACGCTTGATGTCGCCCACCAGTCTACCGCGCAAATAAGATGCGTTTAGTAGGAGAACTAGTAGGCGATGGGTGCGAATCATGTTTCAGGCCTCAAGCGTTTGCGATATGTATTTATTGGTACTTGATCTGTTTTGCCGTGTCAACCCTCAGCGGCTGAGGAATACTAACATGGCCATATTCAACGGATTTTCGTCGTAGTTAATTATGCTGAAAAATGCATAAATTAAAAGATATACCAATGTGCGTTGGCGGGTGCTTTTATCATTGCACAATCCATGAAAGCGAATGAAACTTTACGCGTTTAATAAGGAGAGCTTATTAGAGATACTTAGCTTTCCGCCTTAACGTAAGCGTTTTTTTGCGTTTGCGGAGAATCAAAGATAAATTTATGCGATATATCTCTAAAATTTCATTAAACGCATTTAAATAATTTATCAATGAGCAAAAAATTATTCACCACGTGAATAATTGTACATTGGTTCGTTTTATGATTTATTACCGCTCGGTAAACCACGCTGGAATCACAGGAATTAATCAGGCATGGTGAAAGGTTTGTTGCAGTAATAACCTGTGCCTTTATGTCAGCCTTGCCTGGCGGTATGACAAGATGTTAAGCCAGTAAACTGCTTATTACTGCTACCAGTATATTTAAAAAGGTATGAAAGGAATTGTGTATAGCACCTTCTGTGCAGAAGGAATTGCCCTGTTACTGGAGTAAGATCATGCTTGGTAATTATATAAAAAGCCCACCCGTTAGCGATGGAAATAAATATCAGTTGCGCACGGTGGATTTAAACTTATTGACTGTTTTTGATGCGGTGATGCAGGTGCAGAACATCACAAAAGCAGCTCGATTGTTGGGGATGTCGCAACCGGCGGTCAGCAATGCCGTGGCGCGCCTGAAGGTGATGTTTAACGATGAGCTGTTTGTGCGCTATGGACGCGGCATACAGCCAACGCCCCGCGCTGTTCAACTGTTTGGCGTTGTGCGTCAGGCGCTGCATCTTGTGCAAAATGAGCTGCCGGGCACGGGTTTTGAACCCGCAGAGAGCACCCGAATTTTTCATCTTTGCGTTAGCAGTCCGCTCGATAATTTATTGACCTCCGTCATTTTTTATAATGTCAGAAAGGCGGCTCCCAATATTCAGCTATCGTTTAAATCCAGCTTAAATAAAGATATCGAACACCAGCTACGCTATCAGGAAACGGAATTCGTTATCAGCTATGATGAATTTCTTCGCCCGGATTTTTCATGTCTGCCGCTGTTTGAAGACGAAATGGTTTTGGTGGCCGGTCAAAAACATCCACGGCTTACCACCATGTTAAGAGCCAGAGATATTTATAAAGAGCAGCATGCGGTGGTTTCACTGGATAGATTTGCCTCGTTTAGCGCGCCCTGGTATCAGACGCCGCAAAAACAGTCGTGTATTTCTTATCAGGGCATGGCGATGACAAGCGTACTGAATGTCGTATCGCAGACGCAATTAGTGGCAATAGCACCTCGCTGGCTAGCCGAAGAATTTTCCGAAAGTTTACAGCTAAAAATATTTGCGCTTCCTCTTAAGGAGAATAAACGAACCTGTTATCTGTCATGGCACGAGTCTGCGGACAGGGACAGAGGCCATCAGTGGATGGCGGAATTGCTCACTTCTGTGTGCAGCAGATAATCTTCGATGGCGGTCCGTAGACACAGGCGAAAGAAAACAGGCCGGTTTTTCTCATTGTGCCCGAAAAAGCAGGATTTTGTGCTGTAGCATTTTCTGAACGCCGCCTCGCTACGCATAAAATTTCCGACGTTAATTAGATTGCACCTGTAATTGTTAAATTCTTAATATATTCAACAATAATATTTGCTTATGTTCAGGGCTTAATGCCGCCATGTCGGCATATTGTAGCAGGGAAGTTAAAAGCGATGCTGTAGGTGCCGCGCCGTGCGATTGATTGCCTGATTTTCAACGGTTATGTTAGGAAGGAACACTTAAAATAAAAAAGTCAGGCAGAACGTCAATTCTGCCTTAATGACCGAGCGGAAATGCGTTCTGCCGTCAGTCAAAAACGTGAGCCTGGAGGCAAACCATGGAGATGTTGTCAGGAGCCGAGATGGTCGTCCGATCGTTAATCGATCAGGGCGTTAAGCATGTATTCGGCTATCCGGGGGGCGCTGTACTCGATATTTACGACGCGCTCCACACCATTGGAGGCATTGATCATGTGCTGGTACGCCATGAACAAGCCGCCGTACATATGGCTGATGGGCTGGCGCGAGCAACCGGGGAAGTTGGGGTCGTGCTGGTCACATCAGGACCCGGCGCAACAAATGCCATAACCGGTATCGCTACCGCTTATATGGACTCCATTCCTCTGGTGGTGCTGTCAGGCCAGGTTGCTACGTCCCTCATTGGTTACGATGCTTTCCAGGAATGCGACATGGTGGGGATCTCGCGCCCGGTAGTGAAGCATAGCTTCCTGGTTAAGCAGGCAGAAGATATTCCAGGCATTATCAAAAAAGCGTTCTGGCTTGCCGCCAGCGGCCGTCCGGGACCCGTGGTCGTTGATTTGCCAAAAGATATTATGAGTCCGGCAAATAAGTTCCCTTATAGCTACCCGGAAACGGTGAGCATGCGTTCGTATAATCCGACCACGCAGGGACATAAGGGCCAGATCAAGCGCGCCCTGCAAACGTTGCTGGCCGCGAAAAAGCCGGTGCTGTATGTGGGGGGCGGTGCGATAACCTCTGCCTGCCATGCAGAACTGCGTGAAATTGCCGAGAAGCTGAACATTCCCGTCGTCTCTTCTTTAATGGGGCTGGGTGCATTTCCGGGCACGCACCGGCAGGCGCTGGGTATGCTAGGCATGCATGGAACATATGAAGCCAATATGGTCATGCACAATTCGGACGTGATTTTTGGCGTGGGCGTCAGGTTTGACGACCGTACAACCAATAACCTGGCAAAATACTGTCCTCATGCCACGGTGCTGCATATCGATATCGATCCAACCTCTATCTCGAAAACGGTTGGCGCAGATATTCCCGTCGTGGGCGATGCTCGCCAGGTTTTGCAGCAGATGCTCGAACTGCTTATTCAGGAAGGGGCTTCCCAGTCCTGCGACGATATCCGCGACTGGTGGCAACAAATTGAACACTGGCGTGCAAAACAGTGTCTGGAGTTCGATCGCGAAAGCGGAAAAATTAAGCCCCAGGCGGTTATCGAAACTATCTATAAACTCACTAACGGCGAAGCATACGTGACTTCCGACGTTGGTCAGCATCAGATGTTTGCAGCCCTTTATTACACCTTTGACCAGCCTCGTCGTTGGATAAACTCCGGCGGGCTCGGCACTATGGGCTTCGGCTTGCCGGCAGCGCTCGGCGTGAAGCTTGCGCTGCCTGAAGAAACCGTGGTGTGCGTAACCGGCGACGGCAGTATTCAAATGAATATTCAGGAACTCTCTACCGCGCTGCAGTACGGCCTGCCGGTGCTGGTGCTGAATCTTAACAACCGCTATCTCGGCATGGTTAAGCAGTGGCAGGATATGATTTATTCTGGCCGCCATTCCCAGTCATATATGGAGTCGCTGCCTGATTTTGTTCGCCTGGCGGAAGCTTACGGCCACGTCGGTATCAGCATTACCCAGCCCGACGAGCTGGAAAGCAAGCTGACGCAAGCGCTGGAAGCGGTAAAAAATCAGCGTCTGGTGTTTGTGGATGTCACGGTTGACGGGACAGAGCACGTTTACCCGATGCAGATCCGCGGCGGGGGAATGGATGAAATGTGGTTAAGCAAAACGGAGAGAACCTGATATGCGCCGGATATTATCTGTCTTACTGGAAAACGAATCCGGGGCGCTCTCCCGGGTTATCGGGCTGTTCTCTCAGCGTGGCTATAACATCGAAAGCCTGACCGTTGCGCCAACGGACGATCCCACCCTGTCACGCATGACCATACAGACGGTCGGCGATGAAAAAGTGCTTGAGCAGATCGAGAAACAGCTCCACAAGCTGGTGGATGTTTTGCGCGTAAGCGAGCTGGGGCAGGGCGCACACGTCGAGCGCGAAATCATGCTGGTGAAAGTTCAGGCCAGCGGCTACGGGCGAGAAGAGGTGAAACGCAACGCGGAGATCTTCCGTGGGCAAATTATTGATGTTACGCCGACGCTGTACACGGTTCAGCTTGCCGGCACCAGCGATAAGCTTGACGCTTTTCTGAATACAATCCGCGAAGTAGCGAAAATCGTTGAGGTCGCGCGATCGGGCATCGTTGGCGTTTCGCGCGGCGACAAAATAATGCGTTAACCATAAATGTGATCTGACTCACAAGCCCGGTAATCACTACCGGGCTTTTTTTTGCAAACTTCCCAACAACTGCCTGCAAAAGCGGTTGCTGGAGTTATTATTCTGCGCTTAGATGTCAAGGTTGTAACCATGACCAGGGTATGGTTATGGATAACTTACTGATTAAGGGGCTACTGTGAAATTGGATGAAATCGCGCGCCTGGCCGGAGTTTCGCGCACCACGGCGAGCTACGTTATCAACGGTAAAGCAAAGCAGTATCGTGTCAGCGACAAAACCGTTGAGAAAGTCATGGCAGTTGTACGCGAACATAACTACCACCCCAACGCGGTGGCGGCGGGTTTACGAGCGGGGCGCACGCGCTCTATTGGCCTCGTCATCCCGGATCTGGAAAACACCAGTTATACCCGAATTGCGAACTACCTCGAACGTCAGGCTCGTCAGCGCGGCTATCAGTTGCTAATCGCCTGCTCAGAAGATCAGCCTGATAACGAGATGCGCTGTATTGAACACCTTTTGCAGCGCCAGGTAGATGCCATAATCGTTTCAACATCCCTTCCGCCGGAGCATCCTTTCTATCAGCGCTGGGCGAACGATTCCTTCCCGATTATCGCGCTGGATCGCGCGCTGGATCGTGAACATTTTACAAGCGTGGTGGGTGCCGATCAGGATGACGCTGAAATGCTCGCGGAAGAGCTGCGCAAATTCCCGGGCGACACCATCCTTTATCTTGGCGCGCTGCCTGAGCTATCCGTCAGCTATCTGCGTGAACAGGGATTTCGTACGGCCTGGCAGGGCGATCCACGCGAAGTCCATTTCCTGTATGCAAACAGTTATGAACGCGAAGCCGCAGCCCAGCTTTTCGAAAAGTGGCTGGAAACACATCCGATGCCGCAGGCGCTATACACCACTTCATTCGCTCTGCTTCAGGGCGTTATGGACGTCACTTTACGTCGCGAAGGGCGTTTGCCTTCTGAGCTTGCTATTGCCACCTTTGGCGATCATGAGCTGCTGGATTTCTTACAGTGCCCGGTACTGGCGGTGGCGCAGCGTCATCGTGACGTCGCTGAGCGCGTGCTGGAGCTGGTGCTTGCAAGCCTTGATGAACCGCGTAAACCTAAACCTGGCCTGACCAGAATCCGCCGCAATCTTTATCGTCGTGGCAGCCTGAGTCGCCATTAAGAAGTAAAGGCAGTTTCGGCTGCCTTTGTTAATTGAGATTTTTCCCCTTTTAAATCCCTATATTATTTCTGGCAATTAAATCTGCGCGCCAAAATGTAAAGAAACGATTTTTTATAAGTTTATTTCGACCCGCTGTATTATTTTGTTACATACAAAGAGATAAAAATTGCCGGTTAATTAAACGATGCCGCGCTATTTAACTTAAGACCCGCCTCTGGCCTGCATTTCACCGGTATCTGGCGCTGTTATCCTGCCGTGAAATACCTTAAAATGCCGACCGCGTCGCAAACTGAGTACTTAATATTCTTGTTATCAGGTTTTCAGTGAATTTAACGAACTGCATGTTTATTCGTCTCTTTTCTTTCAAATATTCATACTGTTAATTTTGCTTCGCTCTTGCAGCGCTTTTCACGCCAGCCATTTATCAATCGCTTAGCGAGGAAAATTTATTTCCCCGTGCCGCGAGGCTTGCTTGACAAGCTTTTCCTCCGCTCCGTAAACTCCTTTAGGTGGGAATTTGTGGGGTAAAGTGGTGGAAAGGATCAATTTAGGGTGAGGCTGGCATGTTCCGTGGGGCAACGTTAGTCAATCTCGACAGCAAGGGGCGGCTTGCCGTGCCTACCCGATATCGGGAAAAGCTGGTCGATATTTCTGAAGGTCAGATGGTGTGCACCATCGACATCCATCACCCCTGCCTGCTGCTCTATACCCTCCCCGAGTGGGAAATTATTGAACAAAAGCTAGCCCGTTTGTCGAGCATGAACCCGGTAGAACGACGCGTGCAGCGGCTTTTACTTGGTCATGCCAGTGAATGTCAGATGGATAGTGCCGGGCGATTGCTGGTGGCGCCTGTTTTACGCCAGCACGCCGGGCTGACCAAAGAAGTCATGCTGGTCGGGCAGTTCAATAAGTTTGAACTGTGGGATGAAGCGACCTGGCATCAACAGATCAAGGAAGACATCGACGCTGAGCAGGAAACGACAACCGGCTTGTCGGAACGCCTGCAGGACTTGTCACTATAAGTAATGATGGAAAATTTTAAACACACTACGGTGCTGCTTGATGAGGCCGTGAACGGCCTTAATATTCGTCACGATGGCATTTACATTGATGGCACTTTTGGCCGCGGCGGCCACTCGCGCCTGATCCTCTCGCAGCTGGGCGCTGCGGGACGCCTGCTGGCTATCGATCGCGATCCGCAGGCTATTGCTGCCGCTCAGGCTATTGACGATCCGCGTTTTACCATCATTCACGGCCCTTTTTCCGAGCTTGCGGAATACGTCCGCGAGCGTGACCTGCAGGGAAAAATCGACGGTATTTTGCTCGATCTCGGCGTTTCCTCACCGCAGCTTGACGACGCAGAGCGCGGCTTCTCGTTTATGCGTGACGGCCCGCTGGACATGCGTATGGACCCAACCCGCGGACAGTCCGCCGCTCAGTGGTTGCTTAGCGCAGACGAAGCCGACATTGCCTGGGTGATTAAAACCTTTGGCGAAGAGAAATTTGGCAAACGCATCGCGCGCGCCATTGTTGAACGTAATCGTGAACAGCCAATGACCCGCACCAAAGAACTGGCAGCGGTGGTGGCTGCGGCGATGCCGGTCAAGGATAAGTTTAAACATCCGGCAACGCGCACCTTCCAGGCCATACGTATCTGGATCAACAGCGAATTAGAAGAGATCGAAAGCGCCCTGAAAGGATCTATCGAAGCGCTGGCGCCGGGCGGCCGTTTGTCCATTATCAGCTTCCATTCCCTTGAAGATCGTATTGTGAAGCGCTTTATGCGTGAAAACAGCCGCGGCCCGCAGGTGCCGGCAGGTTTGCCGATGACGGAAGCGCAGTTGAATAAACTCGGCGGACGTTACCTGAAAGCGCTCGGCAAAATGATGCCCGGTGAAGAAGAAGTCGCGGAAAACACCCGCGCGCGCAGTTCGGTGCTGCGTATTGCCGAGAGGACGAACGCATGATCAACACGGTGACAGAAGCCCTCGGAAAAGTAACCCAGCTTGGCAGCAATGAACGCCACGCGCTGCCAACGGTGATTGGCGGGGATCTCTTGCGCCACGGCAAGCTGCCACTGTGCCTGTTCGTCGCCATTATTTTCACCGCTATTTCAGTGGTGACCACCGCACACCATACCCGTTTACTTACGGCTCAACGTGAACAAATGGTGGTGGAGCGTGATGCGCTGGACATCGAATGGCGCAACCTGATTTTAGAAGAAAACGCGCTCGGCGATCACAGCCGGGTAGAGCGGATCGCGACGGAAAAGCTGCAGTTGCAGCATGTCGATCCTTCTCAGGAAAATATCGTAGTTCAGCAATAATAAGGAATCGCGCGACAGATGAGAGCAGCGGCAAAAACGCTTAAACCAAAACGCCAGGAAGAGCAGGCCAACTTTATCGGTTGGCGTTTTGCGTTGCTTTGCGGTTGCATCTTACTGGCGCTGGCTTTTCTGTTAAGCCGCGTGGCCTGGCTGCAGATTATTGCGCCGGATATGCTGGTACGTCAGGGCGACATGCGTTCCCTGCGCGTGCAGGAAGTGTCCACCTCCCGCGGGATGATAAGCGACCGTGCGGGCCGTCCGCTGGCCGTGAGCGTGCCGGTGAAAGCCATTTGGGCCGATCCGAAAGAGCTGCATGAGGCAGGCGGCATCACCCTCGATAACCGTTGGAAGGCGCTAGCCGACGCGCTAAAAATTCCGCTCGATCAGCTCGCTTCACGCGTGAACAGCAACCCGAAAGGGCGCTTTATCTATCTGGCGCGCCAGGTTAACCCGGATATCGGCGATTACATTAAAAAGCTGAAGCTACCGGGGATTCACCTGCGTGAAGAATCTCGTCGCTACTATCCTTCCGGCGAAGTTACCGCTCACCTCATTGGTTTTACCAACGTCGACAGTCAGGGTATCGAAGGCGTCGAGAAAAGCTTTGATAAATGGCTTACCGGTCAGCCCGGCGAGCGTATCGTGCGTAAAGACCGCTACGGCCGCGTTATTGAAGATATTTCCTCAACTGACAGCCAGGCCGCCCATAATCTGGCGTTAAGCATCGATGAGCGCCTGCAGGCGCTGGTTTATCGCGAACTCAATAATGCCGTGGCCTTTAATAAAGCGGAATCGGGCAGCGCCGTGCTGGTGGATGTGAATACGGGCGAAGTGCTGGCGATGGCTAACAGCCCGTCTTATAACCCGAATAACCTGACCGGCACGGCAAAAGACATCATGCGTAACCGCACCATCACCGACGTGTTTGAACCGGGTTCAACCGTTAAGCCAATGGTGGTGATGACCGCGCTGCAGCGCGGCGTGGTGCAGGAAAATACCGTACTGAATACCGTGCCGTACCGCATCAATGGTCATGAGATCAAAGATGTGGCGCGCTATAGCGAATTGACCCTTACCGGGGTATTACAGAAGTCGAGTAACGTCGGGGTTTCAAAACTGGCGTTAGCGATGCCCTCCTCAGCGTTAGTAGATACTTACTCACGTTTTGGACTGGGAAAAGCGACCAATTTGGGGTTGGTCGGAGAACGCAGTGGCTTATATCCTCAAAAACAACGGTGGTCTGACATAGAGAGGGCCACCTTCTCTTTCGGCTACGGGCTAATGGTAACGCCGTTACAGTTAGCGCGAGTCTACGCAACCATTGGCAGCTACGGGGTTTACCGTCCGCTGTCGATAACCAAAGTTGACCCGCCGGTGCCCGGCGAGCGCATCTTCGCGGAATCTACCGTTCGCACCGTCGTTCATATGATGGAAAGCGTGGCCCTGCCCGGCGGCGGCGGCGTGAAAGCGGCCATCAAAGGCTACCGCATTGCGATTAAAACCGGTACGGCGAAGAAAGTCGGACCAGATGGGAAATACATTAATAAATACATTGCCTACACGGCGGGCGTTGCACCGGCCAGTAACCCACGCTTTGCGCTGGTGGTGGTGATTAACGATCCGCAGGCGGGTAAATATTACGGTGGTGCCGTATCCGCACCTGTGTTCGGGGCCATCATGGGCGGCGTATTACGCACCATGAACATCGAACCAGACGCGCTGGCAACCGGTGAAAAAAGCGAATTTGTAATTAATCAGAAAGAGGGATCAGGTGGCAGATCGTAATTTGCGCGACCTTCTCGCTCCATGGGTGCCGTTGGCCCCGGAGAGAGCACTGCGAGAGATGACACTCGATAGCCGCGTGGCGGCTTCGGGCGACCTTTTTGTGGCGGTGGTCGGTCATCAGGCGGACGGGCGTCGATATATCCCGCAGGCAATTGCGCAAGGCGTAGCGGCCGTCGTTGCAGAGGCGCAAGGCCAGGCAAGCGATGGCGAGATCCGTGAAATGCACGGTGTGCCGGTGATTTACCTCAGCCAACTGCATCAACGACTCTCCGCGCTCGCGGGGCGTTTTTATCACGAACCCTCCAGCGCGCTGCGTCTGGTTGGCGTGACCGGCACCAACGGCAAAACCACCACCACGCAGCTTCTTGCGCAGTGGGCGCAGCTACTGGGTGAAACCAGTGCGGTAATGGGAACCGTGGGTAACGGTTTGCTCAGCCAGGTTATCCCGACCGAAAATACCACCGGCTCGGCTGTTGATGTACAGCAAGTGCTTGCTAACCTGCATCAGCAGAGCGCGACGTTTGCGGCGATGGAAGTCTCTTCCCATGGCCTGGTGCAGCATCGCGTGGCGGCCCTGAAATTTGCCGCTTCCGTATTTACCAATCTCAGCCGCGATCATCTTGATTACCACGGCGACATGGCCGGTTACGAAGCCGCCAAATGGCTGCTGTTCTCCGAACACGATGCCGGGCAAGCCATTATTAACGCGGACGATGAAGTGGGCCGCAAGTGGCTGGCGCGTCTGCCGGATGCGGTGGCGGTGTCCATGGAAAATAATCTTCAGCCGGGCTGCCGTGGCCGCTGGCTAAAAGCGACAAATGTCCACTATCACGATGGCGGCGCCACCATTGAGTTCAGCTCTTCCTGGGGCGATGGCGTCGTTGAAAGCCGCCTGATGGGGGCCTTTAACGTCAGCAACCTTTTGCTGGCCCTGGCAACGCTTCTGGCGCTGGGTTACGACCTGGCGGAGCTGTTGAAAACCGCTGAACGCCTGCAGCCGGTATGTGGCCGCATGGAGGTGTTCACCGCGCCGGGTAAAACCACTGTGGTGGTGGATTATGCCCATACGCCGGATGCGCTGGAAAAAGCGCTCCAGGCGGCGCGCCTGCACTGCACCGGCAAACTGTGGTGCGTGTTCGGCTGCGGCGGCGATCGCGATAAAGGCAAGCGTCCGATAATGGGCGCCATTGCGGAACAATACGCTGACGTAGTGGTGGTCACTGACGACAACCCGCGCACGGAAGAACCAAAAGCTATCGTGAATGATATCCTCGCCGGCATGCTGGATGCGGGCCGTGCGTACGTGGTATTGGGCAGGGCAGAAGCCGTCACCAATGCGATCATGCAGGCTAAAGAGAACGACGTTGTGCTGGTTGCGGGCAAGGGCCATGAGGATTATCAGATCGTCGGCAACCGCCGTCTCGACTATTCAGATCGCGTGACCGCCGCTCGTTTGCTGGGAGTGGTGGCATGATCCGCGTTTCACTGAGCCAACTCGCCGGGATTCTGGCCGGGCAGCTGCACGGCGCTGATGCGGATATTGATAACGTTACTACGGACACGCGTAAATTAACGCCGGGTTGCCTGTTCGTTGCGCTTAAAGGCGAACGTTTTGACGCGCATGATTTCGCGCAAGAGGCCGTTAAAGGCGGTGCAGGCGCGCTGCTGGTTAGCCGCAGGCTGCCGATTGACGTTCCACAACTGGTCGTGGCAGACACGCGCCAGGCCTTCGGCCTGCTCGCCGCCTGGGTACGCCAGCAGGTGCCGACTCGCGTTGTTGCGCTGACGGGCTCGTCCGGCAAGACCTCCGTAAAAGAAATGACCGCGGCGATCCTGCGCCAGTGCGGTAACACGCTCTACACCGCTGGCAATCTGAATAACGACATCGGGGTGCCGATGACGCTGCTGCGTCTGACCCCGGAATACGATTATGCCGTGATTGAGCTCGGGGCAAACCATCAGGGCGAGATTGCCTGGACGGTAAGCCTGACCCGCCCGGAAGCCGCGCTGGTGAATAATCTCGCCGCCGCGCATCTGGAAGGCTTTGGCTCGCTTGCGGGCGTCGCAAAAGCCAAAGGCGAAATCTTTGCTGGCCTGCCTGCTAACGGCATCGCCATTATGAACGCGGACAATAACGACTGGCTGAACTGGCAGGATGTGATTGGCGCTCGTAAAACCTGGCGCTTCTCGCCAAATGCCGCGGGCAGCGATTTTACCGCCACCAACGTGCACATCACCTCTCAGGGTACGGAATTTACCCTGCAAACCCCGACGGGCGATATTGAAGTCTCTATGCCGCTGCCGGGTCGTCATAACATTGCAAATGCGCTGGCCGCAACCGCGCTGGCAATGGCCGTAGGCGCGCCGCATGAAGCGGTAAAAGCGGGGCTTGCTGAGCTTAAGGCCGTGCCGGGTCGCCTGTATCCGATTCAGCTTACGCAAACGCAACTGCTGCTCGACGACAGCTACAACGCCAATGTCGGTTCCATGACGGCTGCCGCTCAGGTGCTTTCTGAGATGCCCGGTTTTCGGGTGATGGTGGTTGGAGATATGGGCGAGCTGGGCGCGGAGGCTAAGGATTGCCATCGTCAGGTTGGCGAGGCCGCGAAAGCTGCCGGTATTGACCTGGTGCTAAGCGTTGGCGTGCTGAGCGAAATTATCAGCCAGGCCTCTGAAGCTGGTGAACATTTTACCGATAAAAAAGCCGTGATAGCGCGTCTGCATGCGCTAATCGCGGAGCATTCAATTATCACCATTTTAGTGAAGGGTTCACGTAGCGCCGCCATGGAAGAGGTGGTATGCGCATTACAGGAGAATGGAACATGTTAGTTTGGCTGGCCGAGCATTTGGTCAAATATTATTCCGGCTTTAACGTCTTCTCTTACCTGACGTTTCGCGCCATCGTCAGCCTGTTGACCGCGCTGTTCATCTCTTTGTGGATGGGCCCGCGGATGATTGCACGTTTACAGCAACTCTCTTTCGGCCAGGTCGTACGTAACGACGGCCCTGAATCACACTTTAGCAAGCGCGGCACGCCGACGATGGGCGGGATCATGATCCTCACCTCCATCGTGATTTCCGTGCTGCTGTGGGCTTACCCATCAAACCCGTACGTCTGGTGCGTGCTGTTCGTGCTGGTAGGCTACGGGGCGATAGGCTTTGTCGACGATTACCGCAAAGTTGTACGCAAAGATACAAAAGGGCTTATCGCGCGCTGGAAATATTTCTGGATGTCCGTTATTGCGCTTGCCGTGGCCTTCACCATGTACGTCGCCGGAAAAGGAACGCCAGCCACCGAGCTGGTTGTGCCGTTCTTTAAGGACGTGATGCCGCAGCTTGGCCTGTTCTATGTTCTGCTGGCCTATTTTGTGATTGTCGGCACCGGCAACGCGGTGAACCTGACCGACGGGCTGGATGGCCTGGCCATTATGCCTACCGTGCTGGTCGCAGGCGGCTTCGCGCTGGTGGCATGGGCTACCGGTAACATGAATTTTGCCGGCTACCTGCACATTCCTTATCTGCGTCATGCGGGGGAACTGGTGATTGTCTGTACGGCGATCGTCGGGGCGGGGCTAGGTTTCCTGTGGTTCAACACCTATCCGGCTCAGGTCTTTATGGGGGACGTTGGTTCTCTGGCCCTGGGCGGCGCGCTTGGCACTATCGCGGTTCTGCTGCGTCAGGAATTCCTGCTGGTGATCATGGGAGGCGTGTTCGTGGTCGAAACGCTCTCCGTTATTTTGCAGGTGGGCTCCTTTAAGCTGCGCGGCCAGCGTATTTTTCGCATGGCGCCAATCCATCACCACTATGAACTGAAAGGCTGGCCGGAACCGCGCGTTATCGTGCGCTTCTGGATTATCTCGCTGATGCTGGTCCTGATTGGGCTGGCTACGCTGAAGGTGCGTTAACCATGGCAGATTACCAGGGTAAAAAAGTCGTCATTATTGGGTTGGGCTTAACCGGCCTGTCCTGCGTGGACTTCTTCCTTGCGCGAGGCGTTACGCCGCGCGTGATGGACAGCCGTATCTCTCCGCCGGGCCTTGATAAGCTGCCGGAAGCGGTAGAGCGTCACCTCGGCTCCCTGAATGAAAACTGGCTGCTGGCGGCAGATTTAATTGTTGCAAGCCCTGGTATAGCGCTGGCGCAGCCTGCGCTAAGCAGCGCGGCTGAAAACGGCGTGGAAATCATCGGCGATATCGAACTGTTCTGTCGTGAAGCCCAGGCGCCGATCGTGGCGATTACCGGCTCGAACGGAAAAAGCACGGTGACCAGCCTGGTGGGCGAAATGGCAAAGGCCGCCGGCATCAACGTTGGCGTGGGCGGCAACATCGGCCTGCCTGCTCTGATGCTGCTTGAGCCGAATCGCGAACTGTACGTGCTGGAGCTTTCCAGCTTTCAGTTAGAAACCACGCACAGCCTGAAAGCGGCAGCCGCCACCATCCTTAACGTTACTGAAGATCATATGGACAGATATCCGTTTGGTCTGCAGCAGTACCGCGCAGCTAAACTGCGCGTTTATGAAAATGCGGCGGTCTGCGTTGTAAATGCGGACGATGCCCTGACCATGCCGGTACGCGGTGCGGATGAGCGTTGCGTGAGCTTTGGCGTAGACGTGGGCGACTATCACCTTAACCGCCAGCAGGGAGATACGTGGCTGCGCGTGAAAGGCGAAAAAGTCCTGAACACCAAAGAGATGAAGCTGGTAGGCCAGCACAACTACACCAACGCCTTAGCGGCGCTTGCTTTGGCTGATGCGGTGAAGCTGCCGCGTTCCAGCAGCCTGAAGGCGCTGACAACCTTTACCGGCCTGGCGCACCGTTTCCAGCTGGCCTGGGAGCACAACGGCGTGCGCTGGATTAACGATTCCAAAGCGACCAACGTCGGCAGCACCGAAGCGGCGCTTAACGGTCTTCATGTAGAGGGCACGCTGCATCTGCTGCTGGGCGGAGACGGTAAATCTGCCGACTTCTCTTCGCTTGCGCAGTATCTGCAAGGGCCGAAGGTTCGCCTGTACTGCTTTGGCCGCGACGGTGCCGCGCTTGCTGCGCTGCGCCCGGAGGTGGCAGAGCAAACGGAAACCATGGCGCAGGCGATGGAGGTTATCGCCGCACGCGTTAAGCCTGGAGATATGGTGCTGCTGTCTCCTGCCTGTGCGAGCCTCGACCAGTTCAGGAACTTTGAACAGCGCGGGGATCTCTTTACCCGACTTGCGAAGGAGCTTGGCTGATGCGTTTATCTCTCCCTCGCCTGCGCATGCCACGTGTTCCAGGATTTGCTATCCTGGCATGGGTGTCCGCTGCGCTAAAAGGCTGGGTGATGGGCTCCCGCGAGGCCGACTCAAACAGCATGGTGCTCTACGATCGCACCTTGCTGTGGCTAACGTTTGGCCTGGCCGCCATTGGTTTTATCATGGTGACCTCGGCGTCGATGCCGGTCGGACAACGGCTGGCAAACGATCCCTTCCTGTTTGCTAAACGCGACGGGCTTTACATCATACTGGCGTTTGCGCTGGCGATGATAACGCTGCGCCTGCCTATGGAATTCTGGCAGCGCCACAGCACGGCGATGCTGCTGCTTTCCATTGCGATGCTGTTGGTTGTGCTGGTGGTGGGTAGCTCGGTTAACGGTGCGTCACGCTGGATTGCCTTTGGCCCGCTGCGTATTCAGCCAGCCGAGTTTACCAAGCTGTCGCTGTTCTGCTATCTCGCCAACTACCTTGTTCGCAAGGTTGATGAAGTGCGAAATAACCTGCGCGGCTTCCTGAAGCCGATGGGCGTGATTCTGGTGATGGCCGTGCTTTTGCTGGCCCAGCCTGACCTCGGTACGGTCGTCGTGCTGTTTGTGACGACGCTTGCGATGCTGTTCCTCGCCGGGGCGAAGCTCTGGCAGTTCATCGCCATTATCGGCATGGGCATTTCGGCGGTCGTGCTGCTGATTCTGGCGGAGCCCTATCGTATCCGCCGCGTGACTTCTTTCTGGAACCCCTGGGAAGATCCCTTCGGCAGCGGTTACCAGCTCACGCAATCGCTGATGGCATTTGGTCGCGGTGAATTATGGGGCCAGGGCTTAGGAAATTCCGTACAAAAACTGGAATATCTGCCGGAAGCGCACACTGACTTTATCTTCTCCATTATTGGCGAAGAACTGGGATATATCGGTGTGGTACTGGCTTTATTGATGGTATTCTTCGTCGCTTTTCGCGCGATGTCCATCGGCAAACGCGCGCTTGAACTGGATCAGCGGTTTGCGGGCTTCCTCGCCTGTTCAATCGGCATCTGGTTCAGTTTCCAGGCGCTGGTTAACGTGGGCGCGGCGGCAGGTATGCTGCCGACGAAGGGGCTGACATTGCCGCTTATCAGCTACGGTGGTTCCAGTTTGTTAATTATGTCTACGGCAATCATGATGTTGCTGCGTATTGATTATGAAACACGGCTGGCGAAAGCCCAGGCGTTTACACGGAGCGTACGATGAGCAATCAATCCCGGCGGTTAATGGTGATGGCGGGCGGCACGGGCGGACACGTTTTCCCGGGGCTTGCGGTAGCGCATCACCTGATGGCTGAGGGCTGGCAGGTGCGCTGGCTTGGCACCGCCGATCGTATGGAAGCGGATCTGGTTCCTAAGCACGGTATCGAAATCGACTTTATTCGTATTTCAGGGCTGCGCGGGAAGGGGCCAAAAGCGCTGCTGCTGGCGCCGGTACGTATCTTTAACGCCTGGCGGCAGGCGAGGGCGATCATGAAAGCGTATCGTCCGGACGTGGTGCTGGGCATGGGCGGCTATGTTTCAGGTCCTGGCGGGCTGGCCGCGTGGTCGCTTGGCATTCCCGTTGTTTTGCACGAGCAAAATGGTATTGCGGGCCTGACCAATAAGTGGCTCGCAAAAATTGCCAAAAAAGTCATGCAGGCGTTTCCCGGCGCGTTTCCGAACGCGGAGGTGGTCGGTAATCCGGTACGTAAGGATGTGTTAGCGCTGCCTTTGCCACAGGCCAGATTCTCTGAGCGTACGGGGCCGGTTCGTGTCCTGGTGGTCGGCGGGTCTCAGGGCGCTCGCGTGCTGAACCAGATTATGCCGCAGGTTGCCGGTCGCCTCGGTGATACGGTGACTATCTGGCACCAATGCGGCAAGGGCGCGCAGACTGTCGTCCAGCAGGCCTACGCAGAGGCCGCGCAGCCGCAGCATAAAGTCGCTGAATTTATTGACGACATGGCCGCTGCTTATGCATGGGCGGATGTCGTGGTATGCCGCTCGGGTGCGCTAACCGTGAGTGAAATTGCAGCCGCAGGATTGCCTGCGCTGTTCGTTCCCTTCCAGCATAAAGACCGGCAGCAATACTGGAACGCGCTGCCGCTGGAAAAGGCCGGAGCCGCCAGAATACTGGAGCAACCGCAGTTTACCGTGGATGCCGTTACCGAAACGCTCGCCGGGTGGGACAGAGCAACGTTGCTGGCGATGGCCGAACGTGCACGCGCTGCGTCCATTCCTGATGCAACCGAGCGGGTAGCCAAAGAAGTAAGCGCTGTAGCACTGGCGTAATGATTTAAAGGTTGTGGGTGACGCTTTTCACCCGTGAATTTTTTGATGTAATGGCGGAAAGCCGCTGCAGGTTAGAGAATGAATACACAACAACTGGCGAAACTGCGTTCTATCGTGCCCGAGATGCGTCGCGTCCGGCACATCCACTTTGTTGGCATCGGCGGCGCCGGTATGGGCGGTATTGCCGAAGTGTTGGCTAACGAAGGTTACCAGATTAGCGGATCCGATCTGGCGCCGAACCCGGTCACGCAGCAGTTGTCGGCACTGGGTGCCACTATTTATTTCAATCACCGCCCGGAAAACGTGCTGGATGCAAGCGTGGTGGTGGTGTCAACCGCGATTTCTGCGGAGAACCCGGAAATTGTCGCCGCTCACGAAGCGCGCATTCCGGTTATACGCCGTGCTGAAATGCTGGCTGAATTAATGCGTTTTCGCCATGGTATCGCCATCGCGGGAACCCACGGAAAAACAACGACCACGGCGATGGTATCCAGCATCTATGCGGAAGCGGGGCTGGATCCTACGTTCGTTAACGGTGGGCTGGTGAAGGCGGCGGGAACGCATGCGCGTCTGGGCCACAGCCGCTATCTGATTGCAGAAGCCGATGAGAGTGATGCGTCATTCCTCCACCTGCAGCCTATGGTTTCGGTCGTGACCAATATCGAAGCCGACCATATGGACACCTACCAGGGCGATTTCGAAAATTTAAAGCAGACGTTTATTAACTTCCTGCACAATTTGCCGTTTTACGGCCGTGCGGTGATGTGCGTGGACGATCCGGTGATTCGTGAACTGCTGCCGCGCGTGGGTCGCCAGACCACCACCTACGGTTTTAGCGACGATGCGGATATTCGTGTTGAAAACTATCAGCAGAAAGGGCCTCAGGGGCATTTCACCATCGTACGCCTGGATAAACCGGAGCTGCGCGTCACGCTCAATGCACCCGGCCGTCACAACGCCCTGAATGCTGCGGCAGCGGTTGCCGTTGCCACGGAAGAAGGTATTGAAGACGACGCTATCCTGCGCGCGCTGGAGAGTTTCCAGGGCACCGGTCGCCGCTTTGATTTCCTGGGCGAGTATCCGCTGGCGCCGGTAAATGGCAAAACAGGCAGCGCGATGCTGGTGGATGACTACGGCCATCACCCGACGGAAGTAGACGCGACAATCAAAGCGGCACGTGCTGGCTGGCCGGACAAAAACCTGGTGATGATTTTCCAGCCGCACCGTTTTACGCGCACCCGCGATCTGTATGACGATTTTGCCGGCGTGCTGTCGCAGGTGGATGCTTTGCTGATGCTGGATGTCTACGCTGCCGGCGAAGCGCCTATCCCGGGGGCGGATAGCCGCTCGCTGTGTCGTACCATTCGCGGCCGTGGCAAGGTTGACCCGATTCTGGTGCAGGAAACGAGCCAGATTGCGGATATCCTCGCGCCGGTATTGACGGGAAATGATTTGATTCTGGTGCAGGGCGCAGGGAACGTCGGCAAAATCGCAAAAAAATTGGCTGAAAGTAAGCTGCGGCCCCAGGCTAAAGAGGAAGACCACCATGGCTGATAAAATCGCTGTCCTGCTGGGTGGAAACTCCGCCGAGCGTGAAGTGTCGTTACAGTCAGGAAGCGCCGTGCTGGCGGGCCTGAAAGAAGCGGGCATCGACGCGCATGCCGTTGATCCGCAGGAAACCGCGGTAACCGAGCTCAAGCTTAACGGGTTTAACAAAGTCTTCATCGCGCTGCATGGCCGCGGTGGTGAAGATGGGACGTTGCAGGGGCTGCTGGAATTCCTGGAGCTGCCGTACACCGGCAGCGGCGTGATGGCCTCCGCCATCAGCATGGATAAATTGCGTACCAAGCTGCTGTGGCAAGGTGCGGATTTACCGGTTGCGCCCTGGGTGGCGTTGACCCGCCGGGATGCGCAAGCAGGCATCAGCGCTGCAACGGCCGAGCGTATTACCCAACTGGGCCTGCCGGTTATCGTAAAGCCAAGCCGTGAAGGCTCAAGCGTGGGGATGTCCAAAGTTGATGAGGCGGCTGCGCTGCCGGCTGCGCTGGAACTGGCTTTTAAACACGATGAAGAAGTACTGATCGAAAAATGGTTAAGCGGGCCTGAGTACACGGTAGCCATCCTCGGTGAGGAAATATTACCGTCAATTCGTATCCAGCCGGCTGGAACCTTCTATGATTATGATGCGAAGTATCTCTCTGATGAAACTCAATATTTCTGTCCGGGTGGTTTAAGCGAAGGACGCGAGCAGGATTTACAGGCGCTGGTGTTGCAGGCCTGGCAGATTTTAGGCTGCAGCGGCTGGGGCCGGGTAGACGTGATGCAAGACCGCGACGGGCAGTTTTATCTGCTGGAAGTGAACACGTCGCCGGGCATGACCAGCCATAGTCTGGTGCCTATGGCGGCGCGTCAGGCGGGAATGACGTTCTCACAACTGGTAGTACGTATTCTGGAGTTGGCGGACTGATATGTCGCAAGCAGCCCTGAATGCGCGTAATCGCCAGGAAGAACCCGGCACCACCCGTCGTAGTAACGGGGGAAGGCTGGCAGGCATTATCTTCCTGAGCGCGGTGCTGTTTACGGTGTTTATCGGTGGCTGGATTGTGGTCGGCTGGATGGAAGATGCTCAGCGTCTGCCGCTTTCCAGACTCGTGTTAACCGGCGATCGGCATTACACGCGCAATGATGATATTCGCCAGTCTATTCTGGCGCTGGGGCCTCCGGGCACCTTTATGACGCAGGATGTGAATATCATCCAGCAACAGATTGAACGTTTGCCCTGGATTAAGCAGGCGAGCGTAAGAAAGCAGTGGCCGGACGAATTGAAGATTCATCTGGTTGAATATGTGCCCATCGCGCGTTGGAATGATCAGCACATGATTGACGCCGAAGGCAACGCCTTTAGCGTTCCGGCAGAGCGTGCCGGAAAGCAGACTTTACCGATGTTATCCGGTCCTGAAGGAAGCGAAGGTGAGGTTTTGCAGGGCTATCGCGCAATGGGGCAGGTGCTGGCAAAGGATAAATTCACGTTGAAAGAAGCGGCGATGACCGCTCGTCGTTCCTGGCAGTTGACGCTGAACAACGGCATTAAGCTCAACCTGGGCCGGGGCGATACGATGAAACGCCTGAGTCGCTTTGTAGAACTGTATCCGGTTCTGCAACAGCAGGGGCAAGCGGACGGCAAAGAGGTCAGCTATGTCGACTTGCGGTATGACTCAGGCGCGGCAGTAGGCTGGCAGCCCGCTCCCGTACAGGAACCTAATCCTAATCAGCAACAGAATCAGGCACAGGCAGAACAACAATGATCAAGGCGACGGACAGAAAACTGGTAGTTGGACTGGAGATCGGGACCGCGAAGGTCGCCGCTTTAGTAGGGGAAGTTCTGCCCGACGGTATGGTCAATATTATCGGCGTGGGCAGCTGCCCATCCCGTGGGATGGACAAAGGCGGGGTTAACGACCTTGAATCGGTCGTAAAATGCGTTCAGCGTGCAATTGACCAGGCAGAGCTTATGGCAGATTGCCAGATCTCCTCGGTCTATCTGGCGCTGTCCGGCAAGCATATTAGCTGCCAGAACGAAATTGGTATGGTGCCTATCTCTGAAGAAGAGGTGACGCAGGAAGACGTGGAAAACGTCGTACATACCGCAAAATCGGTGCGCGTTCGTGACGAACATCGCGTTCTGCACGTTATCCCGCAAGAATATGCCATCGATTACCAGGAAGGGATTAAAAATCCGGTAGGGTTATCTGGTGTGCGTATGCAGGCCAAGGTGCATTTGATTACCTGCCACAACGACATGGCTAAAAACATCGTTAAAGCCGTTGAACGTTGCGGTCTGAAAGTTGACCAACTTATCTTTGCGGGACTGGCTGCAAGCTACGCCGTTTTAACCGAAGACGAACGTGAATTGGGCGTCTGCGTAGTTGACATCGGTGGTGGTACAATGGATATCGCGGTATACACCGGCGGCGCGCTGCGCCATACCAAGGTTATCCCTTATGCGGGGAACGTGGTGACCAGCGATATCGCCTATGCCTTCGGCACGCCGCCAAGCGATGCAGAAGCCATTAAGGTACGCCATGGTTGTGCGCTGGGCTCTATCGTTGGCAAAGACGAAAACGTTGAAGTGCCGAGCGTGGGCGGCCGCCCGCCGCGCAGCCTGCAGCGTCAGACGCTTGCTGAAGTTATTGAGCCGCGTTATACCGAGTTGCTAAACCTGGTCAATGAAGAGATTTTGCAGTTACAGGAACAGCTCCGTCTGCAGGGTGTGAAGCACCACCTGGCCGCGGGGATTGTGTTAACCGGTGGTGCTGCGCAAATTGAAGGTCTGGCGGCCTGTGCTCAGCGCGTGTTCCATACGCAGGTGCGTATCGGACAGCCGTTAAATATTACTGGCCTGACTGATTATGCCCAGGAGTCGTACTATTCGACTGCCGTTGGCTTGCTGCACTACGGGAAAGAGTCTCATCTCAGTGGTGAAGCAGAAGTGGAAAAACGGACCTCTGTCGGCTCATGGTTTAAGCGAATCAATAGCTGGCTGAGAAAAGAGTTTTAATTTTTATAAGAGACCGGACAAAATTAGCGGTCTCAGGCGACAGGCACAAAACGGAGAGAAACTATGTTTGAACCTATGGAACTGACCAACGACGCGGTGATTAAAGTCATCGGCGTCGGTGGCGGCGGCGGTAATGCCGTTGAACACATGGTGCGCGAGCGCATCGAAGGCGTTGATTTCTTCGCGGTGAATACCGACGCGCAGGCGTTGCGTAAAACCGCAGTAGGCCAGACAATCCAGATTGGTAATGGTATTACCAAAGGTCTGGGCGCTGGAGCAAACCCTGAAGTGGGTCGTTCCGCAGCCGATGAAGATCGTGATGCGTTACGCGCCGCGCTTGAAGGCGCAGACATGGTGTTTATCGCCGCAGGTATGGGCGGCGGCACGGGTACGGGCGCCGCACCTGTTGTTGCGGAAGTTGCAAAAGACCTCGGTATCCTCACCGTTGCCGTTGTTACTAAGCCTTTCAATTTTGAAGGCAAGAAGCGTATGGCATTCGCGGAGCAGGGCATCGCCGAGCTGTCAAAACACGTTGACTCACTGATCACTATTCCAAACGACAAGCTGCTGAAAGTGCTTGGCCGCGGTATCTCTTTGCTCGACGCGTTTGGCGCGGCGAACGATGTACTGAAAGGCGCCGTACAGGGTATCGCGGAACTGATTACCCGTCCGGGTCTGATGAACGTCGACTTTGCTGACGTGCGTACCGTGATGTCCGAAATGGGCTATGCCATGATGGGCTCCGGCGTGGCAAGTGGCGAAGACCGTGCGGAAGAAGCGGCAGAAATGGCGATTTCCAGCCCGCTGCTGGAAGATATCGACCTGTCTGGCGCGCGTGGCGTGCTGGTTAACATCACCGCGGGCTTCGACCTGCGTCTGGATGAGTTCGAAACCGTGGGTAACACTATCCGTGCGTTCGCTTCTGATAACGCGACCGTGGTTATCGGTACATCTCTGGATCCAGAGATGAACGACGAACTGCGCGTTACCGTTGTTGCTACCGGCATCGGCATGGATAAGCGTCCAGAAATTACCCTGGTTACGAACAAACAGCAGACCCAGCAGCCTGTTATGGATCGTTATCAGCAGCACGGTATGGCGCCTTTGACTCAGGAGCAGAAGCCTGCTGCCAAGGTCGTTAACGACAATACGCCACAGACTGCGAAAGAACCCGATTACCTGGATATTCCAGCATTCCTGCGCAAGCAGGCTGATTAAGAATAAACCGGAAGTTGGGCATCTCCGCTCTTTGTGCTAAACTGGCCTGCCGATTGTGATATACACTTCGGTTGGATAAGTAATTTGGCGAGATTATACGATGATCAAACAAAGGACACTAAAACGTATCGTTCAGGCGACTGGCGTCGGTTTACATACCGGCAAAAAGGTCACACTGACGCTGCGCCCTGCGCCGGCCAATACCGGGGTCATCTATCGTCGCACCGACTTGAATCCTCCGGTAGATTTTCCGGCAGATGCCAAATCTGTGCGTGATACCATGCTCTGTACGTGCCTGGTGAACGAGCACGATGTGCGGATATCTACCGTTGAGCACCTTAACGCTGCCCTGGCGGGGCTGGGTATCGACAACATTATTGTTGAAGTCGATGCGCCAGAAATCCCGATCATGGACGGTAGTGCGGCGCCGTTTGTCTACCTGCTCCTTGATGCCGGTATCGACGAACTGAACCGTGCGAAGAAATTTGTGCGCGTCAAAGAGACGGTTCGTGTTGAAGATGGCGATAAATGGGCTGAATTCAGGCCGTATAATGGTTTTTCGTTGGACTTTACCATCGACTTTAACCATCCGGCGATTGATGCAAGCACCCAGCGTTACAGCATGAATTTCTCTGCGGACGCCTTTATGCGCCAGATCAGCCGCGCTCGTACTTTCGGCTTTATGCGCGATATCGAATATCTGCAGTCCCGCGGCCTGTGCCTGGGCGGCAGCTTCGATTGTGCCATCGTTGTTGACGATTATCGCGTGCTGAACGAAGACGGCCTGCGCTTTGAAGATGAATTCGTTCGTCACAAAATGCTGGACGCTATCGGTGATTTGTTCATGTGCGGCCACAATATTATCGGCGCGTTTACCGCCTATAAATCGGGTCATGCTCTGAACAATAAACTGCTGCAGGCGGTTCTGGCGAAGCAGGAAGCCTGGGAATGGGCGACCTTTGAAGACGACGCTGAACTTCCGCTGGCATTCAAAGCACCTACTATGGTGCTGGCGTAACGCAAGCTCTCGATTACGACTGGTTTTTGTTGGTACTCTCTCCGGCCAACGAAGCCAGTCGTTCTATTGCCGCTCTAAGCTTCTCCGGGCTACGTTTAGCCACCTCCCGTAACGCTTCCGCACTCTGCTCGCTCAACTCCCGATTAACTTCAAATTGCCCGCTCTGTGACTGAGTGCTGCTTTCTTGTACGGAATCCCTGCCAATTGCTGCAAGCGCGGGATTAATCCTGATGTCGATTGACGTCAATGATGGTAGTATTTGTGCGCGCAATGCACTCAACAGCGTGGCTTGTTCATAGCGTAACCGCATCAGCCAGCTTGCATTTGCCGTTTCAAGTACGAGGATCCCCTGTCGGAAGTTTGCTACCCGACACCAGGGATGCAGTTGAGCAGGTATGATGCTTCTCACTGCCCGGTTGAGCCGTAATAAGGCGGTCGCGCGCTGTTGCACGTTTTGCAGCACGCTTTGAGTTCCGGCATCGTCGAACAGATTATCTAAAGATTGCGGGCGACTATCGCGCATACTATAAGCTCCGGCGGAAAAAGTGATTGGTATTCTAAATCGTTGGCGACAGTTTGGCAGACGTTATTTCTGGCCGCATCTCTTGTTAGGGATGGTCGCGGCGAGTTTTGGCATGCCTGCGCTAAGCGGAAACACCGATCGTAACGCGCCTGCGGAAACCTCTGCCAGCGGTCAGGACTACCTTAATCAGGTTAGTTTCGATAGCCTGGTATTATTGCAGGAAAGCACCCGCCGCCCGTCGTTTACCGTGGATTACTGGCACCAGCATGCCATCCGTACCGTCATCCGCCACCTTTCTTTCGCTATGGCGCCGCAAGCGCTGCCGGTAGCACAAGAGAATATACCGCTTCAGGCGCAGCATCTCGCTTTACTGGATACGCTCAACGCGTTATTAACCCAGGAAAGCAAACCGCCCGTTATCGTTCGCCATATCTCACTCTGGCAGCCCCCTGCTGTTGCGGTATTCAGTCCTGCAATGTGGGTAGGCCAGGTGCAGGGTATTCGCGCCGGTCCCCAACGCCTCAGTTAAAAAATCTCTTTCAATTATAACACTATCTGTAGATCTGCTCTGATGCAGGCGTTCGAGAATTTATTATGCTAATCAAATTGTTAACTAAAGTCTTTGGCAGTCGTAACGATCGTTCATTGCGCCGTATGCGTAAAGTGGTATCCATGATCAACAGCATGGAACCGGAAATGGAAAAGCTCTCTGACGATGAGCTGAAGGCGAAAACCGATGAGTTCCGCGCCCGTCTGGAAAAAGGCGTCGTGCTGGAAACGCTCATTCCTGAGGCTTTCGCCGTGGTGCGTGAAGCAAGTAAACGCGTATTCGGGATGCGTCATTTCGATGTGCAGCTACTCGGCGGTATGGTGCTCAACGATCGCTGTATCGCAGAAATGCGTACCGGTGAAGGTAAAACGCTGACGGCAACGCTGCCCGCTTACCTGAACGCGCTGAGCGGTAAAGGGGTTCACGTGGTAACCGTGAACGACTATCTGGCCCAGCGCGATGCGGAAAACAACCGTCCGCTGTTCGAGTTCCTTGGCCTGAGCGTGGGTATCAACCTGCCGGGAATGCCGGCGCCAGCCAAGCGTGAAGCTTATGCTGCCGATATCACCTACGGTACCAACAACGAATACGGCTTTGATTACCTGCGCGACAACATGGCGTTCAGCCCTGAAGAACGCGTTCAGCGTAAGCTACACTATGCGCTGGTGGATGAGGTTGACTCCATCCTGATTGATGAGGCTCGTACCCCGCTTATCATTTCTGGTCCGGCCGAAGACAGCTCCGAGCTGTACAAAAAAGTAAACACCATCATTCCTCACCTGATCCGTCAGGAAAAAGAAGACTCCGACACTTTCCAGGGCGAAGGCCATTTCTCCGTGGATGAAAAATCCCGCCAGGTTAACCTGACCGAACGTGGCCTGGTGAAGATTGAAGAATTGCTGATGGATGCCGGGATGATGGACGAGGGCGAGTCGCTTTACTCCCCGACTAACATTATGCTGATGCATCACGTTACCGCCGCGCTGCGTGCCCACGCGCTGTTTACTCGCGACGTTGACTACATCGTTAAAGATGGCGAAGTCATTATCGTTGATGAACACACGGGCCGTACCATGCAGGGCCGTCGCTGGTCCGATGGTCTGCACCAGGCCGTGGAAGCAAAAGAAGGCGTGGATATTCAAAACGAAAACCAGACGCTGGCTTCTATCACCTTCCAGAACTACTTCCGTCTGTATGAGAAACTGGCCGGTATGACCGGTACTGCAGATACCGAAGCGTTCGAATTCAGCTCCATCTATAAACTCGATACCATCGTGGTGCCGACTAACCGTCCGATGATCCGTAAAGATATGCCGGATCTGGTCTACATGACCGAAATGGACAAAATCGGCGCAATCATCGAAGACATTAAAGCGCGTACGGCGAACGGCCAGCCGGTACTCGTGGGGACCATCTCCATCGAGAAATCCGAAGTGGTTTCTGCCGAGCTGACTAAAGCGGGCGTCAAGCACAACGTCCTGAACGCCAAATTCCACGCCAATGAAGCAGGCATTGTTGCGCAGGCGGGTTATCCTGCTGCCGTTACTATCGCAACCAACATGGCGGGCCGTGGTACGGATATCGTGTTGGGCGGTAGCTGGCAGGCGGAAGTGGCCGAGCTTGTCGACCCGACGCCTGAGCAGATTGCACAGATCAAAGCTGACTGGCAGGTACGCCACGAAGCGGTGCTGGCGTCCGGCGGTTTACACATCATTGGTACCGAACGTCACGAATCTCGCCGTATCGATAACCAGTTGCGTGGCCGTTCCGGCCGTCAGGGCGATGCCGGTTCTTCTCGTTTCTACCTGTCCATGGAAGATGCCCTGATGCGTATTTTCGCCTCAGACCGTGTATCTAACATGATGCGCAAACTGGGTATGAAGCCCGGTGAGGCGATTGAGCACCCGTGGGTGACCAAAGCCATTGCCAACGCACAGCGTAAAGTGGAAAGCCGTAACTTCGATATCCGTAAGCAACTGCTGGAATACGATGACGTTGCCAACGACCAGCGCCGTGCTATCTATACCCAGCGTAACGAACTGCTGGACGTAAGCGACGTAAGCGAAACCATTAGCAGCATCCGCGAAGACGTGTTCAAAACCACAATTGATGCGCATATCCCGCCGCAGTCTTTGGAAGAAATGTGGGATGTTCAGGGCCTTGTCGAACGCCTGAAAAACGACTTCGACCTTGAGATGCCGATTAAAGAGTGGCTGGACAAAGAGCCTGAGCTGCATGAAGAAACGCTGCGCGAGCGTATTTTGCAGAATGCGATCGAAGTTTATCAGCGCAAAGAAGAGGTTGTTGGTGCTGAGATGATGCGTCACTTCGAGAAAGGCGTCATGTTGCAGACGCTGGATTCGCTGTGGAAGGAGCATCTGGCCGCGATGGACTACCTGCGTCAGGGTATCCACCTGCGTGGCTACGCGCAAAAAGATCCCAAGCAGGAATACAAACGTGAATCCTTCTCGATGTTTGCCGCCATGCTTGAATCGCTGAAATACGAAGTCATCAGCACCCTGTGCAAAGTTCAGGTACGGATGCCGGAAGAGGTTGAAGCAATGGAGCAGCAGCGCCGCGAAGAAGCCGAGCGTCTGGCTCAAATGCAGCAGCTAAGCCACGTGGATGACGATACTGAGGCAGCGATTGCTTTGGCCGCGGAAACCGGCGAACGTAAAGTAGGCCGCAACGATCCGTGTCCTTGCGGTTCCGGTAAAAAATTCAAGCAGTGCCATGGTCGACTGAGCTAAGCACGGCCGAGTTAAAAAGGCGCAGCTTGCTGCGCCGTAGCTTAGCGACAAAGGCCCGAAAACATGGTTTCAAGGCCTTTGAATAAACCCGCATACAGCGTGCTTTGTTGTTTACAGGAGCGAAAACTTCCTTTAACTACAAAGAATTATGCAAACAGATTTAGGCGCAGCTTGCTGCGCCTTTTCTTTAGGGAGCATCTGAACAAAAATGAAACAACTGCAAATTGCCGTCGGCATCATTCGCAATCAGCAAGGCGAGATATTTATTACCCGACGCGCGGCTGACGCCCATATGGCGAACAAGCTGGAGTTCCCCGGCGGGAAAATTGAAGCGGATGAAACGCCCGAACAGGCTCTGGTACGTGAGCTACAGGAAGAGACGGGAATCACCGCGACGCGCTTTACAGAATTTGAGAGGCTGGCCTGGCAGTTCCCGGACAGACACATCACGCTATGGTTTTTTCTGGTCGAAGGCTGGGAAGGCGAGCCGTGGGGCAAAGAAGGGCAGCCGGGACAGTGGATCGCGCAGCATGAGCTGGTGGCGGAGGACTTCCCACCGGCAAATGAACCCGTCATCAAGAAATTGCAGCAGCCTTAAGGCTGCTGCTCCTCGCTCCAACCATCGCTGTCAGAGAGATCGCTACTGCTTGGAATTCGCTTCTCTTCTGCGGCCCATTCGCCTAAATCAATAAGCTGGCAGCGCTTGCTGCAAAACGGGCGGTACGGGCTGGTTTCGTTCCAGATAACGGCTTTTCCGCAGCCGGGGCAGTTAACAACGGTAGGTTCAGTCATCTTTTCTCCTTAACAGCACGCCAGTTCAAAATCGAGGCGTTCAGGGATGGTTCCACGCTCGCTGTCCTGTGGCAGGAAGCGGATCGCGAAGCGGCTTTTATGGCCGGAAATTTGCGGGTAAAGCTGCCAGGCCAGGTCTAGCTGCAGGCGCAGTAAATCGGCGTCATCACCGTTATCCTGATAAAAGCCGTTCAGGCTGGTTTGTTTACGGAACGGGGCTGAGTTACGGATGATATCAAGCAGCAGATCCAAAGCGCTTTTCAACGGTTGCAGGCTTGCCAGCCAGACGCTGACCTGTTCATCGCGCTGCGCCTGTGCCAGATGCAGCCAGATATGTAGCCCAGGAAGATCGAAACTGCAGCAGCCCCCTGGAATGCTTAAGCGCTGACGAACAAGGGCAATTAAACGGTCTTCACGCAAAGCCTGGCCAATACGCGGCGCGGACATCAGCACGCTGCCGCGTTCTTTAAGCTGGCTACGCAGAGAATCAATGCGTTGCATATCCACGCCCGGCACTTCAGACCAGGACAGTAGTTTACGCTGCTGCCGCTCAAGCTCTTTAAGAATATCCGTGCGAATCTCTCCACGCTCAAAGACATCCAGCAGATCGCCAATATTGCGGAAGAAATGCAGCGCGCTGGAGCTTTCATTTATCGGCAAGGAGGCCTGCAGTTGCTGGATAAGAAACTCAATTCGCAGCCACGTGCGCATTTTTTCATTCAGCGGGTGCTCAAAAAGGATTTGAGTGCTCATTATTCTTTGTCCTGTTGTGCGGCCCGTTTCGCCAGTTTCAGGTACCGGCGGTGCAGGCGATCAACATGTGCGGCTACCCTCTCAGGGAAACCGTCGTTATTAATTACATCATCAGCTACGGCCAGCCTTTCGCCGCGGGTCGCCTGTGCAGCAAGGATCTGCTCCGCGTGCTGTCGGCTGACGTTATCGCGCTCGATGGTGCGTGCGATTTGTATTTCTGGCGAGACATCAACAACCAGAACGCGATCCGCTTTCTGCTGGAGCTGGTTTTCAACCAATAGCGGAACTACCCAGAGCACGTAAGGCGAAAGGGCGCTGCTGATTTCAGTTTGGGTGCGCTGATGAATCAGCGGGTGCAACAGACTATTCAGCCACTGTTTTTCCGCAGGGGAAGAAAAGATCTTTTCGCGCAGTATTCGACGATTAAGGGAACCATCCGCAAGGAGGATTTCTTTGCCAAAACGTTCAGAAATCGCGTTCAGGGCAGGCTGACCGGGTTCGACAACCCGGCGGGCAATAACATCGGCATCAACGACGGTAACGCCTAAGCGGGAAAAGCTATTGGCGACAGTGCTTTTTCCGCTGCCAATCCCACCCGTTAATGCCACCGTATAAACCATAAGCGTCGAACCTTAAATCTTGTTTAATCAGCCAGATAGATTATTTTTCATCCTGAGTTTATACACACAAAAAACGGGGCAGAAAGAAGCGTATTTCCTGCCTGCATATTATTTCAGCGTTTCTCAGGTAAATTTAAACGATTGTAGCGTAAAAAAGACTGGTTTCGCAGTCTTGCGGAGCCATTATTAGTGCGTATGATAGCGTCACTGGAGTTGGCAGTTGCATCGCCGATAACGTTCCCGCGTCCATCGCCATTTACCAGGAATCCGCAACATGCGTATTGAAGAAGATTTGAAGTTAGGTTTTAAAGACGTTCTTATCCGCCCGAAACGTTCCACTCTGAAGAGCCGCTCCGACGTAGAACTTGAGCGCCAGTTTACTTTCAAACATTCCGGTATTGCATGGTCTGGTGTGCCAATCATCGCGGCAAACATGGACACGGTGGGCACTTTCGGCATGGCGCAGGCGCTGGCCTCCTTTGATATCCTCACCGCGGTGCATAAACATTACTCTGTTGAGCAGTGGAGCGAGTTCGTTAAGTCCGCTTCTGAAAGCGTGCTGCGCCACGTGATGGTTTCTACCGGCACTTCCGAAGCTGACTTCACTAAAACAAAGCAGATTTTGGCGCTGCATCCTGGTCTTAATTTCATTTGTATCGACGTGGCGAACGGCTATTCCGAACACTTCACCCAGTTTGTCAGCAGAGCCCGCGAAACCTGGCCGGGTAAAACTATCTGTGCCGGAAACGTTGTGACTGGCGAGATGTGCGAAGAGCTGATCCTGTCAGGCGCGGATATCGTTAAGGTGGGCATTGGTCCGGGTTCCGTTTGCACTACTCGTGTGAAAACCGGCGTTGGCTATCCGCAGCTGTCTGCCGTAATTGAATGCGCTGACGCGGCTCACGGCCTTGGCGGCCAGATCGTCAGCGACGGCGGCTGCACCGTGCCGGGCGACGTTGCTAAAGCTTTTGGCGGCGGCGCAGACTTTGTCATGCTGGGCGGCATGTTGGCAGGCCATGAAGAAAGCGGCGGCACCGTGGTTGAAGAGAACGGCGAGAAATTTATGCTGTTCTACGGCATGAGCTCTGAATCGGCAATGACTCGCCACGTTGGCGGCGTTGCTCAGTACCGCGCGGCAGAAGGTAAAACCGTTAAGCTGCCGCTGCGTGGCCCGGTTGAGAACACGGCACGCGATATCCTCGGCGGCCTTCGTTCTGCCTGCACCTACGTGGGCGCCTCTCGTTTGAAAGAGTTGACCAAGCGCACCACCTTTATCCGCGTGGCGGAGCAGGAAAACCGCGTCTTTAACAGCCTTTAAGCCAGCCCAGGCGCAGCGGCCGCTGCGCCATTATCCCGCGCTCATCGCATCCCCCAGCTGGAAAATCGGCAGATACATGGCAATGACCAGCGTACCGATAATTATCCCTATGGCTATCATCATGACGGGTTCAAGCGCAGCCGCGAGCGTGTCCGCCAGTTCCTGAGTGCGATCGTGATGCCAGGTCGCCAGCCTTTCCAGCATCAGATCCAGCGCGCCTGACTCCTCGCCGATGCGTATTAACTGCGAACATAAAGGTGTAAAGCAACCGGCGCTGTCCAGGGTGTGCCAGAAAGGCGTGCCTTGCGCGACCCGGGAGGATAAATGAGCAAGCACCTTTTTCCACAGCAGGGGCGTTAACGTTTGTTCAACCGCCGTCAGCCCTTGCAGCAATGGAATGCCCGCCTGTTGTGAGAGCGACAAAGTGGTATAAATCTGACTCAGAATTTGCCCTCGCCATAGCGGGGCGACGAGAGGGAGGTGAAGAAGAAGCTTTTGCTCATACTCTTTCCAGCCGGGGTTGTTTTTACGCAACGCGAGCCAGAACACCGACGCTAAAACCACCATAAGCAGCCACCATCCGCCTTGCGTTGTCACCCAGCCGGAAACCGCCATAACCGCGAGCGTGATGGCCGGCAAAGAGGCGTTAAACGAACGATAGATGGCGGCAAATTCGGGCAGTACAAACCCCATCATGCCAGCGGTGACCGCTAAAGCGACGCCCAGGATAAACAGCGGATAACGCAGCGCTTTCACCACCTTTTTATGCAGCCGATAAAGCTGTTCCTGTTGGTCCGCTAATCTGCGGCTGCATTCATCGAGTTTACCCGTAAGCTCGCCTATATGGACAAGCGAAATAAAGAGCGGCGGGAAGATGTCAGGCCACTGGCGAAGCGCCTCAGAAAAGGGGACGCCCTGCGAAACCTGCTGTTCAATATGCAGGAGTAAAGCACGCCATTCGCGGTACTGATGCTGGTTTGCCATAAGAGCCAGCCCGTCAGCGAGAGGAATGCCAGCCTGAAGAAGGGTAGCCAGCTGACGAAATAGCTGTATTTTTTGCTGGATATGCCAGCATCCGCGACGGCTGCCGGTATGTTTGCGCGCTCCTGTTAACTGTAACTGCTGCTCATAAAGCCGCGTTTCCACGGACGAACGATTATCCGCAAGCATAGAACCTTCTCTGAGCTGCCCCAGCGGATCTACGGCTTGCCAGTTCCAGACGACAAATTTAGCCATGGGGCACCCCCAGCACGCGGTAGATCTCTTTAAGCGTCGTCAGCCCCTGCGATACGGCCTGGCAGCCGCTTTCAAACAGCGTGACCATGCCTTGCTCCCGGGCAAGCCGTTCAAGATCTGCGTTCCTGGCTCCCGAAGCGATTGCCGTCCTTAGGGTGTTTTCAATCGGCAGAACTTCAAACATGGCAACGCGCCCGTAATACCCGCCGTAGCATCGCTCGCAGCCAGCCGGCTGCCAGTCTGGCAGCGGCTGTGGCCAAATCTGCGTCGGTAAAGCGAGCTTTTCATCCGCCTGCTGTTTGCAGTGCGGACATAGCTTGCGTACCAGCCGCTGTGCTACCACCATCTTAAGCGCAGAAGCCAGCATCCAGCGGGCAACGCCCATTTGCTCAAGGCGAATGACGGTTTCAATGGTCGAGTTAGTATGCAGCGTGGATAACACCAGATGCCCCGTCTGGGCCGCTTTAATGGCGATTTCCGCCGTTTCGCTATCCCTGATTTCACCGACCATGATGGCATCTGGATCCTGCCGTAACAGCGCGCGAAGCACGCTCTGAAAGGTTAGCCCTGCTTTGGTATTCACCTGGGTCTGGTTCAGGCCCGGCAACGGTATTTCTACCGGATCCTCAACGCTGCAAAGGTTGGTACCCGGCTGGTTCAGGGCGTTAAGCGCGCTATACAGAGTGAGGGTTTTACCGCTTCCGGTCGGGCCGGTAACCAGGATCATGCCCTGTGGATGAGCCAGCGCTGCCGCGAAAAAAACGCCGTTTTCGTGGGACATGCCAAGGGCGGTCAGCTCCAGCGGCTGTTCGTTTTGCTGGAGCAAGCGCAAAACTACCTTTTCCCCGTGTCGTACGGGAAGGGTGGAAATCCTGAACGAGGCTTTGCCGCAGGCGTTATCCACGTCCATTTGCCCGTCCTGAGGCAGGCGACGCTCCGCAATATCGAGATTGCCTAACACCTTCAGGCGCGCCGTTAGCGGGGCAGCCAGGCTTGTAGAAAGCAGAGGCTGTGGCTGCAACACGCCGTCGATACGCAATCTGATTCTGTAATTCTCTTCCATAGGTTCGAAATGAATATCCGATGCCCGTAGCTGAACGGCTTTTTGCAGGATCTCACCTAGTAACGTAACCACAGAAAGCCCGTTTTCCTGGTCTTCCTCAGCGTGGAGGTGCGTGGGGAGATGCCTGACCTTTTCCAGGCGTTCGGTGGACCAGTATTCGACATCGATATGTTTGTCGCAGATAAAGCGCAATGATTCAAACAGCTGAATTGGTGGATTTGGCGCGACGGCAATGCGTAAGCGATTTTCCTCCACGCCAAGCAGCACGGCGTGATAATGGGCGCACAAGGCGAGGATCTGCTGGCGACTGGACATGGTTATTCTCCCACAGCCTCGGCAGAGGCTGCGCTTTCAAAGCGGAAGACTGCTTCGCACGCCTGTTTGAAGGAACCGCCGTCCGCTACGGCGCAGCTGCGTTCCCAGTTCTCCACGCCTTCCGCATCTTTCCATACCGGTGTTAATGTCACCGTTAACCCGTTTAGCGTTTCCTGGCCGGTCAGGGTTACAACGCCATTTTCCACCTGCATGCTGCTGATATAACGCGTGGTTTTCACCGTCGGGATACCGTTATTTCCCGCGCTGCATGCAGTTATTCCGCCTTTGTCTATGGCGCAAAGTTCGATTGCCGTTCGGTAAGGCACAAAAGATTGCAGCATATCGGTGAGAGCCGCTTTGCGCAGATAGCTTTGATAGGACGGAATGCCGATAGCGCTCAGAATGGCAATGATGCCAATGACTACCATCAGCTCAATGAGGGTAAATCCTTTTTGCTTGTTCATAGGTCGCTCCTTGGGAAAGTGGCAACACTTTGTCAGGCCGGGCCACGGCTTGCGAGAAGCAAAAAACGGATCGGGAAGAGGCTTCCCGAGGTTTTTAATTAGTTTGCAAAAGCGGGCAGTAATGACGCGAGGTGTTTCGCAAAGCAGAAAAAAGATGGGCCTGCGGACCCATCTTAAAAGGCAGGTTTAACGGAAACGCATAGAGAGGTCGAGGGCGCGGACATGCTTGGTCAGCGCGCCCACTGAAATAAAATCGACCCCCGTTTCAGCAAATTCACGCAGCGTTTCTTTCGTGACGTTACCGGAAACCTCCAGCTGCGCTTTGCCTGCGGTGAGCGCAACAGCCTGTCGCATTTGCTCAACGTTGAAGTTATCAAGCATGATGATATCCGCACCGGCTTTAAGCGCCTGTTCCAGCTCTTCCAGGGATTCCACTTCCACCTCTACCGGCACGTCCGGATGCAGCCAGAACGCTTTTTCCACCGCCTGGCGAATCGAGCCGGAGGAAATAATGTGGTTTTCTTTTATCAAAAACGCATCTGATAACCCTAAGCGATGGTTGCTGCCGCCGCCGCAAAGTACGGCGTATTTCAGCGCGGTACGCAGGCCCGGCAGCGTTTTACGCGTATCCAGTAGCCGCGTGTTTGTTCCCGCCAGCAGATCGACACAGATGCGAACTTCGCTTGCCACGCCGGAGAGGGTTTGTACAAAGTTTAGCGCGGTGCGTTCGCCGGTTAGCAGCACGCGGGATGGGCCATCAAGCTCGAAAAGCGGCTGGTTTGCCGTCACCGCCTGGCCATCTTTCACATGCCATTTAACTTCAACGCCGCCACCAAGCTGGATAAAGACCTCTTCAACCCAGCGTTTACCGCAAAATACGCCATCTTCACGCGTAATCACTACGGCGTGTGAAACCTGGTCTTCAGGTAGTAACTGAGCGGTGATGTCTTTATGAGGGTCGACGTCGCCGCCAAGATCTTCACGCAGAGCAAAGGAAACGGCCTGAGGAATATCAAGGCCTATGCGTTCGAGAAGCTCGTCACGTCGGCGGTTTGGGTTATAACGGCGGGGCGGCATGATAAAACTCCGAAATGGCTAAGTTAAGGTCGAAACATGCTACTCTGATGCGACTTCGAGTACCACTACTGAGGAGAATCCCGCATGCGGCTTTTAAACGGCTGGCTGGTGGGCGTGAAGCATGTCCCTTCCCCCCATTTCGATTGCCGACCGGAAGACGAAAACCCTTCTTTATTGGTGGTGCATAACATCAGTCTGCCGCCGGGCGAATTTGGCGGCCCATGGATTGATGCTTTATTTACCGGCCAGCTTGATTCTGATGCTCACCCCTATTTTGCTGGCATCGCCCATTTGCGGGTCTCCGCGCATTGCTTGATTCGCCGCGACGGTGAAATTGTGCAGTATGTGCCTTTTGATAAACGAGCCTGGCATGCCGGCGTCTCGGTTTATCAGGGAAGGGAGCGCTGCAACGATTTTTCTATCGGCATCGAACTGGAAGGTACCGATACCTTACCCTACACTGACGAGCAATATCAGCAGCTAACCTCGCTTACCCGCTTGTTAATTCAGCAATATCCTTCCGTTGCCGAAAATATGACGGGCCATTGCGATATCGCACCCGGACGTAAAACCGATCCCGGTTCTTCTTTTGACTGGGCGCGTTTTCGTCAGTTGTTAGCAGTCACGTCGAATAAGGAGATGACATGACGCTTTTTACACTTTTACTGGTCACGCTCTGGGAGCGCCTGTTTAAGATGGGCGAGCACTGGCAGTTAGATCATCGCCTGGAGGTTATCTTCCGGCGGGTAAAACATTTTTCTATGCTGCGTACGATATTGATGACGGCGCTGTGCATGCTGGTGGTTTTCCTTTGCGTGCGTGCTTTACAGGGGCTGTTCTTTAACATTCCGCTGTTGGTGTTCTGGATTGCACTTGGCGTGTTGTGTATTGGAGCAGGGCAGGTTCGTCTGCATTACCACGCCTATTTGCAGGCCGCCAGCCGCGACGACTTGCACGCGCGCGATATGATGGCTAACGAACTGACGCTGATTCACGGCGTGCCGCCTGACTGCGATGAGCGTGAATACCTCAAAGAGCTACAGAATGCGCTGTTGTGGATTAACTTCCGTTTTTATCTCGCTCCGATTTTCTGGTTTATCGTCGGAGGATTGTGGGGGCCGGTTACGCTTGCCGGGTATGCTTTCCTTCGCGCGTGGCAAACCTGGCTTGCTCGCCACCATACGCCGCACCAGCGTTTGCTCTCGGGTATCGACGCTATTTTACATGTGCTTGATTGGGTGCCGGTTCGTTTAGTTGGCGTGGCTTACGCCCTGCTGGGACACGGTGAGAAGGCCCTGCCGGCATGGTTTGCAACGCTTGCGGATCGCCACTCTTCTCAATACCAGGTGCTGACCCGGCTTGCGCAATTTTCGCTGGCACGTGAACCGCACCATGACAAAATTAAAACGCCAAAAGCCGCCGTTTCCATGGCCAAGAAGACGTCGTTTGCGATCGTGGTCGTGGTGGCATTGCTGACGATTTACGGCACTCTGGTCTGAGGCCAGAGTGCCGTTTGTCATTAAGGCGTGTCGGCGGGCGGGGTGCCAAACACGGGCATTCCGTCCTCATCCCAAATAATTTTCTTCAGCCGGGTATGGCGATTAGGGTCATAAAGCGGGTCGCCCTCAATTTGCGTATAATTTCGCGCGTGGTACACCAGCACGTCCTCACCTTCTTTCGTTCTGGTAAAGCTGTTGTGGCCCGGCCCGTACTGTTTGTTTTCATAGCTGGTAATAAACACCGGCTGCTTTGATTTATGCCAGTTGGTTGCCTTTGTTGGATCGGCTGCCAAATCTATCCACAGCAGCCCCAGGCAATAATTCTCGTCCGTGGCGCTGGCAGAATAGCTGACAAACAGCTTTTCGCCGTGTGTCACTACCGCAGGCCCTTCATTAACCATAAAGCCGCGGCACTCCCATTCCAGCTCCGGTTTGCTCAGCATGACCGGTTCGCCTTTTATTGCCCAGGGCGTCTGCATTTCGGCGAGATAAAGGTTTGAGTTGCCGGGAATGTTCGGATCCTTTTGCGCCCACAGATACCACTGTTTACCCTGATGCGCGAAGGTTGTGGCATCAAGGCAGAAAGAATCAAACTGCGTTTTGATCTGGCCTTTTTCGGTCCACTTACCGGTTAGCGGGTCCGCGTCCGCGCATTCCAGGGCAAACATGCGATGCTGGAACATGTTGAGTTTATCCAGCGCCTGCGTATGGGCTGCCGCGAAGTAGATGTACCATTTCCCGTTCACATGATGCAGTTCAGGAGCCCAGATAAGTTCGCTCATCGGGCCTGTTTCAGGTTTGCGCCAGACGACGGCTGCCCTGGCATGGGCCAGCTCGCTGAGGGTCGCCGCGCGCCGAATCTCCAGCCTGTCGTATTCCGGTACGGAGGCAATAAAGTAATACCACCCTTCATGCAGAAGAATGAAGGGATCGGCTCGCTGCTCGATAAAAGGATTGGGCCACTGATTTTTCGTCATGCTGCGTTCCTTAAGGTTTGACTTCGACTGGCTTGCTGTCCTGATATTGATTGAGCTCACGATAATTAATGCGGCGTTTTTCCAGGTCGGCCTGAATCGTTTTCATCAGCTCGCGGTCGACTTTCAGCAAACGAACCACCCCTGCGGTAATGAGATAGCCTACGCCCGGGATGACCGTAAACAGCATGACGATACCGTTAAGCGCATCGGGTCCCTGCTGTTTTGCTCCCGCGTCGTAGCCGTACCAGGAAAGTAAGAAGCCGACCATTGCGCCCGCTACCGCCAGGCCCACTTTGAGGAAGAACAGATTGCCGGAGAAGCTGATGCCGGTGATGCGTTTGCCGGTTTTCCATTCACCATAGTCGTCCACGTCGGCCATCAGCGACCAGTGCAGCGGGGAAGGGATCTGATGCAGCACGTTAAGCAGGAAGTACATTACAACAATCAGCGCGGTGGCGTGCGGGTCGAGGAAATAGAAGCCGCTGGAGAAAATCGCCAGCGCGATATTCGTCCAGAAAAATACTTTCAGCTTGCAGAAGCGGTCAGTGAGTACCTTGGCGAGCATGCTGCCGCCCATCATGCCGATAACGCCGAGGCTGATAAATAAAGTTGCAAAGCTGGTGCTCTGCTCCATTACCCAGGTGACGTAATACATGGTGGCCGCCATGCGAATAAAGCCGGGACAGACGTTGCATAACGTCAGCAGCAAAATGCGTACCCACTGATCGTTTTTCCAGACGTCCTTTAAGTCGGCCTTAAGGTCGTCGTTGCTTGGCACTGCCGGACGGATACGTTCGCGCACGCTTGAGAAACAAAACAGGAACATACACATGCCCAGCAGGGCGAGCACCGTCATGGCCCACTGATAGCCTTTGGCTTTATCGCCGCCGCCAAACCAGTCCACCATCGGCAGCAGCGTTAAAGAAAGAACGAGCGTTGCGATACCAACCATCACAAAGCGGTAAGACTGGCACGCTACCCGCTCTTTTGGATCGTTGGTGATAACGCTGCCCAGCGAGCAGTAGGGAATATTAATAGCGGTGTATGTCAAAGAAAGCAGGAAATAGGTAACAAAGGCATAGATAACTTTGCTGTTATAGCTCCAGTCCGGGGTGGTAAACATCAGCACGCTAAAGCAGGCAAAGGGGAAGGCTATCCACAAAAGCCATGGACGAAACCGCCCCCAGCGGCTTTGGGTACGGTCGGCAATTGCGCCCATTATCGGGTCGGTTATCGCGTCGATTACGCGAACTGAAAGTAAAAGCACGCCCACCAGCGCCGGAGCCAGGCCGAAAATGTCGGTATAAAAATAATTAACAAACAACATAATGGCGCCGAAGATAATATTGCAGCCGGCATCACCCATCCCGTAACCGATTTTTTCTTTTACAGATAATTTGCCGTTTTCCATTAACAACGCTCCTGACCAGAATATGGACAAGATTATTGGTCTGACATATGAAATTTGCGCAGCAGGAAAACGTTGCAGAGATGGACAATCGTGTCGTCGAGAGGAAAGTGTGAGGCAGATAACAAAGCGCCCGCTTCGGCAAGCGGGCGCTTTAAAAACAGATGAAGCTTAGGCCTTAACTGATTTCGCGCTACGCTGAGTTTTAATCCAGTAACCGATTCCCAAAATCAGCACCCAGACCGGGATCAGCCATACGGAAATCGCCATGCCAGGCGTAATCGCCATAATCACCAGGATTCCCGCCATAAACAGCAGGCAAATCCAGTTACCCAGCGGATAGAACAGCGCCGGGAAGCGGGTCTTCACGCCCTGCTGGTCTTTCTTACGGCGGAATTTAATGTGCGCAAGGCTTATCATCGCCCAGTTAATCACTAACGCTGAAACCACGAGCGCCATCAGTAAGCCGAAGGCTTCGCCAGGCATGATGTAGTTAATCAGCACGCACAGGGCGGTGGTGATGGCTGAAACCAGGATGGTGCCTACCGGAACCCCGCGTTTATCAACCTTAAGCAGCGCCTTAGGCGCGTTACCTTGCTGAGCAAGCCCGAACAGCATGCGGCTGTTACAGTAAACGCAGCTATTGTAGACCGACAGGGCAGCCGTCAAGATCACCACATTCAGCGCGTTAGCGACAAGCGTATCTCCCAGCTCATGGAAGATAAGCACGAACGGGCTGGTATCTGCGGTCACACGTGTCCACGGCATCAGTGAAAGCAGCACCGCCAGCGAGCCCACGTAGAAAATCAGGATACGGTAGATAACCTGATTGGTGGCTTTCGGGATGCTGACTTCCGGGTTATCTGCTTCGGCCGCCGTGATGCCTACCAGCTCCAGGCCGCCGAACGAGAACATGATGATTGCCATCATCATCACCAGCCCCGTCATGCCGTGCGGCAGGAAACCGCCTTGTTCCCAGAGGTTGCGTACCGTTGCCTGCGGGCCTGCGCTGTCGCTAAACAGCAGCCAGCCGCCGAAGAGGATCATCGCGACAACCGCGACAACCTTGATGATGGCGAACCAGAACTCCATTTCCCCGAACACCTTGACGTTGGTGAGGTTGATGGCGTTAATCAGAACGAAGAAAGCGGCGGCGGAAGCCCAGGTTGGGATCTCTGGCCACCAGAACTGCACGTATTTTCCGACGGCGGTCAATTCTGCCATTGCGACCAGGACATACAGCACCCAGTAGTTCCAGCCGGAGGCAAAACCGGCAAAGCCTCCCCAGTATTTATAGGCAAAGTGGCTAAATGAACCGGCGACCGGTTCTTCAACAACCATTTCACCTAGCTGGCGCATAATTAAAAATGCGATAAACCCGGCGATTGCGTAACCCAGAATAATGCCCGGTCCCGCAGACTGAATGACGGAGGCACTGCCCAGAAACAGGCCCGTCCCGATAGCGCCACCCAGCGCAATGAGCTGAATATGGCGGTTTTTAAGGCCGCGCTTTAGCGTGTCGCCGCCTTGCTGTTGACCATCCATCGATAAACCTCGTGATTGTGATTGTTTTTATACGCTCGTAACGGCGTGTGTAATTTTGCTATTCCGTAAGGTGTAGTCTTTTTTTTACGGTTGTTAATCCCGGTATTTTGCTCTTTGGACTACCGCAGCGCCAAGAATAGTGTTAAGCGCCAGCGTTTGCACCTGCTTTCTTTTCTCGCCGTGACGAGTTGGATAAAAAGAAACCAACCGTCAATAAGCCTCCCTTTTCTTACCACCCGGTTATTTACCAAAGGAGGTACGACAAATTTGAATTTATATTCATATATAAAGGAGTTGAATCGGTTCAGATGAGAAGGAACGTGAAATATGACCTTTTTATAAAAGTTAAAACTGCCACTTTGTGAGTAATCATAAGTTTTGTGCGAAGTTACATGATTGAAACGTTGCATCCGTAATATTGTTAAAAAGTGCGTGCTTTACTGATTTCAATCAAAACCAATATGGACAGAAGGTGAATACTTTGTTACTTTAGCGATACGAAATATAAATTGGTAAGACCAATTGACTCCGGGCAAAAAGGCGTAAGACAGGGAATATGGCCTACAGCAAAATTCGCCAACCAAAACTATCTGATGTGATTGAGCAGCAGCTGGAGTTTTTAATCCTCGAAGGGACTCTGCGCCCGGGTGAGAAACTTCCGCCAGAACGCGAACTGGCAAAACAGTTCGACGTTTCACGTCCCTCTCTGCGTGAGGCGATTCAACGCCTCGAAGCAAAGGGCTTGCTGCTTCGTCGCCAGGGCGGCGGAACCTTTGTGCAAAACAGCCTGTGGCAGAGCTTCAGCGATCCGCTGGTAGAACTTCTCTCTGACCACCCAGAATCCCAGTTTGACCTGCTTGAGACCCGTCACGCGCTGGAAGGTATTGCGGCCTATTACGCTGCCCTTCGCAGCACTGATGAAGATCGCGTGCGTATCCGCGAGCTGCATCAGGCCATTGAACGGGCACAGCAGTCCGGCGATTTAGACGCCGAGTCCAGCGCCGTCGTCCAGTATCAAATTGCCGTCACCGAAGCGGCACACAATGTGGTGCTCCTCCATCTGCTACGCTGCATGGAGCCGATGCTGGCCCAGAACGTTCGTCAGAATTTTGAATTGTTGTATGCCCGTCGGGAGATGCTCCCACTGGTAAGCAACCATCGCACCCGAATATTCGAGGCGATAATGGCCGGGGAACCGGAGCAGGCGCGCGAAGCGTCGCACCGTCACCTGGCTTTCATTGAGGAAATCTTGCTGGACCGCAGCCGTGAACAATCGCGTCGCGAACGTTCATTACGCCGCATACAGCAACGAAAGGATTAAGCGCCAGGTACTTTTAGAGCGCGGCAACTAAACGCAGAACCTGTCTTATTGTGTTCTTGCTGAAGAGCACAATGGGACAGGTTCCAGACAAATCAACGTATTAGATAGATAAGGAATACCCCCATGTCAGAACGTCTCCAAAATGACGTGGATCCGATCGAAACTCGCGACTGGCAACAGGCGATCGAATCGGTCATCCGTGAAGAAGGTGTTGAGCGTGCTCAGTATCTCATCGACCAGCTATTGTCCGAGGCCCGCAAAGGCGGCGTTAAAGTGGCTGCTGGTACTGGTGTAGCCAACTACGTAAACACTATTGCCGTTGAAGATGAGCCGGAATACCCGGGCAATCTGGATCTGGAACGTCGCATTCGTTCTGCCATCCGCTGGAACGCCATCATGACCGTTCTGCGCGCGTCCAAGAAAGACCTGGAGCTTGGCGGCCACATGGCTTCCTTCCAGTCTTCCGCGACCGTTTACGAAGTGTGCTTTAACCACTTCTTCCGCGCTCGCAACGAAAAAGACGGCGGCGATCTGGTGTACTTCCAGGGCCACATCTCTCCGGGTATTTACGCACGTGCGTTCCTGGAAGGTCGTCTGACTGAAGAGCAGATGAACAACTTCCGTCAGGAAGTTCACGGTAAAGGCCTGTCTTCTTACCCGCACCCTAAACTGATGCCTGAATTCTGGCAGTTCCCGACCGTATCTATGGGTCTGGGTCCAATCGGTGCGATCTATCAGGCTAAATTCCTGAAATATCTGGAACACCGTGGCCTGAAAGACACCTCTCAGCAGACCGTTTACGCCTTCCTGGGCGACGGTGAAATGGATGAGCCAGAATCTAAAGGTGCGATCACCATCGCAACCCGTGAGAAGCTGGACAACCTGTGCTTCATCATCAACTGTAACCTGCAGCGTCTGGATGGTCCGGTAACCGGCAACGGTAAGATCATCAACGAGCTGGAAGGTATCTTCAGCGGCGCTGGCTGGAACGTTATCAAGGTGATGTGGGGCAGCCGTTGGGACGAACTGCTGCGTAAAGACACCAGCGGTAAGCTTATCCAGCTGATGAACGAAACCGTTGACGGCGACTACCAGACCTTCAAATCCAAAGACGGTGCCTACGTTCGCGAGCACTTCTTCGGTAAATATCCTGAAACCGCAGCGCTGGTTGCAGACTGGACTGACGAGCAGATCTGGGCGCTGAACCGCGGCGGTCACGATCCGAAGAAAGTCTATGCGGCACTGAAAAAAGCGCAGGAAACCAAAGGTAAAGCGACCGTAATCCTGGCCCATACCATCAAAGGTTACGGCATGGGTGATACCGCCGAAGGTAAAAACATCGCCCACCAGGTGAAGAAAATGAACATGGACGGCGTGCGCTATATCCGCGACCGTTTCAATGTTCCGGTAACCGATGAGCAGGTTGAAAAACTGTCTTACATCACCTTCCCGGAAGGTTCTGAAGAACACAAATACCTGCACGAACGCCGCCAGGCGCTGAAAGGCTACCTGCCGTCTCGTCAGCCGAACTTCTCCGAGAAGCTGGAACTGCCTGCGCTGGAAGATTTCTCCCAGCTGCTCGAAGAGCAGAATAAAGAGATCTCCACCACCATCGCCTTCGTGCGTGCCCTGAACGTGATGCTGAAGAACAAGTCGATCAAAGATCGTCTGGTGCCGATTATCGCCGACGAAGCGCGTACTTTCGGTATGGAAGGTCTGTTCCGTCAAATCGGTATCTACAGCCCGAACGGCCAGCAGTACACGCCGCAGGACCGTGAGCAGGTTGCATACTATAAAGAAGACGAGAAAGGCCAGATTCTGCAGGAAGGGATCAACGAGCTGGGCGCAGGCGCATCCTGGTTGGCTGCTGCGACCTCTTACAGCACCAACAACCTGCCGATGATCCCGTTCTACATCTACTACTCCATGTTCGGTTTCCAGCGTATCGGTGACCTGTGCTGGCAGGCTGGCGACCAACAGGCTCGCGGCTTCCTGGTAGGTGGTACTTCCGGTCGTACGACCCTGAACGGTGAAGGTCTGCAGCACGAAGATGGTCACAGCCACATTCAGTCTCTAACTATCCCTAACTGTATCTCTTACGACCCGTCTTACGCGTACGAAGTGGCAGTCATCATGCATGACGGTCTGCAGCGCATGTACGGTGAAGCGCAAGAGAACATTTACTACTACATCACCACCCTGAACGAAAACTACCACATGCCGGCAATGCCAGCAGGTGCCGAGGAAGGTATCCGTAAAGGTATCTACAAACTCGAAACTGTTGAAGGTAGCAAAGGTAAAGTTCAGCTGCTGGGCTCCGGCTCTATCCTGCGTCACGTGCGTGAAGCCGCACAGATCCTGGCGAAGGACTACGGTGTCGGTTCCGACGTGTACAGCGTGACCTCCTTCACTGAACTGGCTCGTGATGGCCAGGATTGTGAGCGCTGGAACATGCTGCACCCAATGGAAACTCCACGCGTTCCGTACATCGCTCAGGTGATGAACGACGCGCCAGCGGTGGCGTCTACTGACTATATGAAACTGTTCGCTGAGCAGGTTCGTACTTACGTTCCAGCTGATGATTATCGCGTACTGGGTACTGACGGCTTCGGTCGTTCAGACAGCCGCGAAAACCTGCGTCACCACTTCGAAGTTGATGCTTCTTACGTGGTTGTAGCAGCACTGGGCGAACTGGCTAAACGTGGCGAAATCGATAAGAAAGTGGTTGCGGACGCAATTACCAAATTCAACATCGATGCAGATAAAGTTAACCCGCGTCTGGCGTAAGAGGTAAAAGAATAATGGCTATCGAAATCAATGTACCGGACATCGGGGCTGATGAAGTTGAAATCACCGAGATCCTGGTCAAAGTGGGCGACAAAGTTGAAGCTGAACAGTCGCTGATCGTCGTAGAAGGCGATAAAGCCTCTATGGAAGTTCCGTCTCCGCAGGCTGGCGTCGTGAAAGAGATTAAAGTCTCTGTCGGCGACAAAACCGAGACCGGTAAACTGATTATGATTTTCGATTCCGCCGAAGGTGCAGCAGCCGCTGCACCTGCTCAGGCAGAAGAGAAGAAAGAAGCCGCACCTGCGGCCGCTCCGGCAGCCGCCGCGAGCGCGAAGGACGTGAACGTGCCGGACATCGGCGGTGACGAGGTAGAAGTTACCGAGATAATGGTTAAAGTGGGCGACAAAGTTGAAGCCGAGCAATCGCTCATCACCGTTGAAGGTGACAAAGCTTCTATGGAAGTCCCGGCGCCGTTCGCGGGCGTGGTAAAAGAAATCAAAATCAGCACCGGCGATAAAGTGTCCACCGGCTCCCTGATTATGGTCTTCGAAGTGGCGGGCGCTGCGCCTGCGGCTGCGGAAACCAAAGCTGAAGCCGCTCCGGCTGCGGCACCAGCGGCATCTGGCTCAAAAGAAGTGAACGTGCCGGATATCGGCGGTGACGAAGTTGAAGTTACCGAAGTGATGGTGAAAGTGGGCGACAAAGTTGCCGCTGAACAG
>DAMALH010000001.1:0-84552 GCA_032000125.1 Buttiauxella sp. | reverse complement strand
CACTGATCGTCGTGGAAGGTGATAAAGCCTCCATGGAAGTGCCGGCACCGTTTGCTGGCACCGTTAAAGAAATCAAAATCAGCACCGGCGACAAAGTGTCCACCGGCTCCCTGATTATGGTCTTCGAAGTTGAAGGCGCAGCGCCAGCGCCTGCCGCTAAGCAAGAAGCAGCGGCTCCGGCCCCTGCGGCAAAAGCAGAAAAACCTGCTGCTGCGCCGGCTAAAGCCGAAGGCAAATCTGAATTCGCTGAAAACGACGCTTACGTCCACGCCACTCCGCTGATTCGCCGTCTGGCGCGCGAGTTCGGTGTGAACCTGGCGAAAGTGAAGGGCACGGGTCGTAAAGGCCGTATCCTGCGCGAAGACGTTCAGGCTTACGTTAAAGACGCTGTTAAACGCGCTGAATCCGCACCTGCTGGCGCAACCGGCGGCGGTCTGCCAGGCATGCTGCCATGGCCGAAGGTTGACTTCAGCAAGTTCGGCGAAATCGAAGAAGTGGAACTGGGCCGTATCCAGAAAATCTCTGGTGCTAACCTGAGCCGTAACTGGGTGATGATCCCGCACGTTACGCACTTCGACAAAACCGATATCACCGATCTGGAAGCATTCCGTAAGCAGCAGAACGAAGAAGCCGCTAAGCGCAAGCTGGACGTGAAGTTCACGCCTGTCGTGTTCATCATGAAAGCCGTGGCTGCCGCGCTTGAGCAGATGCCGCGCTTTAACAGCTCCCTGTCCGAAGACGGCCAGAAGCTGACGCTGAAGAAATACATCAACATCGGTGTGGCGGTTGATACGCCAAACGGTCTGGTGGTTCCGGTGTTCAAAGATGTGAACAAGAAGAGCATCACCGAGCTTTCTCGCGAACTGATGGCTATCTCCAAAAAAGCTCGCGATGGCAAGCTGACCGCTGGCGAAATGCAGGGCGGTTGCTTCACTATCTCAAGCCTCGGCGGGATCGGGACGACTCACTTCGCGCCTATCGTTAACGCGCCGGAAGTGGCGATTCTGGGCGTGTCCAAGTCCGCTATGGAGCCAGTCTGGAACGGTAAAGAGTTCACGCCGCGTCTGATGATGCCGATGTCGCTCTCCTTCGACCACCGCGTGATTGATGGTGCTGACGGTGCGCGCTTTATCACCATCATCAACAACATGCTGGCTGATATTCGCCGCCTGGTGATGTAATTGAAAAAGCCGGCCGGTCGGCCGGCTTTTTTCTGATAATCTCATGATGTTATTTGAGATTAGCGGCTGCATAACATAATCGTTTGCCGTTTGTTGTTTCAAACTTGTTAACAATTTTGTAAACTGCGGGCGGATAGAACGTCCCGGTGGATGATGGGCGTTAAGATATAAAAATGACGTCAGACCCGCCGGAAATAAATTAAGAGGTCATGATGAGTACTGAAATCAAAACTCAGGTCGTGGTACTTGGGGCTGGTCCTGCAGGATACTCCGCTGCTTTCCGTTGCGCTGATTTAGGTCTGGAGACCATCATTGTAGAACGTTACAGCACCCTTGGCGGTGTTTGTCTGAACGTTGGCTGTATCCCTTCTAAAGCCCTGCTGCACGTTGCAAAAGTTATCGAAGAAGCGAAAGCTTTGGCCGAGCATGGCATCGTTTTCGGCGAGCCGAAAACCGACATCGACAAAATTCGCACCTGGAAAGAAAAGGTCATCAACCAGTTGACCGGCGGCCTGTCCGGTATGGCGAAAGGTCGTAAAGTCAAAGTGGTTAACGGTCTGGGTAAGTTCACCGGCGCTAACACCCTGGTTGTTGAAGGCGAAAACGGCCCAACCACCATTAACTTTGATAACGCCATTATCGCGGCGGGCTCCCGTCCGATTCAGTTACCATTCATTCCTCATGAAGATCCACGCGTATGGGATTCCACCGACGCGCTGGAATTGAAATCCGTACCAAAACGCATGCTGGTTATGGGCGGCGGCATCATCGGTCTGGAAATGGGCACCGTTTACCACGCGCTGGGTTCAGAGATTGACGTGGTTGAGATGTTCGACCAGGTTATCCCGGCGGCCGATAAAGACGTTGTAAAAGTCTTCACCAAGCGTATCAGCAAGCAGTTCAACCTGATGCTTGAAACCAAAGTGACCGCGGTTGAAGCCAAAGAAGACGGCATCTACGTCACGATGGAAGGTAAAAAAGCGCCGGCGGAGCCACAGCGTTACGATGCGGTGCTGGTTGCTATCGGCCGCGTGCCTAACGGTAAGCAGCTGGATGCCGGCGCGGCTGGCGTTGAAGTTGACGATCGCGGCTTCATCCGTACCGATAAGCAAATGCGTACTAACGTGCCGCACATCTACGCTATCGGCGATATCGTCGGTCAGCCGATGCTGGCGCACAAAGGCGTTCACGAAGGCCACGTTGCCGCTGAAGTTATCGCTGGCATGAAACACTACTTCGATCCGAAAGTGATCCCATCTATCGCTTATACCGAACCAGAAGTTGCCTGGGTTGGGCTGACCGAGAAAGAAGCGAAAGAGAAAGGCATTAGCTATGAAACCGCCACCTTCCCGTGGGCAGCTTCTGGCCGTGCTATCGCTTCCGACTGTGCCGACGGCATAACCAAACTGATTTTCGACAAAGAAACGCACCGTGTTATCGGCGGCGCGATTGTCGGGACGAACGGCGGCGAGCTGCTGGGTGAAATCGGTCTGGCTATCGAAATGGGTTGTGACGCTGAAGATATCGCGCTTACCATCCACGCGCACCCGACCCTGCACGAGTCCGTGGGCCTGGCGGCAGAAATCTTCGAAGGCAGCATTACCGACCTGCCAAACGCGAAAGCGAAGAAAAAGTAACTTTCAGCGTTTGATGAAACGGCCCCGCGGGGCCGTTTTTTTATGCCTGCTAAAAGGCCGCCCTTGCGAGCGGCCAGTAGCTTAATTGCCCAGGTTCAGCACGAACTGCACCGTGATGTCTGAAATATTCCAGCCACCCTGGCTCAGCGCGATAATTGAACCTAAAAACAGAATAAGCGTGTACAGCAGACGCATTTCCATTGCGCGTATTCCACAGGGACTACGGCGGTTCCTTCTTCACCGGGAAAGGCAGAACCAGGCAAGTGTGTTGGACTTGCCACGTAGTGCAAGTGAACTGCTCCCGAGCCCGGTGACCGATTGCTACATCAGCGAAGCAGACCGTTGCTGAATGTAGAACAAATATTGACGCCGGAAAATGAGCGTATAACCCTTGCATAGGGTTACATTCATTTTCCTGTAACAGTACGCAAAACGAACAATTGGCCTTGCATCGGAAAATTATTCCCGGCAATATCTTTTTCGTGTTGGACTTGCCACAAAACACTTCTCCTCATCGTGTGCTACCGCGTTGAAGAGGCAAATCAACCGCCGGAAGGCGGTTTTTTTGTGCCTGGCGGTCATATCGAAAAGTAATATTTCGTCCTTAACGATTCAGCAAGGATTTAATGTTGCTTTTTTGTAAACGGATTAACACCCCCCCAAAATCCTGCTATGCTGCCGACGCGGATCCGGGCATTTACCCTACAAACTGCTGTCTCACAGGAGCGTGAAGAGATTTAGCCTGGCGCCATAATGACAATGAGAGCGAGGAGAACCGTCGTGCTAGAAGAATACCGTAAGCACGTAGCTGAACGTGCTGCTGAAGGGATTGTTGCTAAACCCTTAGATGCAACCCAAATGGCTGCGCTGGTTGAATTGCTGAAAGCCCCACCGGTGGGTGAAGAAGAATTCCTGTTAGACCTGATCACCAATCGTGTTCCACCAGGCGTCGATGAAGCCGCCTACGTTAAAGCCGGATTCCTGGCTGCCCTCGCCAAAGGCGACGCTATCTCCCCATTAATCTTCCCTGAAAAAGCGGTTGAACTGCTTGGTACCATGCAGGGTGGTTATAATATTCATCCGTTAATTGATGCGCTGGATAATGAAAAGCTGGCCTCTGGTGCCGCTAAAGCCCTGTCCCACACGCTGCTGATGTTCGATAACTTCTACGATGTGGAAGAGAAAGCGAAAGCGGGTAACGTTCATGCGCAAAAGGTTCTGCAATCCTGGGCCGATGCCGAGTGGTTCCTGAGCCGCCCCGAGCTTGCGGATAAAATTACCGTTACCGTGTTTAAAGTAACCGGTGAGACTAACACCGACGATCTGTCTCCGGCGCCGGACGCCTGGTCGCGCCCTGATATCCCTCTGCACGCGCTGGCGATGCTGAAAAACGCCCGTGAAGGTATTGAGCCGGACCAGCCGGGAAGCGTTGGCCCGATCAAACAGATCGAAGCGTTAAATAAAAAAGGCTTCCCGCTGGCATACGTTGGCGACGTAGTCGGCACGGGTTCATCCCGTAAATCCGCGACTAACTCCGTGCTGTGGTTCATGGGCGACGATATTCCGAACGTGCCGAACAAGCGGGGCGGCGGCGTGGTGCTCGGTGGTAAAATCGCGCCAATCTTCTTTAACACTATGGAAGATGCCGGTGCGCTGCCAATCGAAGTGGACGTTAACGACCTTAACATGGGCGATGTTATCGACATCTACCCTTATAAAGGCGAAGTGCGTAACCATGAAACCAACGAGCTGATTGCAAACTTCGAGCTGAAAACAGACGTGCTGCTGGACGAAGTCCGTGCTGGCGGCCGTATCCCGCTGATCATCGGCCGTGGTCTGACGACTAAAGCGCGTGAAGCGCTGAATCTGCCGCACAGCGAAGTCTTCGTGCAGGCGAAAGATGTGGCTGCCAGCACGCGCGGCTTCTCGCTGGCGCAGAAAATGGTTGGCCGCGCCTGCGGCGTTGAAGGTATTCGCCCGAACCAGTACTGCGAACCGAAAATGACTTCCGTTGGTTCTCAGGACACCACTGGCCCAATGACCCGTGATGAACTGAAAGACCTGGCGTGCCTGGGCTTCTCTGCCGATCTGGTCATGCAGTCCTTCTGCCATACGGCGGCCTATCCTAAGCCTGTGGATGTGACGACTCACCACACGCTGCCGGATTTCATCATGAACCGTGGCGGCGTTTCGCTGCGCCCGGGCGACGGCGTTATCCACTCCTGGCTGAACCGTATGCTGCTGCCGGATACCGTGGGCACAGGCGGCGATTCCCATACTCGCTTCCCTATCGGCATCTCCTTCCCGGCGGGTTCCGGTCTGGTAGCTTTTGCTGCCGCAACGGGCGTGATGCCGCTGGATATGCCTGAATCGGTGCTGGTGCGCTTCAAAGGTAAAATGCAGCCGGGTATCACCCTGCGCGACCTGGTTCACGCCATCCCGCTGTATGCCATCAAACAAGGCTTGCTGACCGTTGAGAAGAAGGGTAAGAAAAACATCTTCTCCGGACGCATTCTGGAAATCGAAGGCCTGCCGACGCTGAAGGTTGAACAGGCGTTTGAGCTGACCGATGCTTCCGCAGAGCGTTCCGCCGCGGGTTGCACCATCAAGCTGGATCGCGAGCCGATTGAAGAGTACCTGAACTCCAACATCGTGCTGCTGAAGTGGATGATTGCGGAAGGTTACGGCGATCGTCGTACCCTTGAGCGTCGTATCCAGGGCATGGAGAAATGGCTGGCAGATCCGCAGCTAATGGAAGCCGACGCGGACGCAGAATATGCGGCCGTGATTGAAATCGACCTGAACGATATCAAAGAGCCAATCCTGTGCGCGCCAAACGACCCGGATGACGCGCGTCTGCTGTCTGACGTTGCCGGCGAGAAAATCGATGAGGTGTTTATCGGTTCCTGCATGACCAACATCGGCCACTTCCGTGCCGCCGGTAAGCTGCTGGATAGCCATAAGGGCCAGTTGCCAACTCGCCTGTGGGTTGCGCCGCCAACGCGTATGGATGCCGCCCAGCTTACTGAAGAAGGCTATTACAGCGTCTTTGGTAAGAGCGGCGCGCGTATCGAAATACCGGGCTGTTCACTGTGCATGGGTAACCAGGCGCGTGTGGCCGATGGCGCCACGGTGGTTTCCACTTCCACCCGTAACTTCCCGAACCGTCTGGGCACCGGGGCTAATGTCTTCCTGGCTTCCGCAGAGCTGGCCGCTGTAGCTTCGCTGCTGGGTAAACTGCCAACGCCGGACGAATATCAGACCTTTATGACGCAGGTCGATAAGACCGCGGTAGACACTTACCGTTATCTGAACTTCGACCAGCTTTCTCAGTACACCGAGAAAGCCGACGGCGTTATCTTCCAGACCGCCGTCTAATAAACGTTATCCTCTCCCTTTGGGAGAGGCGCTAAGGGGTGAGGGCGTCATGCTCCACCCCTTTTTTATTTCCAGACCTTCTCCTTACCACACTGTTTTTCACCGTCTTTGCTGCGATAATTACTCTATATGCGAAGGGGTGCTGGTTTTCCCTCGCTCTGTAGAGGAAAACACCATGGAATATGAATTTTTGCGCGATGTCACCGGACGGGTGTTGGTGCGTATGTCGATGGGCCACGAAGCGGTGGGACATTGGTTTAACGAAGAAGTAAAAGACAACCTGGCGTTGCTGGACGAGGTAGAACAGGCGGTGCTGTCGGTTAAAGGCAGCGAACGCCAGTGGCAGCGTAACGGGCATGAATATACGCTCTGGCTCGACGGCGAAGAAGTGATTATCCGGGCCAATCAGCTGGAAATATCTGGTGACGAGATAGAAGAAGGCATGAGTTACTACGACGAAGAAAGCCTTTCATTCTGCGGCGTGGAGGATTTCCTCCAGGTGGTAAATGCCTACCGGGAGTTTATAAATCACCGCTAGCAGCGGCTTTACAGGGCGGGTAAGCAAAGCCTCACCCGCCGCAAGCGTATCAGCCAGGGGGAATATTGCGTCCGTAATATATCTCGCGCATCTCTTTCCACAGTAAATCCGTAATCAGTTTACGTTCCTCTTCGCTCAGGTCTTCCGGGCGGGTGTGAAACATGTAATGCTTCAGATCGAACTCTTTAAGTAACATCTTGGTATGAAAGATGTTTTCCTGATAAACGTTGACATCCACCATGTCATACAGCGCTTTCATGTCATCGGACATAAAGTTCTGAATCGAATTAATCTCATGATCGATAAAGTGTTTCATGCCGTTTACGTCGCGGGTAAAGCCGCGCACGCGGTAATCAACGGTGACGATATCGGATTCAAGCTGGTGGATAAGATAGTTCAGCGCCTTAAGCGGTGAAATGACCCCGCAGGTTGAGACTTCAATGTCGGCCCTGAAAGTACACAGGCCGCCTTCCGGGTGGCTTTCCGGATAGGTATGCACGCAGATATGGCTTTTATCAAGGTGGGCGACGATGGCGTCCGGCAGCGGACCGGGATGTTCGGACTTATCGATGCTTTGCGGATCGACCGGCTCTTCGCTGACCAGAATGGTGACGCTCGCACCCTGCGGCTCGTAGTCCTGGCGGGCGATATTTAAAATATTCGCGCCAATAATTGAACAGGTTTCGCTGAGGATCTCCGTCAGACGGTTTGCGTTATACAGCTCATCAATATACGCAATATAGCCATCACGCTCTTCGGCGGTTTTGGCATAGCAAATATCGTAGATACAAAAACTCAGGCTTTTCGTCAGGTTGTTAAAGCCGTGTAGTTTCAGCTTTTTCAATTTTTAGCACCTCCTTAGGATGGCCGGCTCGCCAGCGCATCTTGCAAATATTGCGGTAAAGCGAACGCCGCCGTGTGGATTGCCGGGTTGTAATAGCGGCAGGCAATACCGGCTTTCTGGAATCTTGCCTGGATGATTTCGGTGCTGAGATGGCGCAGAGCGGGATTATCCGTCGCCCATGCAAAGGTCATGATGCCGCCGAAGTAGGTAGGAATCGCCGCCTGGTAAAAGCTGACGTCTGCAAAGTAATGGCCGAGCTTGCGATGGCTGTCGATGGTTTCATCCTGTTGCAGGAAGCAGACGCCGTTTTGCGCAACGAAAATACCGCCCGGATTCAGGCAGCGTTTGCAGCCTTCGTAAAAGGCGGAGGTAAACAGACTTTCGCCCGGCCCGATAGGGTCGGTACAGTCGGAGATAATCACGTCAAAGGTTTGCGTGGTCTGGTTAACGAAATTAACGCCGTCGTCGATAACCAGCCTGAAGCGCGGATCGTCGTAGCTTCCGGCATTGTGGTTTGGCAAATACCGGCGGCAAAACGCCACTACCCCCGCATCGATTTCCACCATGGTGATGCTTTCAACGGTCTTATGACGAGTGACCTCACGAAGCATCGCGCCATCGCCACCGCCGATAATCAGCACGTGTTTCGCCTGGCCGTGCGCCAGCAGAGGAACGTGCGTCATCATTTCATGATAAATAAACTCATCGCGCTCGGTGGTTTGCACCACGCCGTCTAACGCCATCACTCGCCCAAAAGCGGCGTTCTCGAAGATGACCAGATCCTGGTGTTCCGTCTTCTCGTGATACAGCACGTTGTCGATGGCAAAGTACTGGCCAAAGGTTTCATGCAGCGTTTCGCGCCACACTTTTTTTTCGGTCATGGGCCTACACCTCTTTGTTAACACCCTTGAAAAATGGGCGCAACATGATAGCCAACAATAGCCGCGCATGCACGGCTATTGCCTTAGCACAGGTCCGGGGAGGGCGGGTTACTTAACGTAGGCTAGCAGGCTTAAAGAGTCACGGGCCAACGACTTACACTTGTTTGCCGTAGGGATAGCGATGCCGCTCAGATCGCGATAGCTGTCCTCACCCAATGCCTTCATGTTGAAGCTATCGTAGTTGCTTAAATCCCACTGGTTTTGCTGAGCAAAAAAGACCAGCGCGCGACGAATCTGTCCGTTAGGGAGGTTTTGGTAGCCACAATCGTTTTTCAAAAACACAAACACCGCAGTCAGATCGGCCATATCTTCTGCTTCAGATTCGCTAAGTGCCTGACTGCTGGTAGAAAAGGCCAGCAAAACACCCAACATTAACGCCCTAACTCCCATCTTCATCACGTCTACCACTTTTTATCAGATGCGAAACGTTATCACAGTTAATTGGACCACGACGAGATTTATTATCTGGCGCAAACTTGACCTTCCCGTTGGGGAAAGGTTTATGCTCACAGGCACGCCTGCTGACTTAAAGGAACTGAATATGCATCGTCGTGATTTTCTAAAATATTCCGCCGCCGTTGGCGCTTTTAGCGCACTGCCGTCCTGGAGCCGTGCGGCGCTGGCGGCGGATCGTCCTGTGTTACCTGTTCCCGCTTTACTCGCGCCGGATGCCAAAAACAGTATCCGCTTAACCGTCCAGTCCGGCCAGACCGCCTTTGGGGCAAAATCCGCCACCACCTGGGGCTATAACAGCAACCTGCTTGGCCCCGCTTTACAGCTCACCGGGGGCGAAGCCGTTACCGTCAATATTTATAATAGCCTGGCTGAAGAAACTACGGTGCACTGGCATGGCCTGGAGGTTCCCGGAGAGGTTGACGGCGGCCCGCAAGGCGTGATTGCCGCCGGTGGAAAGCGCAGCGTAACGTTCACCCCGCAGCAGCGCGCGGCAACGTGCTGGTTCCACCCTCATCAGCACGGTAAAACCGGGCACCAGGTTGCCATGGGGCTTGCGGGTCTGGTGTTAATTGAAGATACCCCAAGCCGCCAGCTAATGCTGCCGAAGCAGTGGGGCATCGATGATGTACCGTTGATTATCCAGGATAAGCTTTTTTCCGCGGATGGGCAGATTGATTACAAGCTGGACGTGATGAGCGCGGCTGTCGGCTGGTTCGGTGATACCTTGCTGTGCAACGGCGTAAGCTATCCGCAGCATTCCAATCCACGCGGCTGGCTGCGACTGCGGTTGCTAAACGGCTGCAATGCCCGCTCCCTGAAGATTGCCGCCAGCGATAATCGACCTTTGTATGTAATAGCAAGCGACGGCGGGCTGCTGGCCGAACCGGTGAAAGTTACCGAGCTGCCGATGCTGATGGGCGAGCGTTTCGAAGTGCTGGTGGATACCCTCGACGGCAAACCTTTTGATCTTGTCACGCTGCCCGTTAAGCAGATGGGCATGACCGTTGCGCCATTTGATAAACCTGTGCCGGTCGCCCGCATTCAGCCGCTGCGTATTCCCGCTTCGGGAACGCTACCGGATAAACTGGTAGAAGTGCCTGCGTTGCCTGCGCTTGAAGGCCTGACCGAACGCTGGCTGCAATTAATGATGGACCCGATGCTCGACATGATGGGCATGCAGGCGCTGACGGAGAAATACGGTGAGCGTGCCATGGCCGGGATGAATCACTACGGCATGGATCACGGCAAGATGAACCACGGGCAGATGGGGCACGATTTCGATTTCCATAATGCCAACAAGATCAACGGCAAGGCTTTTGACATGAAGACGCCGGCCTTTATCGCTCAGCAGGGTAAGTTCGAGAAATGGACGATCTCAGGTGAAGGCGACATGATGATGCACCCGTTCCATATTCACGGCACGCAGTTCCGCATTCTGAGCGAAAACGGCCAGCCGGTTGCCGCACATCGCCAGGGCTGGAAGGATACCGTTCACGTAGAAGGCGGTCGCAGCGAGGTGCTGGTGCGCTTTGATCACCCGGCATCCGCTGAGCATGCGTATATGGCGCACTGCCATCTGCTTGAGCATGAAGATACGGGCATGATGCTTGGCTTTGGCGTGGCGTAAAAAAATGCCCGCACCGTAAGGTGAGGGCATTTTTGATTCTTACCTTTCTCGCGCGGAGAGGGTAATTAAGGCTTACTTAGCGTCATCCGGCAAAGCGTAGGCGACGATGTAATCGCCCATCTTCGTCCCGAAGGAGCCGTGGCCGCCTGCGGAAATCACCACGTACTGTTTGCCGTTTACTTCATAAGTCATCGGCGTTGCCTGGCCACCGGCCGGCAGGCGGGCTTGCCACAGTTTTTCACCGTTGCTCATGTTATAAGCACGCAGGTAGTTGTCTGCGGTTGCGCCAATGAACAGGACGTTACCCGCGGTGGAAATCGGCCCACCCAGCATCGGCATCCCCATTTTGAACGGCAGCGGCAACGGCGAGCTGTCACGTACGGTACCGATACGTTTTTTCCACACCACTTCGTTGGTTTTCAGATCCACCGCGGAGATGTAGCCCCACGCCGGCTGCTTACAGGGTAAGCCGAACGGAGAGAGGAACGGGTTGAGCGTTACGCCGTAAGGCACGCCATACTGCGGCTGAATACCTAGCTCAGAACCGGTGCCTTGCCCATCTGCAGGCGGCTCCATTGGGTTACCCGGGCCACGCGGCATCAGTTTAGAGACAAACGGCAGCGCCATTGGGTTGGCAATGGCTACCTGACGGGCAGGATCGACAGAAATACCGCCCCACTCAAACATCCCCAGGTTGCCAGGGAATACCAGCGTGCCTTGCTCAGATGGCGGCGTGAAGATGCCTTCATAGCGCAGCTTGTGGAAGATAATGCGGCAGACCATCTGATCGTAGATTGTCGCGCCCCACATATCCGCACCGCTCAGATCTTTCTTCGGACGGAAGCTCAAATCGGAGAACGGCTGGGTAGGCGTAACGTAATCGCCTTTCGCCGCGCCCTGCGGTACCGGTTTTTCCGGCGCCGGAACAACCAGTTTGCCGTCACGACGATCCAGTACAAAGATATTACCGGTTTTCGCCGGCGCGTAGATTACCGGAACGGTGTTGCCGTTCTTATCGGTGATATCCGCAAGCGTTGGCTGAGCCGGCATATCCATGTCCCACAGGTCGTGGTGCACGGTTTGATAGGACCACGCCAGTTTACCGGTCGTTGCGTTCAGCGCCAGAATACTGCTGGCATAGCGCTCCTGTTCCGGCGTGCGGTTACCGCCCCATATATCCGGTGTAGTCACGCCCATCGGCAGATAAACCAGATCCAGTTTGGCATCGTAAGCGGCCGGCGCCCAGGAGTTCGGTGAGTTGATGGAGAAGTGGTGCTCATCGCCTGACATCGCGTTAGGGTCTTTTGCACCCGGATCGAATGCCCACAGCAGTTTGCCGCTGTTCACATCAAAACCACGAATGACGCCAGATGGCTCGCGGGTGGAGAAGTTATCCGTTACCGCACCTGCAATGACAATCACTTTATCGGTAATGATTGGCGGTGACGTCGGCTCGTACATGCCTGGCGTCGTAATCGGCATATTGGTCTGCAGGTTCAGAATGCCTTTGTTACCGAAGCTTTCGCATAGCTGACCATTATCAGCGTTTAAGGCAAACAGGCGACCGTCGTTCACCGGCAGAAGGATACGACGCGGGCAGTCTGAAACGACGTCCGGGCTGGCGTTATCTGCGGTAGCTTCGTGGTAAGAAACACCACGGCAGGTCACGTGCTGGAACGAAGGATTAGTATCCATACGCGGATCGAATTTCCACTTCTGCTTGCCCGTTGCGGCATCCAGCGCGAAAAGCTGCTGGTGCGCGGTACACAGGTAAAGCGTGTCGCGGATTTTGATCGGGGTAACTTCGTTGGTGATTTCGCCCGGATCGGTTGGACGCTTCACATCGCCAGTCTGGAACGACCAGGCCTCTTTCAGCTGACCGACGTTTTTATCGTTGATCTGTTTCAAAGGAGAGTAGCGCTGGCCTTCCTGATTGCGGCCATAAGCGGGCCAGTCAGCATCAGGAATCGCGGAAGCCGGCGCGGCAGAGACGGCTGCGTCCGCGCTAAGCGTGCCGTTAATTTCCTGCGGGTCGTTAAATACCGCCCAAATCAGGGCCACAACGGTGATAGCCAGAACGGCACCTAACGCCGGCGCGGCACCCGCGGCGGGCAGGATTAACTGGCGGTAGACAAAAGGCAGCAGCAGCCACACGCCAAAGAAGAACAGCACGTCTAAACGCGGCGTAAGCGCCCAGAAATCGAAACCGACTTCCCAGACGGCCCATGCCAGGGTGCAAAGCAGCAATGCGGCATAAATCCACAGGGCCAGCGCTTTGCGTTGCCAAAGTAACCAGGCGGTGACAAGCATCACCACCCCGGCAATAGGGTAGTAATACGACCCACCAATTGCCACTAACCATATCCCGCCAATAAGCAAATAAAGCCCGGTAAGTATCGCGAACAGGGCTGATAAGGTCGCGAGAACACGCGATCCCGAGTTATTAATTTTCACAATTATCACGCTCTTAAAAGTTTGATAGCAATTAATTATAGTTATTAACATGTGTGAGCTGCATCACATAAATGGCTTTTTATCGAAAACGCATGCAATTGTGTTTTGCTGTTATACTGCGGGCCTGAATATTTTGTGTTGGATTAACCTGAACCGACATTAAATGATTTGTTTTTAAAATCATATGGTTATAGAGATGAAACATACTGTTGAAGTCATGATTCCGGAAACGGAAATTAAAGCCCGCATCGCTGAGCTCGGCCGCCTGATAAGCGAGCACTATCGCGACAGCGGTAGTGATATGGTGCTGGTAGGGTTACTGCGCGGTTCGTTTATGTTTATGGCAGACCTGTGCCGTGAAGTGCAGGTGCCTCATGAAGTGGATTTTATGACCGCCTCCAGCTACGGCAGCGGCATGTCCACTACCCGCGATGTGAAAATCCTTAAAGACCTGGATGAAGACATTCGCGGTAAAGACGTGTTGATCGTTGAAGACATCATCGATTCCGGCAACACGTTAAGCAAAGTGCGTGAAATCCTCAGCCTGCGTCAGCCAAAATCCCTCGCTATCTGCACATTGCTGGATAAACCAGAGCGCCGCGAAGTGGAAGTCAACGTTGAGTGGGTGGGTTTCTCAATCCCCGACGAATTTGTGGTGGGTTACGGTATTGATTACGCTCAGCGCTATCGTCATCTGCCATACGTTGGCAAAGTCGTGCTGCTGGACGAGTAGTTGAGCAAACTACAACGCAGATAAACGAAAGGCCCTCTTTGCTGATGGCAAACTTCATCGCGTCGTAGAGCAAGCCTGTGCTACCAACAAAAAAACAAGGAAAATCAATTCATTGATTTTCGGCTGATAACCATAAAGAAGGAAAAACCACGTTTTTTCGTTCTTTGTCAGCAATATTAAGGGCCTTGAAGGCCCTTTTTGCTATCTGTCTTACTGGGAAAGCGCTCTATTCTTATGGCTGCTGTGGGACAGTCGCAGGTTTGAAATCCCGCTGCGATAGCGCTGCTCAAGGGATTCGCGGCTGGTTGCCGTCACTTCCAGATCGCGCAGGCGGCCATCGTGAATACCGTAAGCCCAGCCGTGAACCGTAACTTTCTGCCCGCGTTTCCATGCGGATTGCATAATCGTGGAGTGACCCAGGTTATACACCTGCTCCATAACGTTCAGTTCGCATAAGGTATCAAGGCGCTGTTCCTGCGGGAGCTCTCCCAGCAGCGAGCTATGCTTGAACCAGATGTCACGGATGTGCAGGAGCCAGTTGTTGATAAGGCCCAAATCCGGGTTCTCAACCGCCGCCTGAACGCCGCCGCAGCCGTAGTGGCCGCAGATGATGATATGTTCAACTTCGAGCACATCCACCGCGTATTGCACGACGGAAAGGCAGTTTAAGTCGGTATGAATAACCAGGTTTGCCACGTTACGGTGAACAAAGATTTCACCGGGCTCGAGGCCGGTCAGACGTTCAGCCGGTACGCGGCTATCCGAGCAGCCAATCCACAGAAAACGGGGTTTCTGCGCCAAAGCCAGGCGTTCGAAAAAACCCGGGTCTTCATCTTCCATCAGCTTTGACCACATCTGGTTATTGCTGATGAGCGTATCTATGTCTTTCATGGAGGTTAACAACCTGTAACCGAATAAGTGCGTTGAGGTAATATAGGGCAACTCGATAAATTTTAAAACTGCTTAACAAATTTGCATCATGAAAGGTAATCCCAAACAATGACCATTGCATTAGAACTATCTAAGCTCACGAAAACCTATCCTGGCGGCGTACAGGCGCTGCGTGGCATAGATCTTCGCGTCGAGGCGGGGGATTTTTATGCCTTACTTGGCCCGAACGGCGCAGGCAAATCCACCACCATCGGTATCATCAGCTCGCTGGTGAATAAGACCTCTGGCCGTGTGCAGGTATTTGGGTATGACCTGCAAAAGGATGTGGTAAACGCGAAGCGCCAGCTTGGTCTGGTCCCGCAGGAGTTTAACTTCAACCCCTTTGAGACGGTGCAGCAGATCGTTGTGCATCAGGCCGGCTATTACGGCGTTGAGCATGGCGAAGCGATTGCGCGCAGCGAAAAGTATCTAAAGCAGCTCGATCTGTGGGAAAAACGCAATGAACGAGCGCGTATGTTATCAGGCGGCATGAAACGCCGTTTAATGATTGCCCGCGCCCTGATGCACGAACCAAAACTGTTGATCCTTGATGAGCCTACCGCCGGGGTGGATATCGAGCTTCGTCGTTCCATGTGGGGCTTCTTAAAAGATCTGAACGACAAAGGCACCACCATCATTCTGACCACGCACTACCTGGAAGAAGCTGAAATGCTGTGCCGCAATATCGGCATTATTCAGAGCGGCGAACTGGTGGAAAACACCTCGATGAAATCGCTGCTCTCCAAGCTCAAGTCCGAAACTTTTATTCTCGATCTGGCGCCAAAAAGCCCGCTGCCAAAGCTTGAAGGCTATCAGTATCGCCTGGTAGACACCTCAACGCTTGAAGTAGAAGTGCTGCGCGAACAGGGGATTAACAGCGTCTTTAGCCAGTTAAGCGCCCAGGGCATTCAGGTATTAAGTATGCGTAACAAAGCCAACCGTCTGGAAGAGCTGTTCGTCACGCTGGTGACTAAAAAAGGAGACCACGCATGATGCATCTTTACTGGGTGGCATTAAAAAGCATCTGGACCAAAGAGATTCACCGCTTCACCCGCATCTGGATTCAGACGCTGGTGCCGCCGGTCATCACCATGACGCTTTATTTTATTATCTTCGGTAATCTGATTGGCTCGCGCATCGGCGAAATGCACGGCTTTACCTATATGCAATTTATCGTGCCGGGGTTGATCATGATGGCGGTGATCACCAACGCTTATGCAAACGTAGCCTCGTCGTTCTTCAGCGCGAAGTTCCAGCGTAATATTGAAGAGCTGCTGGTGGCGCCGGTGCCAACGCATGTGATAATCGCCGGTTACGTTGGCGGCGGCGTGGCGCGCGGCCTGTGTGTCGGCGTGCTGGTGACGGCTATTTCTCTGTTCTTCGTGCCTTTCCAGGTGCACTCATGGCTATTCGTAGCCCTGACCCTGGTGCTGACCGCGGTGCTGTTTTCACTGGCGGGCTTACTTAACGCCGTGTTCGCCAAATCCTTTGACGATATCAGCCTGATCCCGACCTTTGTGCTGACGCCGCTGACCTATCTGGGCGGCGTGTTCTACTCGCTGACGCTGCTGCCGCCGTTCTGGCAGGCGCTGTCGCACCTGAACCCAATCGTCTATATGATAAGCGGCTTCCGCTTTGGCTTCCTCGGCATCAGCGACGTGCCGTTACTCTTCACCGTAGTGGTGCTGGTGGCCTTTATCGCCGCGTTTTATCTGTTGTGCTGGTATCTTATCCAGCGCGGTCGCGGATTGCGTAGCTAACCGTATTGGCTTCCCCTGCGGGGGAAGCCTGACGGACAGGCAAGCTTTTGCTAGAATAAGCGCTCCTTCCCGTTGTTATGCAAAAGTGTTGTCAAACCCGTTATGTTAACTCGCTTTTTTTTCTGCCTGTTGATGCTGTCCTGTGTCGGCACGGCTAATGCCAGCCTGCTCAGCAGCCATGCAACCCCCGCGCAATATATGCAAACTACCGAAGATGCCGCTATCTGGGCGCAGGTGGGGGATAAGGTCATTTCGGTAGGCACAATACAGGAAGGACAAATCCTTGCGGTGGTGCCGACCGCCGCGGATTATTACGAATTCAGATTTGGTTTTGGCACCGGCTTTATCGATAAAACGCATCTCGGGCCGGTGGCCGGCAGACAGCGCGTTGAAGACCGCCTGGGCGATTTAAACAAGCCGCTCAGCAATCAAAATCTTGTCACCTTTCGCGATGTGCAAATTTATAACGCTCCGAGCTCCGGCAGCGCGCCTTTCGGGACGCTTGCTGAAAATCTGCGCTACCCGGTTATTGCCCGCCTGAAGGACCGTCTCAACCAGAGCTGGTTTCAAATCCGCATCGGCAACCGTCTGGGTTATGTAAGCAGCCTGGATGCGCAGCAGGATAACGGCATTCCGGTGCTGACCTACCATCACATCCTGCGTGACGAAGAAAACACACGCTTTCGCCATACTTCGACCACTACTTCCGTGGTGGCCTTCAGCAACCAGATGACCTGGCTGCGCGATATGGGCTACACCACGCTGACGATGTATCAGTTGGAAGGCTACGTGCGTAACCGCATGAATTTACCCGCGCGTTCGGTGATGATCACCTTTGATGACGGGCTAAAATCCGTTTATCGCTACGCTTACCCGATACTTAAAAAGTACGGCTTTAAAGCGACCTCTTTCATCATCTCGTCACGTATTAAGCGCCATCCGCAGCCGTGGAATCCAAAGGCATTGCAGTTTATGAGCGTCCAGGAACTGCAGGCCAGCCAGGACGTGTTTGACGTGCAGTCACATACTCATTTCCTGCACCGGGTTGACGGCTACCGCCACCCGATCTTATTAAGCCGCAGCTATCACAATATTCTGTTTGATTTTGAACGCTCAAGGCGCGCGCTGGCGCAGTTCAATCCACACGTGCTGTATCTGTCTTATCCATTTGGCGGCTATGACGACAAGGCGGTGAAGGCGGCAAATGACGCGGGATTCCATATGGCGGTGACAACGGTGAAAGGCAAGGTGAAGCCGGGAGATAACCCGTTCCTGCTAAAACGGCTTTATATTTTGCGCACGGATTCGCTTGAGACGATGTCGAGGCTAATTACCAATCAGCCCGAATCTTAGGATATAAAAAGACCCGCCTGAAGCGGGTCTTTTTTTAGCTCAGAGCCTCAGGCCACCTGAACCGGCACGGCTTTTGCCAGGCGCTTCATCTCATTATCGCCGTCAAAATAGGCGACTTTAGGCTGCCAGGTGCGCGCCTGCTCGTCCGGCATCGTCACGTAGGTGGCGATAATCAGAATGTCGCCCACCCCGGCACAGTGCGCGGCGGCGCCGTTAACGGAGATAATTTTAGAACCGCGCTCGCCGGCGATGGCGTAAGTAGAAAAACGCTTGCCGTTGGTCACGTTGTAAATGTCGATGGCTTCATATTCCAGAATGCCTGCCGCCTCCAGGAAGTCCTGATCGATGGCGCAGGAGCCTTCATAGTGCAAGTCCGCCTGGGTCACTTTTACGCGGTGTAACTTGCCTTGCAGCATGGTGCGAATCATAAATTAAACCTTTGTTGCTGGGCTTAAACAGAGCCTTTTTAAAGGCCCGATGAATATATTGGCGCAGTATTGCCCGTTTTTCAGGGACTGTCTACTGTGCTAAATCAACCTGAATATTATCAATCAGACGCGCCTGGCCAAGCCATGCGGCCATCAGAACCACCGCGCGTTTACTCTGCGGGGTCAGCTCCAGCAGCGTATCCGCATCGCGGATTTGCAGATCGTCAGAACGGAAGCCTTGTTCGTTCAGCTCGGTTGCCGCAATAGCCAGCATTTCCTGGGTATCACGCTCGCCCGCGCGCAGCTTATCGGCCAGCGAATTCATCACCCTGGCGAGGTGTGGAGCGATTTTACGCTGCTCGGCGTTCAGATAACCGTTACGGGAGCTTAGCGCCAGGCCGTCTTTAGCGCGCACCGTTGGCACGCCGACGATCTCGATGTCGTAGCCCATATCGGCAACCATTTTGCGGATAAGCGCCAGCTGTTGATAATCCTTTTCGCCAAAGCAGGCGACGTCGGGCTGAACCAGGTTAAAGAGTTTGCTGACGATAGTGGATACGCCGCGGAAATGACCCGGACGGCTCGCGCCTTCAAGGATGGTGGAAATGCCCGGCACATCGACGAAGGTCTGAGTATCCATGCCCTGCGGGTACACGTCTGACGGGGCAGGAGCGAATACCAAATCGACCTTACGGCGGTTAAGTTTCTCGCAGTCTTCCTGCAAAGTGCGCGGGTAGCGCGCCAGGTCTTCAGGACGGTCGAACTGCATTGGGTTCACAAAAATGCTTACCACCACCACATCGGCCACGGCTTTCGCTTCTTCGACCAGCGTCATGTGCCCGTCGTGCAGATTGCCCATGGTCGGTACCAGCGCGATGCGTTTACCTTCCTGGCGCCAGCGGCGAATTTGCAGGCGGAGCTGCGGTAACGTTTCGATAATCAACACAACTTTTCTCCTGTCAGTGGAAACTGTGCTCTTCGCCCGGATAGGTGCCGGACTCGACTTCGGCGGCATACTGGCGGACGGCTGCACGCATGTCGCCCGCTTCAGTCAGAAAGTTTTTCGCAAATTTCGGAATGTGGCCACCGGTAATGCCGAAGGCATCGTGCATCACCAGAATCTGGCCGTCGGTGACGTTGCCGGCGCCGATACCGATTACCGGGATAGTCAGCGCTTCGGTAATGCGTTTAGCCAGCGCGACCGGTACGCACTCAAGCACCAGCAGCTGAATACCCGCGGCTTCGAGCGCTACGGCATCGTCAAACAGCGTTTGCGCGGCCGCTTCATCGCGTCCCTGAATCTTATAGCCGCCGAAGATATTCACCGACTGTGGCGTCAGGCCCAGGTGTCCACAAACGGGTACGGCGCGCTCGGTAAGCATTTTTACGGTTTCTACCAGCCAGCTTCCGCCTTCAATTTTCACCATATTGGCCCCGGCGCGCATCACCTGCGCTGAGCTGGCGAAAGCCTGCTCCGGCGTGGCGTAAGCCATGAACGGCAGGTCAGCCAGCAGCAGACAATGCGGCGCACCGCGGCGAACGGCGCGCGTATGGTAAGCGATATCCTCTACGGTTACCGGCAGCGTAGAGTCGTGCCCCTGAACGGTCATCCCTAATGAATCGCCAACCAGCATCACGCTGATGCCTTCGTCGGCAAACAGTTTAGCGAAGCTGAAGTCATACGCGGTGATGGTGGCGAATTTACGTTGAGCCTGTTTCCATTGGCGCAACTGAGACATTGTGGTTGGTTTCATGGCAGTCCCTGGAGTGGAGTAGTGAGGGAGTAATCGATTGCTACTTTAACAAAGGAAAGAATCAGGTGTTACCAGTAAGTAATGCCGGCGCGGGATAGCTTTTCGAGTACATCGACGACGCGCAGGCCATCCGGGAAGGTGCTGTCGGGCGCAATTTCTGCCAGCGGCACCAGCATAAACGCCCGGTTCTTCATATCGTAATGAGGCACCGTCAGGCGCGGTGTGGAAAGCGTTAAATCGCCGAACAGCGTGATGTCGAGGTCTAGCGTGCGCGGCCCCCAGCGTTCAGCTTTGCGTACGCGGCCCTGCTCAAGTTCGATACGCTGAGTATGGTCAAGCAGCGCTTCAGGGGAGAGCTCTGTTTCCAGCGCCACGGCGGCGTTCAGGTAATCCGGCTGGTCCTGCGGACCCAGCGGCGGCGTGCGATAAAAAGAAGACGTGGCGACCACCCGGCTTTGCGGAATGGCCGCTATAGCGTTAAGCGCTGAGGCAACCTGCTCCAGCGGCGAAGCCTGATTGCTGCCCAGCGCGATATACGCAAGCGTCATGCAGCCCCACCGCTGCGCGGAGCACGCTTGCGCGGGCGGCGATGGCGGCGACGTGCTGCCGGTTCATCGCCCAAATCATTGAGCATATCTTTCTGTGCCGGGGGTGCCGCTACCTGGAATTCGCCCCACCATTTGGTCAGACGCTGCAGCTCCTGGTTATTTTCCACTTCCGCACGCAAGGCCAGAAGATCGTAAGCGGCGCGGAACTTAGGATGCTCCATCAGTTTCCAGGCGCGTTTGCCCTGGCGACGCGACAGACGCAGTTGCAGGCTCCAGATATCGCGCACAAGGGTGGTAATACGTTTTGGAATTGCCAGTGCACGACAGGCTTCATCCAGCACTTCGTTCATCGCCAGGGCAAACGCGTCCATATAGGCGAGGCCGCTTTCCTGGGTAAGCTTCTGTGCCATTTCAAGCTGCGGATACCAGAACATGGCGGAGAACAGGAAGGCCGGGTTAACGCGCATATCGTTCTGAATGCGGTTATCGGTGTTCTTCAGCACCCGGGCAATCATGTGTTCCATTGGGCTGTCGCCCTGTTCGGTAAAGTAGCGGGTAATAATCGGGAACAGCGGCTGGAACAACTGGTATTCACGCAGCAGTTCGTAAGTTTCGTAGCCATGTCCAGCCTGCAGCAGCTTAAGAGATTCCTCGAACAGGCGGGCAGGCGGCACGTCGTTAATCAAGGTGGCAAGGCGTGGAATGGGTTCGCCGCTTTCCGGACTGATAGTCATATTCAGCTTGGCTGCAAAGCGTACCGCACGCAGCATCCGCACCGGATCTTCACGGTAGCGCGTTTCCGGATCGCCAATCAGGCGAATCACGCCGTTGCGTAAATCGCGCAGGCCGCCAACGTAATCACGGACTGAAAAATCCGCCACGCTGTAATAGAGGCTGTTGATAGTGAAGTCGCGGCGCTGGGCATCTTCTTCGATAGAGCCAAAGATATTATCGCGCAGCAGCATGCCGTTTTGACCGGTCTGCGAGGTCTGGCGATCGGCTTTTTGCTCTTCGTGGTGGCCGCGGAAGGTGGCGACTTCGATGATTTCCGGCCCAAACATCACGTGGGCAAGGCGGAAGCGACGGCCCACCAGGCGGCAGTTGCGGAACAGTTTACGTACCTGATCCGGCGTGGCGCTGGTCGTTACGTCAAAATCTTTCGGTTTCTTGCCCAGCAGAAGGTCACGCACGCCGCCGCCTACAAGGTATGCCTCGTAGCCCGCTTTGTTCAGACGATAGAGCACCTTGAGGGCATTTTCACTGATATCTTTGCGGGAGATAGCGTGCTGGTCACGCGGAATGACCGTGATTTGCGGGAGATCTTCGCTCTCCTGCGCCACAACATCATCGCGGTTAAGCACCTTGCGGCAAAAATTAGCGACTCGGGTAAAAATAGTCCACCTCGGCAGTGTCAATCATAGGGACAAAAAAAACAGCGGCTAATCATAGCTCAGTGCGGGGCATTTGAGAATGACGTATTCATGGATGCATTTAACGGAATGTTTACCAGCGTCCACTTTTCCACCGCTTCGCTTAGCAGCCCTTCAAGGGTGAGATCCCGCCAGTGGGAAATAACCGGCTGGTTTAAAAAAGTTAAAGCCGCGGCCAGCACCGGCCGCGGATCGCATGAGGGTAGCGCGGGAGCATGGTTTTGCTTGGATAATTTATTACCCTGATCGTTTAGGGCAAGGGGCAGATGAACGTATTGCGGCACCCGCCAGCCAAGCTGCTGATAAAGCGAAATTTGCCGCACGGTAGGTTCGATTAAATCAGCGCCGCGTACGATCTCGGTCACGCCCTGGTAATGGTCATCCACCACCACGGCCAGGTTATAGGCAAACAGGCCGTCGCGACGGTGGATGATAAAATCTTCCCGCGCGAGGTTTTCGTCGGCGATTAACTCGCCGCGCAGGCGATCCTCAAAACTTAATACCGGATGCTGCTGCACCAGACGCATAGCGGCATTTTCTGGCCCAAGGTTTAAGGTCCGGCAGTGGCCGTCGTAAAAACCGCCGATTTGCTGAATGCGGCTGCGGGTACAGGTGCAGTAATAGCTTAAGCCTTGCTGATGCAGCGAGGCCAACGCTTCGCGATAGGCCTCATGGCGCTGAGACTGCCACAGGACCTCGCCGTCCCAGCGCAGGCCGTAACGATCAAGCTGGCGCAAAATTGTTTCGGCGGCGCCGGGGACTTCACGGGGAGGATCGATATCTTCGATGCGCACCAGCCACTGCCCCTGGTTTGCACGTGCCTGCAAATAGCTGCCAAGGGCGGCAACCAGCGAGCCGAAATGGAGTTCACCCGAAGGCGAAGGGGCAAAGCGCCCGATGTAGTGAGGAGCGGTCATTGGTCTACAAATAATTAAGGCGGGAGAGACTCCCGCCTTTGAAAGTGGTGAAATTGCGGACCGTTTAGCCGGCCATCTGTTTTTCGCGAATTTCTGCCAGCGTTTTGCAGTCGATACACAAATCAGCCGTCGGACGAGCTTCAAGGCGACGAATACCAATTTCAACGCCGCAAGATTCGCAGTAGCCGAAATCTTCGTCTTCTACTTTCTTAAGCGTCTTTTCGATCTTCTTGATCAGTTTACGTTCGCGATCGCGGTTGCGCAGTTCCAGGCTGAACTCTTCTTCCTGGGCGGCACGGTCTACCGGGTCCGGGAAGTTAGCGGCTTCATCCTGCATGTGCGTGACGGTGCGATCAACTTCATCCATAAGTTGGTTACGCCAGGCTTCAAGTATACGCCTGAAGTGCGACAGCTGGGCTTCGTTCATGTATTCTTCGCCCGCTTTCTCCTGGTATGGCTCCACCCCAGCGATGGCGAGGATACTCAGGGACGATGTTTTACGCTTTTGCCCTTCTTGCATGTTGCTTCTCCTTAACACGCACTATCGGTCCCCTGTTGGGGGAAAATCAGGCCGCTATAAATAGCAGATGCTTTTCAGGATGGCAATTATATAAATTCCTCTCTTGACAAGCCTGTGAAGAAAAGCGTATTTACGCGAGCGACCTGAACACAAAACATACAAAACGTTAACTGCTCTTTATAAATGAACCGTTATAAACAGACAGGCAACGGCGAGATTAGAGTAAGCCCGTCGGCAGAAAGTTCTGCGCGCCAGGCAATTATTTCTACCCCGCATTCCTGCGCCTCGCACAAAAGTTGCGCATATTTTGCGTCGATGTGGCGTGCCGGGGAGACACGAGTGATAGCGGAGTGTAACACCGCAAACAGCAGCACTGCGCGCTCTCCATGCATAACCACGCTCATCAATTCCCGCAGATGCTTCTGCCCGCGAAGGCTGACGGCATCCGGGAAAAAGCCACTTCCCTGTTCGGATAACGTGACTGATTTCACTTCAATATAGCAGTTAACTTTGTTATCCGCCTGCAGCATAAAGTCGATGCGGCTGCGTTCCGCCCCGTACTTCACTTCGCTGAGAATAGTTGTGTAACCGATTAATTCCGGAAGCAGACTTTTCCTCAATGCTTCTTTAACAACGTTATTTGCCTGCAGCGTATTTACACAAATGAAGTCGCCGTTTTGCGTCTGCGTTAGCTCCCATGTGTGGGCATATTTACGCTTTAAATTTGCCGACGTGGAATACCAGACGGTATCGCCAGGCGTTGCGCACCCGGTCATGGCGCCGGTATTGGGGCAGTGCAGCGTCAGGTGTTCGCCCGTGGGGGTAATAACATCGGCCAGAAAGCGCTTGTAGCGCTTAATCAGCGTTGCGGGCTGTAGCGCCGGGATAAATTCCATCTAATCTTCCTTATTGCGTAATGGCCAGCGCTCCAGCGGCCGGTAGCGCGTGCGCCCCTGGGCGAAAACGGACTCGTAGAGCACAAATTCTTCGACTTTACACTGCCAGCGAAAGTTGGGCTGGGGAATGGCGACCGGCTGAGTCACGTTGCGATATAGCGTCACATGCGGATGATACGGCTGTGGGCTTTGATAGCAGCCGTTCCGCGCCGCCTGGGCGCGCAGCATATTGGCGAGCTGAATCAGGCCGAGCGGCGCATGTCGCGGGCCAAGCCAGACAACGCGTGAACGAACCCAAAGTCCCGCATCATCCAGCGTTAGCGTAAAACCTGGCTGCTGAATACGCCCGGCGAGCTGGCAGAGCGCTTTTTGCTTTTCGGCGCTCACGTCGCCCAGAAAGGCAAGCGTCAGATGCAGGTTTGCCGCCGCGACGGGCCGTCCGGCATCCGCAGGAAAACGTTCGGCGCGCCAGTTAACGATCTGCTGCTGCATCTCGGTGGGCATGTCGAGGGCAAAGAACAGTCGGCGAGTGTCGGCCATAGTTGTCTCTCGGTTAAGGTTTTGCGGGATGCTACAATGCGCGACTGCGTATGTTAACTCTTTGGAGCTGTTTGTGTCGTTATTACCGGTCGCCGCGGCGTTACCCGATGTTCTTCACGCGCTAAAAGACTCGCCGCAGGTGCTGCTTAATGCGCCTACCGGCGCGGGAAAATCCACCTGGCTACCGCTGCAAATTCTTAACTCTGGCATAGTAAACGGGCGCATTTTGCTGCTGGAACCGCGTCGCCTTGCGGCGCGTAACGTCGCGCAGAGGCTGGCGGAATTGCTTGGTGAGAAAACCGGCGAAACCGTGGGTTACCGTATGCGCGCTGAAAGCTGCGTTGGGCCGAATACCCGGCTTGAGGTGGTGACCGAAGGGATACTTACTCGCATGATCCAGCAGGATCCCGAACTTAACGGCGTTGCGCTGGTGATTCTTGATGAATTTCACGAGCGCAGCCTGCAGGCCGATCTGGCTTTAGCGCTGCTGCTTGATGTGCAGCAGGGGCTTCGCGACGATCTTAAGCTGCTGATCATGTCGGCAACGCTCGATAATCAGCGCCTGCAAAAATGTCTCCCCGATGCGCCGGTGGTGAGTTCTGAAGGGCGAGCTTATCCGGTTGAACGCCGCTACAGCCCGCTTGCCGCCCACCAACGTTTTGACGAAGCCGTTGCCGCTGCCGTGGCAAACCTGCTGCGCGAAGAATCAGGCTCGCTGCTTTTGTTTCTGCCGGGCGTGGGAGAAATTCAGCGCGTGCAGGAGCAGCTCCAGCAACGTGTCGCAAGCGATGTACAGCTTTGCCCGCTATACGGCGCTCTGTCGCTCAGCGAGCAGCGTAAGGCCATTCTTACGGCAGCGCCCGGCACGCGTAAAGTGGTGCTGGCAACCAATATCGCCGAGACGAGCCTGACGATTGAAGGCATCCGCCTGGTTGTTGACTGCGCGCTTGAACGCGTCGCGCGTTTTGACGTGCGCTCCGGGCTGACGCGGCTGGTCACACAGCGCGTTAGCCAGGCTTCCATGACCCAGCGCGCCGGGCGTGCCGGGCGGCTTGAGCCGGGTATTTGTTTACATCTGACCAGCGCCGAGCAGGCTGAACGTGCCGCCGCGCAGAGCGAGCCTGAGATTCTGCAAAGCGATCTTTCCGGCCTGTGGCTTGAGCTTTTACAGTGGGGTTGCCGGGATCCGAATCAACTGACCTGGCTGGATACGCCGCCTGCGGCTACGCTTCACGCGGCGCAACGGCTTCTTCGACAGCTCAACGCGCTCGACGATCAAAACCGCCTGACGCCGACGGGCCAAAAAATGGCGCGACTTGGTAACGATCCGCGTTTTGCCGCTATGCTGGTTGCGGCCAGCACGCCTGATGAGCAGGCAACGGCTGCGCGCCTTGTCGCCATCCTGGAAGAGCCGCCGCGCGGGCAGGACAGCGATTTGCGCAATGCTTTTGGCCGCCGTCAGGAAAACTGGCAGCAGCGCGCAAACCAGCTCCTTAAACGGCTGAATAGCCGGGGCGGCCAGGTTGATATCAATCTGGCCGCTCCTCTGCTTGCGCAGGGGTTTGCCGATCGCATCGCCCGCAGGCGCGGGCAGGATGGGCGCTACCAGTTGGCGAACGGCACGGGCGCGATGTTAAACCAGGACGACGCGCTGACCCGCTATGAATGGCTGCTGGCGCCGCTGCTTTTGCAGGGCAGCCAGACGCCGGATGCGCGCATGCTGCAGGCGCTGCCGCTGGATATCGACGCGCTGGCGTCAAGCGTGCCGGGGCTGCTGACCCAAAGCGACTCCGTAGAATGGGACGAAACGCAGGGAACGCTAAAAGCGTTTCGCCGCACGCAGATTGGTCAACTGGTGTTAAAGGTTCAGCCGCAGGCCAGGCCTTCTGAAGACGAATTGCACCAGGCGATGCTAAACGGCATTCGCGAACGTGGGCTCGGCGTGCTGAACTGGTCTGCGCAGGCGCAGCAATTGCGCGTTCGCCTGGCATGCGCGGCAAAATGGTTGCCTGAACATAGCTGGCCTGAGGTGAGTGACGAAGCGCTGCTGCGGGAGCTGGATAGCTGGCTGCTGCCGGAAATGGCTGGCGTAAACTCGCTGCGCGCGCTGAAAAATATCGATATCAACCGGGCGTTACAAAATCTGCTTGCGTGGAGCATGCGTCAACGTCTGGATAGTGCGCTGCCAACTCATTACACTGTGCCGACCGGAAGCCAGATTGCTATCCGCTATGATAAAGACAATCCGCCCGTGCTGGCGGTGCGTATGCAGGAAATGTTTGGTGAAGCGCAGACCCCGGTGATTGCCGAGGGACGCGTGCCGTTAGTGCTTGAACTGCTCTCTCCCGCCCAGCGTCCGTTACAGATTACGCGCGATTTAACCGCTTTCTGGAACGGGGCGTACCGGGAGGTGCAAAAAGAGATGAAGGGACGCTATCCGAAGCATGTCTGGCCGGACTCGCCGGCAACGGCGCTGCCGACGCGGCGTACTAAAAAGTATCAGTGACTTTGAGAGATTTCTTCTTCCGCCTCCGGCGGAAGAAAGGAGAATCAGGCCGTGCGCCTCATTTTTGGTGGAGAAAGCAATGGCGGGGAATGACCGCGAACCTATTGGACGCAAAGGAAAACCTAAGCGCCCTACGCAAACGAAGGTAAGCCGTCGTCGGCTCAGGGAAGAAGAGTATGACGACGATTACGCTGATGATTACGATGACGAGGAACCGATGCCGCCACGTAAAGGGAAGGGGGGCGGTAACGGCCGTCCGCCGCGTAAAAAACGCCGCTGGCTATGGATCTTAGTGAAGCTGTTTGTGGTCTTTGTGGTGCTGTTTGTGATTTACGGCATCTACCTGGACCAGCAGATTCGCAGCCGTATCGACGGCAAAGTCTGGCAACTCCCGGCGGCGGTGTATGGCCGCATGGTGAACCTCGAGCCGGATATGCCATACAGCAAAAAAGAGATGGTTAATCTGCTGGAAGCCACGCAGTACCGCCAGGTGACGCGCATGACGCGTCCGGGCGAGTTTACCGTGCAGGCCAACAGCATTGAGATGATCCGTCGCCCGTTTGATTTCCCGGACAGCAAGGAAGGGCAGATCCGCGCCCGCCTGGTGTTTGATGGCGATCATCTTGAGTCGATCCAGAATATGGACAGCAACCGCAGCTTCGGTTTCTTCCGCCTGGATCCGCGTCTGATAACCATGCTGTCATCGCCAAACGGCGAGCAGCGCCTGTTTGTGCCGCGTACTGGCTTCCCGGATTTGTTGGTCGATACGCTCATTGCCACCGAAGACCGACACTTCTATGAGCACGACGGGATCAGCGTCTACTCCATTGGCCGTGCGATGCTGGCGAACCTCACCGCAGGACGCACGGTGCAGGGGGCGAGTACCCTGACACAGCAGTTAGTGAAAAACCTGTTCCTCACCAGTAAAAGAACCTACTGGCGTAAAGCGAACGAAGCGTACATGGCGCTGATCATGGACGCCCGCTACGGCAAAGATCGCATACTGGAGCTGTATCTGAACGAAGTGTATCTCGGCCAGAGCGGGGATAACGAAATCCGTGGTTTCCCGCTGGCAAGCCTGTACTACTTTGGCCGCCCGGTGGAAGAACTGAGCCTCGATCAGCAGGCGCTGCTGGTGGGCATGGTGAAAGGAGCGTCGATCTACAACCCGTGGCGCAACCCGAAACTGGCGCTGGAGCGTCGTAACCTGGTCCTGCGTCTGTTGCAGGAGCAGAAGGTTATCGATCAGGAGCTGTACGATATGCTGAGCGCTCGTCCACTTGGCGTGCAGCCGCGTGGCGGGGTAATTACACCGCAGCCTGCGTTCATGCAAATGGTGCGTAACGAACTGCAGGCGAAGCTGGGCGATAAGGTAAAAGATCTCTCCGGCGTGAAGATCTTCACCACCTTCGATTCGGTTTCGCAGGATGCGGCGGAAAAAGCGGTTAGCGAAGGTGTGCCGGTACTGCGTGCCTCACGCAAGCTGAAAGACCTTGAAGCGGCAATGGTCATCGTTGACAGATATACCGGCGAAGTACGCGCGATGGTCGGCGGGGCGGAAGCGCAGTTTGCTGGCTTCAACCGTGCGATGCAGGCGCGTCGTTCAATCGGTTCACTGGCCAAACCCGCAACCTATCTGACCGCGCTAAGCCAGCCGGACACCTATCGACTGAATACCTGGATTGCGGATGCGCCAATTTCCCTGCGTCAGCCAAATGGCCAGGTCTGGTCGCCGCAGAACGACGATCGTCGCTTTAGCGGCCAGGTTATGCTGGTGGATGCGCTGACCCGTTCTATGAACGTGCCAACCGTAAACCTGGGGATGGCGCTTGGCCTGCCGGCCGTGACGGACACCTGGACAAAACTGGGCGTGCCAAGAAATCAGCTTAACCCGGTTCCGGCTATGATTCTGGGCGCGCTGAACCTGACGCCGATTCAGGTCGCGCAGGCGTTCCAGACTATCGCCAGCGGCGGTAACCGCGCTACGCTTTCCGCGCTGCGTTCGGTTATTGCAGAAGACGGCACCGTGCTGTATCAGAGTTATCCGCAGGCGGAACAGGCCGTGCCTGCGCAGGCGGCTTACATGACGCTCTACACCATGCAGCAGGTAATAGCGCGCGGGACCGGACGAGCTCTGGGCGGCAAATATCCTAATCTGCACCTGGCCGGTAAAACGGGGACCACCAACAATAACGTGGATACCTGGTTTGCGGGCATTGATGGTAAAGAAGTGACCATCACCTGGGTGGGACGCGATAATAACCAGCCGACCAAACTCTACGGTGCGAGCGGGGCTATGGCCCTTTATCAGCGCTATCTGGCAAACCAGACGCCAATTCCGCTGACGTTAACGGCACCGGAAGATATCGTTGATATGGGTATTGATGACGCGGGCAACTTCCAGTGCGCGGGTGGCGCAACCCGTACCCTGCCGGTCTGGACCACTAACCCGGACGCGCTGTGCCAGCAAAGTCTGCAACAGCAACAGATGAATAATCCGTTCGATCAATCGTCCGGCGAGCCGCAACAGCCTCAGCAACAGCAACAGCAGCCTCAGCAGCAGGAAAAGAGCGACGGCGTGGCTGGCTGGATTAAGGACATGTTCGGCGGTAACTAAAGTGCGTTGTTCGTTATATAAAACCCCACTAGGTAAAGTGGGGAAGGCTACTGGCAAAGTTCAGGGAGGGTAAAAGTTGCCTTTGCCGGTACTTTCAAAAACAACTGACTCAGTTTTCTGATCTACCCCAACCCCCGAAAACCACGCTTTTCGGGGGTTGTTACCAATATGGCCCCCGGATGTAAAGGGGGTTTTTCTTTTGTGTTAATCCCTGAAAGTCCCTCTGGTTAATTATCATTCCCTTAGCCTTATAAGGGTTGTGATCCGCTTGCTATGCAGATTCCGTTTCGTCTAAAATCCCGCGGGCATAATAATAATTATCGTTTACGTTATCATTCCACACTTCATCAGAGATTATACAATGGCGCGTTCACTCCCTGGACAACCAGTCGGTTCCTCCGTTCGCAAACTCGCTCTGTTTGTTGCTGCCGCTGTCAGCGGCGTCAGTGCATCAGGTTACGCTGCGGATAACACAGTTAAAAAAGAAGATACCATCACCGTTTCCGCCGCTGCGGCTCAGGAAAGCGCGTGGGGCCCGTCTCCAACAATTGCGGCTAAACGTGCTGCAACGGCGACGAAAACCGATACGCCAATTGAGAAGACTCCACAGTCTATCTCCGTGGTCACCTACGAAGAGATGCAGATGCATCAGCCTAAGTCGGTTAAAGAAGCGCTGGGCTATACCCCTGGCGTGACGGTGAACAGCCGCGGTGCATCCAGCACGTATGATTTCGTTATTATCCGTGGCTTCTCCTCCGTTGGCCTGAACCAGAATAACTATCTGGACGGTCTAAAGCTCCAGGGTAACTTCTACAACGACGCCGCTATCGATCCGTATATGCTTGAGCGCGTTGAGCTGATGCGTGGTCCAACGTCAGTGCTGTACGGTAAAAGCAACCCTGGCGGCATTATCTCTATGGTCAGCAAGCGTCCGACCTCCGAGCCGCTGCATGAAATTCAATTCAAAATGGGTACGGATAACCTCTTCCAGACCGGTTTTGATTTCAGCGATGCGCTGGATGATAACGGCGAGTTCTCTTATCGCCTCACCGGTATGGCTCGTTCCAACAATGAGCAGCAAGAAAACGCGAAACAGAAACGCTATGCCATTGCGCCTTCTTTCTCCTGGCGTCCTGATGACAAGACTAACTTCACCTTCTTGTCCTATTTCCAGAATGAACCTGAAACCGGCTATTACGGCTGGTTGCCAAAAGAAGGTACGGTGCAACCCCTGCCGAATGGTTCCCGTTTACCAACAAGCTTCAATGAAGGTGCCACCAACAATACCTATTCCCGCAACCAGAAAATGGTCGGTTATAGCTTTGAACATGGCTTCAACGATACCTTTACCGTACGCCAGAACCTGCGTTTCTCAGAGATGAAAACGGCTCAGCAAAGCGTTTACGGTACGGGGATTGATGCGACAAACGGCCATATGCTCAACCGCGGCACGGTCGTTGACAACGAGCGTCTGCAAAACTTTAGCGTTGATACGCAACTGGAAAGCAAATTTGCCACCGGCGCTTTGGACCACAAGCTGCTGACAGGCGTTGACTATATGCGCATGCGCAACGACATCAATGCGGCGTTCGGCAGCGCTCCTCAGTTGGATCTTTATAATCCGACGATGGAGGATTTCGATTTCGGCGATGCGGTTCCGTATCAAATGAACGAAAGCAAGCAGACGGGGATCTATGTTCAGGATCAGGCCGAGTGGGATAAATGGGTCATGACCCTGGGCGGTCGTTATGACTGGTCCCAGCAGGCAACCACAGTGCGCGGCGATGGCGGTGGTTACGTTGAGCGTAACGACAAAAAATTCACCTGGCGTGGTGGCATTAACTATCTGTTCGATAACGGCATCAGCCCATACTTTAGCTACAGCCAGTCCTTCGAGCCAAGCGCATTCGATCTCTGGAGCAAGCCGCGTGCATCTTATGCGCCGTCTAAAGGCGAGCAGTATGAAGCCGGCGTGAAGTATGTTCCTAAAGATATGCCGGTTGTCCTCACTGGTGCAGTGTATCAACTGACCAAAACCAACAACCTGATGGCCGATCCTGCTAACCCACTCGGACAGGTTCCCGCCGGTGAAATCCGTGCGCGTGGTGTAGAGCTGGAAGCGAAAGCGGCCCTCAACGCCAATATCAACGTTACCGCCTCTTATACCTATACCGATGCGGAATACACCAAAGACACCAACCTTAAAGGTAATACGCCAGAGCAGGTGCCGGAACATATGGCTTCCCTGTGGGGGGATTACACCTTTAACGAAGGTGCGCTGAGTGGTCTGACTCTTGGTACCGGTGGCCGCTTTATGGGTAAAAGCTATGGCGATCCTGCAAACTCCTTCGAAGTTGGCAGCGCGGCTGTGATGGACGCCGTGGTCAAATATGACCTGGGTCGGTTTGGCCTGAACGGTTCAAGCGTCGCCGTGAACGTCAACAACCTGCTCGATCGTGAATACGTTGCTAGCTGCTTCCAGACCTATGGTTGCTTCTGGGGCGCAGAACGTCAGGTGGTTGCTACCGCGACCTTCCGCTTCTAATTTAGTGGAAATAAGGAAAATCAATACTTTGATTTTCGGCTGTTAACCACAAAGAAGGAAAAACCACGCTTTTTCCTTCTTTGTCAGCAAATTTCGGGCACGGTTCGCCGTGCCCTTCAACAAGTTGGGCTCCCATGCACGACAAACATCCCCATCCCGATACTACCTTTAGCCTCACTGATGTCACCTTCCGTGTGCCTGGCCGCACGCTACTCCATCCGCTGTCATTTACCTTTCCGGTCGGCAAAGTTACAGGCCTGATTGGTCACAATGGGTCGGGGAAATCCACCTTGCTGAAAATGCTGGGTCGGCATCAGAAGCCATCGGCCGGCGAGCTTAGCTTAAACGAGCAGCCGCTTGATAGCTGGAGCAGCAAGGCGTTTGCTCGTCAGGTTGCCTATTTACCGCAGCAGCTTCCGGCAGCCGAAGGAATGACGGTACGCGAGCTGGTAGCCATTGGCCGCTATCCATGGCACGGCGCGCTGGGGCGTTTTGGCGTGGCGGACAGGGAGCGGGTGGAGGATGCGATTACGCAGGTTGGCCTTAAGCCCTTTGCTCATCGCCTGGTCGACAGTCTTTCCGGCGGTGAAAGGCAGCGGGTGTGGATTGCTATGCTGGTGGCGCAGGACAGCCGCTGTCTGCTGCTTGACGAACCGACTTCCGCGCTGGATATCGCCCATCAGGTCGACGTGCTGGCGCTTATCCATCGTCTGAGCCAGGAGCGTGGCCTGACGGTGATTGCCGTTCTGCACGATATCAATATGGCCGCCCGCTATTGTGACCATCTGGTGGCGTTGCGCGGAGGCGAAATGATTGCCCAGGGCAGCCCGGCGGAGATGATGCGAAGCGAAACGCTGGAGCAAATCTACGGTATTCCTATGGGGATCCTGCCGCATCCGGCGGGTAGCGCACCCGTGAGCTTTGTTTACTGATGTCCGAGTTGATTAACCCGACAATCAGCCGTCGTCAGCTTTTGACGGCGCTGGCGCTATCGCCGCTCTTATTCAGGATAAACGTTGCGCATGCGGCGTCTATTGACCCTCATCGCGTCGTCGCCCTCGAATGGCTGCCCGCTGAGCTGATGCTTGCGCTTGGCGTTACGCCGATGGCGGTTGCGGACATAAATAACTATCGCGCCTGGGTAGGCGAGCCGGAATTGCCTGCAAGCGTCATTGACGTTGGCCTGCGCACCGAACCTAATCTGGAGCTGCTTACGCAGCTTAAACCGTCATTGATTCTTTACTCCGCGGGTTACGGGCCGTCGACGGAGAAAATGAAGCGTATCGCGCCAGGGCTCGGTTTTAACTTTAACGATGGTTCGGGCAAGCCGCTGACCGTAGCGCGCCATTCGCTGATCGAACTGGGTAACAAGCTCGATATGCCGCAGGCGGCAAAAGATCATCTGGACCACTTTGATCGCTTCATTACTGAAATGAAACCGCGCTTCGCGCAGCGAGGCGATCGTCCGGTGATGCTGATGACGCTGCTCGATCCGCGCCATGCGTTAATCGTCGGGCAAAACAGCCTGTTCCAGGATGTCATGGATCTGCTGGACGTGAAAAACGCCTGGCACGGCGAAACAAACTTCTGGGGCACGACGATTGTTGGGCTTGAGCGCCTGGCGGCGGTTAAAGACGCGGATGTGATTTGTTTTGATCACAACAACGATGCCGAAACGGAAAAAGTGATGGCGACGCCCTTATGGAAAGCAATGCCGTTTGTACGCCAGCACCGTTTCCAGCGCGTGCCGGCCGTGTGGCTGTATGGCGCGACTATCTCCGCCATGAACTTCACTAAAATGCTGGCGAAAGCCGTAGGGAGCGCGGCGTGAGGCGTCATCATGTTCTGTTTCCAGCCGCGCTGCTGTCATTGCTGTTTATCGTCGCCTGCGCGCTGACGCTGCATAATCTGCAAGCACAACTGCCTTCGGCGCAGTGGGCTAAGGCCTGGTGGCAGCCCAATATTGACGATATCAACCAGATGCTGTTCCACTACAGCCTGCTTCCGCGGCTGGCGATTTCGCTGCTGGTCGGCGCGGGGCTGGGGCTGGTTGGCGTCTTATTTCAGCAGGTGCTGCGAAATCCTCTGGCCGAACCCACCACGCTGGGCGTTGCGAGCGGCGCCCAGTTGGGCGTTACCATCGCGACATTATGGGCGCTTCCGGGCGGCTTTGAGACTCAGCAATTTGCTGCGCTAATCGGCGCGGGCGTCGTTGGGCTGCTGGTATTTGGCGTGGCGTGGGGCAAGCGATTGTCGCCGGTTACGCTTATCCTGGCGGGGCTGGTGCTTAGCCTGTATTGCGGGGCCGTCAACCAGCTGCTGGCCATCTTCCATCACGATCAGTTACAGAATATGTTCCTGTGGAGCACGGGCGCGCTGAACCAGCAGGACTGGAGCATCGTCAACGGCCTGTGGCCGCGCCTGGCGGGCGGGCTGCTGCTGACGCTTTTGCTATTGCGTCCGCTGACGCTGATGGGCCTTGATGATGGCGTTGCCCGCAATCTTGGCCTTGCGCTGTCTCTGGTACGCCTTGCGACGTTAATTCTCGCCATCGCAATCAGCGCCTTGCTGGTAAACGCGGTGGGGATCATCGGCTTTATCGGCCTGTTCGCGCCTTTGCTGGCGAAGATGCTGGGCGCGCGCCGTCTGGTCACTCGTCTGTTTCTCGCGCCGCTTATTGGCGCGCTGATCCTCTGGCTTTCGGATCAGGCTGTTATCTGGCTGACAGAAGCGTGGCGTGAAATTTCAACCGGTACGGTTACCGCGCTGATTGGCGCGCCGTTGCTGCTGTGGCTGCTGCCTCGCCTGCGCACCGTGGGCACGCCAGCCATGAATGCGGGGGATAACGTGCCTGCCGAACGTCAGCATCCTGGCCGATGGGCGCTGGTTGGCAGCGGCCTGCTGGCGTTAGTGATTATTATCGCCCTGACGCTGGGCCGCGATGCGCAAGGCTGGAACTGGGTCACCGGTGAGATGTTTTATGACCTGCTGCCGTGGCGCTGGCCGCGTATGCTGGCCGCGCTTGCCGCCGGGATGATGCTGGCCGTGTCGGGCAGCGTCATCCAGCGCCTGACGGGTAACGCGATGGCAAGCCCTGAGGTGCTGGGGATCAGCTCCGGTGCCGCATTCGGCGTGGTTACCATGCTGTTTATCGTGCCGGGCGACGCTTTTGGCTGGCTGTTCCCGGCAGGCAGCCTCGGCGCGGCGGCTACTTTGCTGGTTATTATGGTGGCGGCAGGGCGCGGCGGCTTTTCTCCTCAGCGCATGCTGCTGGCGGGCATGGCGCTCAGCACCGCTTTTACCATGCTGCTGATGCTTCTGATGGCAAGTGGCGATCCGCGTATGGCGGGCATCCTTACCTGGATTTCCGGCTCAACCTATAGCGTGACGGGCGATCAGGCGCTGAAAACGCTGGTGCTGATGGTCGTGCTGTTTGCTCTGACTCCGCTGTGCCGCCGCTGGCTGATGATTCTGCCGCTGGGTGGCGCAACCGCTCGCGCGGTGGGCATAGCGCTTACGCCTTCACGATTCGGCCTGCTCTTGCTGGCGGCCACACTCACCGCCGCTGCGACGCTAACCGTGGGGCCGCTGAGCTTTGTCGGGCTAATGGCGCCGCATATTGCACGCATGCTCGGTTTCCGCCGCGCGATGCCGCAATTAATGATGGCCGCGCTGCTGGGCGGAATGCTGATGGTGGCGGCGGACTGGTGCGGAAGGATGCTGATGTTCCCGGATCAGGTGCCTGCCGGGCTGCTGGCGACCTTTATCGGCGCGCCTTATTTTGTGTATTTGCTGCGTAAGCAGAGCCGTTAAGCGGCAAGCCCTCTTCGCTGAAGAGGGCGCTTTGATTTACAGCTTCGCAAAAACCCGACGCGCAGCGTCGATGGTCTTCTGAATATCTTCCTTCGAGTGTGCAACGGACATAAAGCCCGCTTCAAACGCGGAGGGTGCCAGGTAAACGCCTTCTTCCAGCATCAGGTGGAAGAATTTCTTAAAGCGCTCAACGTCACACGCCATCACATCTTTATAGTTGGTCACGGTTGGCGCATCGGTAAAGAACAGGCCGAACATGCCGCCAACGTTATTAACGACCAGCGGAATATGCTCTTCTTTTGCCGCCTGCAGCAGGCCGTCGGCCAGCATTTCGGTGAGCTCGGTTAACGTCTGGTGAATACCCGGCCGGGAAACCGCCGTCAGACAGGCATAGCCCGCAGCCATGGCGATGGGGTTACCGGAAAGCGTGCCCGCCTGATAAACCGGACCGGTTGGCGCCAGCGCGTCCATGATTTCACGGCGGCCGCCGAATGCGCCCACCGGCATGCCGCCGCCGATGATTTTGCCAAGGCAGGTCAGATCCGGCTGAACGCCATAGTAAGACTGCGCGCCGGCAAGCGCCACGCGGAAGCCGGTCATTACTTCATCGATAATCAGCAGGGCGCCAAACTCATCGCACAGCGCGCGCAGGCCCGGCAGGAAATCATCGTTTGGCGGGATGCAGTTCATATTGCCCGCGACAGGCTCCACGATGATACAGGCCACATCCTGCGGATACTGTTCTAACGCTTCTCGCACGGAGGCAAGATCGTTATAGGTACAGGTCAGCGTGTGTTTGGCAAAGTCCGCAGGTACGCCCGGAGAGTTTGGCTGGCCCAGGGTCAGCGCGCCGGAACCGGCTTTCACCAGCAGGCAGTCGGCGTGGCCGTGGTAGCAGCCTTCGAATTTGATAATTTTGTCGCGGCCGGTGAAGCCACGCGCCAGGCGGATGGCGCTCATGGTGGCCTCGGTTCCCGAGTTCACCATGCGAACCATGTCCATGGTCGGAACCAGCTCTGTAACCAGCTCCGCCATTTTTACTTCCATTTCGGTTGGCGCGCCAAAGCTAAGGCCGCGCTCCACGGCTTCAATAACCGCGTTGCGGATAGCCGGATGGTTATGGCCAAGGATCATCGGGCCCCATGACCCTACGTAATCGATATAGGCTTTGCCGTCGGCATCAAACAGGTAAGCCCCGTCCGCGCGTTCAACAAACAGCGGTACGCCGCCGACGCCGGTAAAAGCCCGTACCGGCGAGTTCACCCCGCCTGGGATGACTTTGCGGGCGGCATCGTACAGATTTTGTGACTTACTCATGAAACGGCTCCTGGTTCCTGGAAAGAGTGGCAACGGGCTATTCTAAGGGAAACGTCCGGCGTTATGAAAGTTTTGCCCGCGGTGAGGGAACAGGTAGAATGCCTGCACGATTTGTATTACTTATTAACGATTATATCAATGCATCCCTTCCATCCTTCTTTTGAAGCACGACAGGCCGCGCGATTACGCCGGGGCGACATGGTGCGCCGCCTGATGCGCCGGGATAAAACGCCGGTGGCGATTCTGTTTATGGCGGCTATCGTCGGAACGCTGGCCGGGCTTGCTGGCGTGGCTTTCGAAAAGTCCGTTTTCTGGGTGCAGCAAAACCGCCTGGCGATGCTGGCGCACGTGGCGGACTACTCGCTGCTCGTCTGGCCGCTGGCGTTTATCAGCTCGGTGCTGTTAGCCATGGTTGGCTACTATCTGGTGCGCCGTTTTGCGCCGGAAGCGGGTGGGTCCGGCATACCCGAGATTGAGGGCGCGCTGGAAGAGCTAAGGCCGGTACGCTGGTGGCGGGTGATCCCGGTGAAATTTATCGGCGGCATGGGCACGCTCGGCGCGGGGATGGTGCTGGGTCGCGAGGGGCCGACGGTGCAACTGGGCGGGAATATTGGTCGCATGGTGCTGGATATTTTTCGTCTGCGCGGGGCGGAAGCCCGACATTCTTTACTGGCAACGGGCGCGGCCGCCGGGCTTTCAGCAGCATTTAACGCTCCGCTCGCGGGCATTTTGTTCATTATCGAAGAGATGCGTCCGCAGTTTCGCTATAACCTGATTTCGATTAAAGCGGTTTTCATCGGCGTGATTATGTCGAGCGTAGTGTTCCGTATTTTTAACGGTGAAAACGCGGTAATCGAAGTGGGCAAACTTTCTAACGCACCGGTTAATACGCTGTGGCTGTATCTGGTATTAGGAATGGTGTTCGGCGTGGTAGGCGTGCTGTTTAATTCGCTGGTATTCCGAACGCAGGATATGTTTCAACGTATCCACGGCGGCGAGCTTAAAAAATGGGTGCTGATCGGTGGCCTGCTGGGCGGGATCAGCGGTGTATTAGGGCTTATTCAGCCTGCGGCAGCGGGCGGTGGATTTAATCTGATCCCGATTGCCGCCGCGGGGAATTACACCCTTGGCATGCTGCTGTTTATTTTTATCGCGCGTATTATTACTACGCTTTTATGTTTTTCTTCAGGCGCACCGGGTGGGATTTTTGCGCCTATGCTGGCGCTGGGTACGTTGCTTGGCACGGCATTTGGCATGATGTGCGCTGCCTGGTTTCCGGCTTATCATCTTGATATGGGGACCTTTGCTATCGCCGGCATGGGGGCGTTATTTGCCGCATCGGTGCGTGCACCGCTGACAGGCATAGTGCTGGTTCTGGAAATGACCGACAATTATCAGCTCATTTTGCCAATGATTATTACCTGCCTTGGCGCGACACTTCTGGCACAGTTTCTGGGGGGAAAACCACTATACTCCTCAATACTTGCCCGTACGCTGGCGAAGCAGGACGCCGAAAAACAGGCTAAAACGCAGCAGACCCCGACCGGGGAGAATACTTGAACGATTTGACCGCCTGGTAGATAATGGCCTTAAAGATCGGGTTAAATTTTACCCGGTTTGTAATTTCGTTGGGAGCAAAAAATGAGTGATGACGTAGCGCTGCCGCTGCAGTTTACAGAAGCCGCAGCCAGTAAAGTTAAAAACCTGATCGCAGATGAAGAGAATCCGAATCTGAAACTGCGTGTTTACATCACCGGCGGCGGTTGCAGCGGCTTCCAGTATGGTTTTACCTTTGACGACCAGATCAACGACGGCGATATGACCATCGAGAAGCAAGGTGTCGCGCTGGTGGTTGACCCGATGAGCCTGCAGTATCTGGTAGGCGGCGCGGTGGATTATACTGAAGGTCTGGAAGGTTCGCGCTTTGTGGTCACTAACCCCAATGCGAAAAGCACCTGCGGGTGCGGTTCTTCCTTCAGCGTCTGAACGCCGGTCGGAAAGAAAAAGCCGTGTTATGCAACACGGCTTTTTTTATGGTTTATTGCCTGTCTTCAAGAGCGAAAGTCGGCAGTTTGAGGTGCCAGCGGATCGCCGCCAGACGTATCGTGAGCGTAACCACCATCCCAATCATACTTGCCTGCTCTAACGGCACGTTGAAGGTATAAAAAGCCGTGGCATGCACAATGCCGCCGATAATACAGGCGGTGGCATAAATCTCCGTTCGCAGGATCATGGGGATTTCACGCGCCAGCACGTCGCGGATAATCCCGCCGCCGACGCCGGTCAGCACGCCCATGCAGATGGCGATAAGCGGGCTGGTGCCTGCCAGAAAAGCTTTGTTCACCCCGATACCCACAAACACGGCAAGGCCGACGGCATCCAGCACCGGCAGCACCCATTTCGGCAGGCGGCGCGGCTGGCGCACCAGCAGGATCGTCAGCAGACAGGTGACCATCGCTATCACAAGATCCGTCGGATCTTTTACCCAGAATACCGGGCCGTTCGCCAGCGCCATGTCGCGTATGGTTCCCCCGCCTACGGCTGTCACAACGCCCAGCACCAGCACGCCAAAGGGGTCCATACGGAGTTTTCCGGCCAGCAGTACGCCAGAGATAGCAAAGACGGCTGTGCCAATAATATCCAGCCAGTAGACCAGCATTTATTACCCTCAGATCAAGACGCTATTGTTTTGCCAGCTCCGCACAGAGCTGTTTTGCGGCGAGGATAATACGCGGGCCCGGGCGGCTAAACCAGTCATCATTTATCGCAATGACCGGAACGGCTAGCTGGGGCTGCCAGAATTGCTGCACCGGTGGGATATCGCTTTCATCGCCTGTGATGATAATAGCCTGTGGTTTACGGACAAGCACCTGCTCGCGGCTGACCTGCGGCCAGGGAACGCGGCTATCGGCAAAAATATTTTCTCCGCCGCATAGCGTGAGTATTTCGTTCTGAATTGACTCTTTTCCGGCGGTGAAAAGGGGATGCTGGCCAAACTGTAGAAACACCTTTTTCTTCGATGTTTGCGCATAGCGGGACTTTAACGCCATGAATTCGGCGGCCAGTTTATCGGCGGCTTCATTGGCGATTTCAGGCGTTGGGCTGTATTCACCAAGCTGGCGCAGGGCTGCAATCACGCCTTCAATAGTTGTGGGATCTAACCAGACGATTTTTATGCCAAGCGCCGCTAGCTGGTTGACCTGGCGTTCCGCATTCCCGCCACGCCACGCCAGCACCACATCCGGCTTTAGCGCCACGATGCGTTCAAGGTTCATACCCTGCCAGTTTGCCACCTGCTCAAGTTTTTTGGCTTGCGGCGGATAGTCTGACCAGGCGCTCGCCGCCACCGGCGTGATACCCGCCGCGAAGGCAAGCTCGGTATTGCTGGGCGAGAGGGAAATAACCCGCGGCGCGGCGCACAGCAGCAACGGCAGGCAAAACAGAATGGCGCTTATCCAGCGCCAGAGTATTCTGTTAACCACGAGCCAGCTTCTGCACCAGATTTTCAACCATCAGCGTGGACTGTTTAGCCGCTACCGCCAGGAATTCGTCGAAGCTCAGGTGAGACTGCTGGTCGGCCACGTCAGAAATAGCGCGCACCACCACGAACGGGATCCCGAAGTTGTGGCACACGTGCGCCACGGCGGTGGCTTCCATTTCTACCGCAACGGCCTGCGGGAAATTGTGGCGGATTTTCGCCAGCGCGATGGAACCGTTGATAAAGGCATCGCCGCTGACGATCAGGCCGCGCACCGCGTTCAGATTCAGCTCGCTGATGCAGGCTTCGGCTGCGGCAATCAGTTTTTCATTAGCTGCGAAACCCACCGGGCAGCCAGGCAGTTGACCAATCTCATAACCAAACGCGGTAACGTCCGCATCGTGATAGCGAACCTCGTCGGATACCACGATATCGCCTACTTTCAGCGTTGGGGCCAGGCCGCCCGCGGAACCGGTATTGATCACGACCTCGGGTTTGAAATGCTCCAGCAGCAGGGTTGCGCCCAGCGCTGCCGCGACTTTACCGATGCCGGATTTTAATAGCGCCACTTCCACGCCGTTCAGGGTGCCGGTATAAATTTCGCAGCCCGCAATGTTCAGCGTTTGACGGTTTTCGATTTTGTCACGCAGCAGCGTAACTTCTTCTTCCATTGCACCAATAATGCCTGCTTTCATAGAGATACTCGCAATCGTGTTAGTTAGGATGCATAGTCTATCATGGCAAGCATTAAGGAATTAATCCGCTCTTGATTTGGGCGAAGGAGAGGGCATGAGCGAACTAGATTTCCGTAAGAAAATTAACTGGCACCGCCGTTTCCGATCGCCTGAAGGGGTCAAAAATGAACATGAAATTCTGCGCATTTTTGAAAGCGATCGCGGCAGGATCATAAACTCCCCGGCAATCCGCCGCCTGCAGCAAAAAACGCAGGTCTTCCCCCTTGAGCGCAACGCTTCCGTGCGCACGCGCCTGACGCACTCAATGGAGGTCCAGCAGGTGGGGCGCTACATTGCCAAAGAAGTCCTGAGCCGTCTTAAGGAACAGCAGTCTCTCGAAAAATATGGCCTTAACGAGCTGACCGGTCCTTTTGAAAGCATTGTTGAGATGGCCTGCCTGATGCACGACATCGGCAATCCCCCTTTTGGGCATTTTGGTGAGTCGGCGATCAATGACTGGTTTCGCCAGCGCCTTTTTCCGTCCGATGCCGGAAGCCAGCCGCGCAGCGACGATCGTTGTAAGGTAAACGTGTTGCAACTGCGGGAAGGGGAAGAGAGCCTGAACGAGCTGCGCCGCAATGTGCGTCAGGATCTTTGCCAGTTTGAAGGTAATGCGCAGGGCATTCGCCTGGTCCACAGCCTGCTGCGTATGAATCTGACCTGGGCGCAGGTAGGCTGCATCCTGAAATATACCCGTCCCGCGTGGTTCATCGGCAAGCCGCCGGAAAGCCACGCCTATTTGATGAAGAAACCCGGTTTTTATCTTTCAGAAGAGAGCTATATCAGGCGCCTGCGTGCCGAGCTGCAGCTCGGCGAATTCAGCCGTTTTCCGCTTACGTGGATTATGGAGGCGGCGGACGACATCTCCTACTGCGTGGCGGATCTCGAAGACGCGGTTGAGAAAAATATTTTTAGCGTCGAGCAGCTCTATCAGCATCTGTGCGACGCCTGGGGCGAGCGTAAACAGGGCGATCTGTTTGAAAAAGTGGTTAACGACGCGTGGCGAAAGTCCAGCACTAACCAGATGCGCCGCAGCACTGAAGATCAGTTCTTTATGTATTTGCGGGTGAACACCTTAAACCAGCTTGTGCCCTATGCGGCGCAGCGTTTTATCGACAACCTCCCGGCGATTTATACGGGCGAGTTTAACCATGCCCTGCTGGAGGATGACAGTTCGTTCGCGCGGCTGCTTGAGTTATATAAGCAGGTGGCGGTGCGGCAGGTCTTTAGCCATCCTGAAGTTGAACAGCTTGAACTACAGGGCTACAGGGTTATCAGCGGCTTACTTGAAATTTACAGCCCGCTCCTCAATATGTCCGGTGAGGATTTCGCTGAGCTGGTGGAAAAAGAGAGCTTGCGTCGTGCGCCTATTGAGACACGGCTTTACCATAAGTTATCTACAAAACATCGGCTTGCTTATATCGAGGCGGTGAGCGCTCTGCCGCCTGCAGGCGCTGAGTTTGCCGTCCGGGAGTATTATTACCGCTGTCGCCTGATTCAGGATTACATCAGCGGCATGACGGATTTATACGCCTGGGATGAGTACCGCCGCCTGATGGCGGTGGAATAGCGTCTCGTTGAGTTTTGTAAAGACGAACAATAATTTTTTACTTTTTCCAGTGAGTTAAGGGCGGAACTAAGCGCTACAACGCCACTCTATATAGACCTGCACAGCAATTATGCGTGACCTATAACTTTGAGATTGAAGACATGAAAAAAACCACTTTAGCAATGAGTGCGCTGGCTCTGAGCCTGGGTTTGGCGCTGGGACCCGTGTCCGCCATCGCCGCTGAGACGGCTTCTTCTACATCTTCCTCGCAACCGCTTCCAAGCCTTGCGCCAATGCTTGAAAAAGTAATGCCTTCAGTGGTGAGCATTAACGTTGAAGGCAGCACCACGGTTAACACGCCGCGCATGGGGCGCAACTTCCAGCAATTCTTCGGCGACAACTCGCCGTTCTGCCAGGAAGGTTCTCCGTTCCAGAGCTCACCCTTCTGTCAGGGCGGCCCGGACGGCGGGGCTGACGGCGGCGCACAGCAGCAGAAATTTGCGGCCCTTGGTTCAGGTGTCATTATTGACGCGGCCAAAGGTTACGTCGTGACCAATAACCATGTGGTTGATAACGCCACTAAAATTCAGGTTTCCCTCAGCGATGGCCGCAAGTTTGAGGCAAAAGTCGTTGGAAAAGACCCGCGTTCCGACATCGCGCTGTTGCAGTTACAGGATCCGAAAAACCTGACGGCGATTAAAATGGCCGATTCCGACGCCCTGCGCGTTGGTGATTACACCGTGGCGATTGGTAACCCCTATGGTCTGGGCGAAACCGTCACCTCCGGGATCGTCTCGGCGCTGGGCCGTAGCGGCCTGAATATCGAAAACTACGAAAACTTCATTCAGACGGACGCGGCGATTAACCGCGGCAACTCAGGCGGCGCGTTAGTTAACCTGAACGGTGAGCTGATCGGTATTAATACCGCGATCCTGGCACCGGACGGCGGAAATATCGGTATCGGCTTTGCAATCCCAAGCAATATGGTGAAAAACCTGACCGCTCAGATGGTGCAGTACGGCCAGGTTAAGCGTGGCGAGCTGGGCATTATGGGGACCGAGCTGAACTCCGAGCTGGCAAAAGCCATGAAGGTTGACGCCCAGCGCGGCGCGTTCGTAAGCCAGGTTATGGCCAACTCTTCCGCGGCGAAAGCGGGCGTGAAAGCCGGTGACGTGGTGGTTTCCATGAACGGTAAAGCCATCAGCAGCTTTGCCGCGTTGCGTGCAGAAGTGGGTTCCATGCCGGTAGGCAGCAAAATTACCCTCGGCCTGCTGCGCGACGGTAAGCCGGTTTCCGTCAATCTGGAACTGCAGCAGAGCAGCCAGACGCAGGTAGATTCTTCCACCATCTTTACCGGTATTGAAGGCGCTGAAATGAGCAATCGCAGCGGTAAAGATGAAAAAGGCGTAATCGTAAACTCCGTGAAAGGCAACACGCCTGCCGCACGTATCGGCCTGAAAAAAGGCGATATTATTATCGGCGTCAACCAGCAGCCGGTGAACAATATCGCCGAGCTGCGTAAAATCCTCGACACCAAACCGTCGGTGATGGCGCTGAATATTCAGCGTGGCGATACGACAATTTATCTGCTGATGCAGTAATCCTCTCCGGACTGAGTTTGTCCATGTAGCCAGGGGCCGCTTTTGCGGCCCTTTTTTTGTGAACCTTTCCACAACTCCACGTTATTGCGCGCTGCTTTAGGCATTTGCACAATGCCGGCGCTATTTGTCTCGCCTATGCTAGTCCATCGGCACGACTGGGAGAGGACGCAATGGCTGGCTGGCACCTTGATACGAAAATGGCGCAGGATATTGTGGCGCGCACCATGACCATCATCGACACCAACATCAACGTGATGGACGCCCGGGGACGTATTATCGGCAGCGGTGATAAAGAGCGTATTGGTGAGCTGCATGAAGGGGCCCTGCTGGTGCTGTCGCAGGGGCGCGTGGTTGATATCGATGATGCGGTAGCGCGCCATCTGCACGGCGTACGTCAGGGGATCAACCTGCCGCTGCGTATTGAGGGCGAAATTGTCGGCGTCATTGGCCTGACCGGCGAGCCGGAGTCGTTGCGTAAATACGGTGAGCTGGTCTGTATGACCGCAGAGATGATGCTTGAACAGTCCCGCCTGATGCATCTGCTGGCCCAGGATAGCCGCCTGCGGGAAGAACTGGTTATGAACCTTATTCAGGCAGAAGAACACTCGCCGGCGCTGGCGGAATGGGCGCAGAGGCTGGGCATCGATCTTAATCAGCCCCGCGTAGTGGCGGTAGTGGAAGTAGACAGCGGCCAGCTTGGCGTAGACAGCGCCATGGAGGAACTCCAGCAGTTGCAAAACGCGCTTACCACACCCGAGCGCAACAACCTAATCGCCATTGTCTCTTTGACGGAAATGGTGGTGTTAAAGCCCGCGTTAAACCAGTTTGGACGCTGGGACGCCGAAGATCACCGCAAGCGTGTGGAACAGCTTATCAGCCGCATGAAAGAGAACGGGCAGCTACGTTTTCGCGTGGCGCTCGGTAACTATTTTACCGGCTCAGGCAGTATTGCCCGCTCGTATCGCACCGCGCGCACCACTATGATAGTCGGCAAACAGCGCATGCCGGAAAGCCGCAGCTATTTTTATCAGGATCTGATGCTGCCCGTACTGCTTGATAGCCTGCGCGGCGGCTGGCAGGCGAATGAGCTGGCGCGTCCGCTGGCGCGCTTAAAAGCCATGGATAATAACGGCTTGTTGCGCAGAACGTTAAGCGCATGGTTTCGGCATAACGTGCAGCCGCTGGCAACCTCTAAGGCATTATTTATTCACCGCAACACGCTTGAGTATCGGCTTAACCGTATCTCTGAACTGACCGGGCTGAATCTGGGGAGTTTTGACGATCGTCTGCTGTTGTATGTCGCTTTGCAGTTGGATGAGCAGCAGTAAGAAAGGGCCGGGAAGACGTCCTTCAGACAGCGGGCAAAGCTTATGATTTGCAAGGTCCTGAAGCAGGCTTTCTAAAAAAATAACTGGAAAATCAGTTTGTTGATTTTCGGCAAATCGATCGCAAAGAAGGAAAAACCACGCTTTTTTCTTCTTTGTCGGCAATATTAAGGGCCGGGAAGCCGGCCCTTAAGGACTATTTATTGCGGGTGAGCTTTTCCAGGTCGGCTTCGATTTCAGCGATCTTATTGGTCACTACCGATTCCAGATGACGCAGATCGTCAAGGATCTTACGTTTCAGATCCACCTCGGTGCGATCTCGCTGACAGAGCTGATCTAATTCATCGATTACGTAGCGCAGGTTGGGGCTTATCTCCTGCACTTCTTTGTAACCCTGTCCTACGCCATCGGCGATAATGGTTTTGCGCTGGCGCGGGTATTTAAACTTCACGCTTTTAGCAAAGAATTCGCCCTTATCCTTCTGGAAATAGATTTTCAGGATATCGTTGTTGGCTTCCTGCCGGAGGCTGTAACGATCGATTTCATCAGGATTGGTAATACCCAGACTTTTCAGGTTATCGTACATAGCGTTACCTTTTCGATATCATTAACCTATAGATAATCAACGGAAAATTCCTTTCCCGCCAGTCCTGAATGTCAAAAAGGCGGGGTAACCCGCCTTTTAAACATTTATTTTAGTCGATGGTACGAAGCAGTTCGTTGATACCTACTTTTCCACGCGTTTTGGCGTCTACTTTTTTCACGATAACCGCACAGTACAGGCTGTATTTGCCATCTTTGGACGGAAGGTTACCGGAAACGACTACGGAGCCCGCCGGTACGCGGCCATAATGCACTTCGCCGGTTTCACGATCGTAAATACGGGTGCTCTGGCCGATATACACGCCCATGGAGATCACGGAACCTTCTTCAACGATAACGCCTTCCACTACTTCTGAACGCGCGCCGATGAAGCAGTTGTCTTCAATAATGGTTGGGTTAGCCTGCAGCGGCTCCAGCACGCCGCCGATGCCGACGCCGCCTGACAGGTGTACGTTTTTACCGATCTGCGCGCAAGAGCCGACGGTTGCCCAGGTATCCACCATAGAACCTTCGTCAACGTACGCGCCGATGTTGACATAAGAAGGCATCAGCACGGTGTTACGAGCGATGAATGCGCCCTGGCGCACCGCCGCCGGCGGCACAACGCGGAAGCCTTCTTTCTGGAAGCGCGCTTCGTCGTAGTTGGCGAATTTCATCGGTACTTTATCAAAGAAGCGGCTTTCCGCACCTTCCATGACCTGGTTGTCGTTAATACGGAAGGAGAGCAGTACGGCTTTTTTCAGCCACTGGTGGGTCACCCACTGACCATCAATCTTTTCGGCAACGCGCAGCGCACCGCTGTCGAGCAAGGAGATAACCTGGTTTACCCCTTCACGAGTTACGGTATCTACGTTTGCCGGAGTGATATCGGCGCGGCGCTCGAAAGCGGACTCAATTACATTCTGTAGCTGCTGCATTGTTACGTTTTCCTGATTTTGACATTACCCTTCATCCTTCAAGCTGCAGGGTGTTGGCGGCAACCCAAATGCTAAAGGGTAAAATTTAAAAGACCGTTATTTATCGTTTGGATTAAGGGCCGCTGTCAACCGTTGCTGCACTTCCTGCTGCAACGACGCGTCCAGACCGCGGCGTTCCGCTGTGGCAATGATAAACAAATCCTCCACGCGTTCGCCGATAGTGGTAATGCGGGCGCCGTAAAGAGAGATGCCCAGATCGGCAAACACTTCCCCGACACGCGCCAGCAGCCCGGGTTGATCGAGCGCGATCAGCTCCAGGAACGTGCGTCTGTCGGTATGCGTCGGTAGGAAGTTCACCTCGGTATCAACGGTGAAGTGGCGCAGTTTGGCCGACTGGCGGCGCGGCTGCGGCGGCTGCCAGCTACTTTGGGTGATCGCCTGCTCCAGGCTGTGACGAATTAATTCGTGGCGATCGTTGGAAAGCGGGCTGCCGTCCGGCTCCAGCACGATAAAGGTGTCCATCGCCATACCATCGCGGGTGGTAAAGATCTGCGCATCGTGGACGCTCAGATTACGCCTGTCCAGTTCGGCACAAACGGCGGCAAACAGGTAAGGGCGGTCTGGGCTCCAGATAAATATCTCCGTTCCGCCGCGCGTTGCCTGCGGGCTTAGCAGAATCATCGGCAGTTCAAGGTCGTGCTGTAGCAGGTGTCGTGCATGCCAGGCCAACTGGTTTGGCGTATGGCGGACAAAATAATTTGCCCGGCAGCGTCGCCAGATGTTGTGCAGATCCTCTTCGTTGATGTTGTCCATTCTCAGCAGCGCGAGGGCCTGGAGCTGATGGTGGCGCACGCGTGCACGCATGTCCGGGGTGTTTTGCATTCCCCGGCGTAGCTGTTTTTCGGTGGCGAAGTACAGCTCGCGCAGCAGGCTTTGTTTCCAGCTATTCCACAGGGTTTCGTTGGTGGCGCAGATATCGGCTACCGTCAGGCAAACCAGGTAGCGCAGGCGATTCTCCGTTTGCACTTCCTCGGCGAACTGTTTGATGACTTCCGGGTCCTGAATATCACGGCGCTGGGCGGTAACGGACATCAGGAGGTGCTGGCGAACCAGCCAGGCGACAAGCTGGGTTTCCCGTGAGTTCAGGCCGTGCAGCTCGGCAAACTTCAATATATCCTGCGCGCCCAGCACAGAGTGATCGCCCCCGCGCCCTTTGGCGATGTCGTGAAACAGGGCGGCAATCAGAATAAGCTCCGGATGGGAAAGGCGAGGCCAGAGATCGACGCACAGCGGATGCTGCTGGCGCGTTTCTTCTTTTGCAAAGCTTTCCAGCTTTTGCAGCACGCGAATGGTGTGTTCGTCGACGGTATAGGCGTGAAATAGATCGAATTGCATCTGACCGACAATATGCGACCACTGCGGCATATACGCCCACAGCACGCTGTGTCGGTGCATGGGTACAAGCGCGCGGCTTACGGCTCCCGGATGGCGAAGTATTGCAAGAAATAGCCCGCGAGCCTCGGGGATATAACATAAAGGCTGGTTTAAATGGCGGCGCGCGTGACGCAGGTGGCGCAAAGTTGTGGAATAAATGCCGGTGATATCACGGTTGCGCACCATCATATAAAACATACGCAGAATGGCCTGCGGTTCGCGCATAAACAGCGTTTCATCTCTCAGGTCGATAAGCGTGCCGCGTAGCTGGAAGTCGTCGTCCAGCGGACGAGGTTTTTCACTGGCATCAAGGGCGAGAATCGCCTCGTCGAAAAGCTGCAGGAGCATCTGATTAAGCTCGCCGACGCGGCGGGTAACCCGGTAGAAGTCTTTCATCATATGCTCAACCGGCTCGTTGCCTTCGCCGCTGTAGTTGAGGCGCCGGGCGACGCTGAGCTGCCTGTCGAACAGCAGGCGGTTATCATAGCGATTCACTTCCAGATGCAGAGCAAAACGAATGCGCCACAGCAGGTGCTGGCACTCATCCAGTTCTTTGCGTTCCGCCTCGGTCAAAAATCCGAAACCAACCATCTCACTCATCGACGTCGCCCCGAAGTGACGGCGGGCAACCCATTGCAGCGTGTGGATGTCGCGCAGGCCACCGGGGCTGCTTTTAATGTCCGGCTCCAGGTTATAGCTGGTGCCGTGATAGCGTCGGTGCCGCTCTTCCTGCTCGTCCAGCTTGGCGGCAAAGAATTTTGCCGACGGCCAGAAGCCGTCGCTGAAGAGGTGTTTTTGCAGCTCAAGGAACAGGGCGACATCGCCAATCAGCAGGCGCGTTTCAATGAGGTTAGTGGCGATGGTTAAATCTGAAAGGCCTTCCAGCAGGCACTCTTCAAGCGTGCGTACGCTGTGGCCGACTTCGAGTTTTACGTCCCAGAGCAGCGTGAGCAGCTCGCCGATTTTTTGTGCCTGGGAATCGTTGAGCCTTTTGCGGCTGAGGATCAGCAGGTCGATATCGGACAGCGGGTGCAGCTCGCCGCGACCGTAGCCACCGACGGCAACCAGCGCGGCCTCCGACGCTTCGCCGAAGCCGTAATGTAGCCACAGTCGCTGTAAGAGCTGGTCGATAAATTCGGTGCGGGCATCAATCAGCCGCTCGGCAGAAATGCCGCTGTCGAAGGCTTCGCCCAGCCAGCGCTGGAACCTGTCGAGATGCGCTTTGATTTGGCCGCAGGTGAGATCTGTTTCGGGCCAGCTCGTGGGATAATCGGGTTGCCCGGAAATCTCAGGAAGCACGGCGTTGGCATACTGCTCGGGTAAACTCTGGGTCATGTGCCGACATCCATAAAAAAAGCCGGCACTGGCCGGCTTAGCTTACGCCAGGAAAATCATTCGTTATGCGAAATGACGTTCGGGATGGTGTCATCCTTGCGCAACGTAAGAATTTCGCAGCCATTATCTGTCACCACAATAGTATGCTCGTATTGTGCAGACAAGCTGCGATCTTTAGTTTTCACCGTCCAGCCATCTTTCATGGTGCGAATGCGGTAGTCGCCCGCGTTGACCATAGGTTCAATGGTGAAGGTCATGCCCGGCTGCAGCACCACGCCGCCGTCGTCAGCATCATAATGCAGCACCTGCGGTTCTTCGTGGAAGACGCGTCCAATGCCGTGGCCGCAGTATTCGCGAACGACGGAGAAACCTTCCGCTTCAACGAATTTCTGAATTGCCGCACCCAGGGTGCGCAGACGAATGCCCGGTTTGACCATGCGCAGCGCCAGATACAAGCTTTCCTGAGTGATGCGGCACAGGCGCTCGCCCAGAATTGTAGGCTTGCCGACGATGAACATTTTAGAGGTGTCGCCGTGATACTCATCTTTGATAACGGTCACGTCGATATTGACGATATCGCCATCTTTCAGCGCTTTTTCGTCGTCCGGAATACCGTGGCAAACCACCTCGTTAATCGAGATGCACACGGATTTCGGGAAGCCGTGATAGCCCAGGCATGCGGAAACCGCGTGCTGTTTGTTTACAATGTAATCATCGCAAATACGGTCAAGTTCGCCGGTCGTGACGCCAGGCTTAACGTGCGCTTCGATCATTTCCAGCACTTCAGCGGCAAGAGCGCCCGCGACGCGCATTTTTTCGATTTCTTCAGGTGTTTTAATTGAAATAGCCATTAATTTGGTCCGCAGGTGTCGACTTTTCGACAATAATTGAGCAGGTGTACGTTAATGGTATCAGGGCGTACGATCGCTGCCAAATTGAGAATGGGCAGTCGCCGCATCCGCTAACAACTATTGGAGTTAGCCTCTCTTTTGTGGTATAAAGCGCGCCGGACTGTGCTGCCGATTTTTCGGTGTACGGCCAACACTCTCACTTTGTGTAAATAACACACACGTATCGACACATATTCCGGGGTGCCCTTAGGGGTCGGTAATATGGGATACGTGGAGGCTTAACCCCAATCACTATATAGAGGTTTTAAACATGGCAACTGTTTCCATGCGCGACATGCTCAAGGCTGGTGTTCACTTTGGTCACCAGACCCGTTACTGGAACCCGAAAATGAAGCCTTTCATCTTCGGCGCGCGTAACAAAGTTCACATCATCAACCTTGAGAAAACTGTACCAATGTTCAACGAAGCCCTGGCTGAGCTGAACAAGATCTCTTCCCGTAAAGGTAAGATTCTGTTCGTTGGTACTAAGCGCGCTGCAAGCGAAGCTGTGAAAGAAGCTGCTAACAGCTGCGACCAGTTCTTCGTGAACCATCGCTGGCTGGGCGGTATGCTGACCAACTGGAAAACCGTTCGTCAGTCTATCAAGCGCCTGAAAGATCTGGAAACCCAGTCTCAGGACGGTACTTTCGAAAAGCTGACCAAAAAAGAAGCGCTGATGCGCACTCGTGAGCTGGACAAGCTGGAAAACAGCCTGGGCGGTATCAAAGATATGGGCGGCCTGCCAGACGCGCTGTTCGTAATCGATGCAGACCACGAGCACATCGCTATCAAAGAAGCTAACAACCTGGGTATCCCGGTATTCGCTATCGTTGATACCAACTCCGATCCGGACGGTGTTGACTTCGTTATCCCGGGTAACGACGACGCAATCCGTGCTGTTAGCCTGTACCTGAGCGCTGTAGCTGCTACCGTTCGTGAAGGCCGTTCCCAGGATCTGGCTTCTCAGGCGGAAGAAAGCTTCGTAGAAGCTGAATAATAAGGTTTTACCCCTTATTAGTACCGTGTATGAATAGGGGCCCATTACCGGCCCCTTTTTTCAATTTACACTGTTTGGCCCCCGGCCGGGCAGTTCACATCTCCCGAGGATTTAAGAATGGCTGAAATTACCGCATCCCTGGTAAAAGAGCTGCGCGAGCGTACTGGCGCAGGCATGATGGATTGCAAAAAAGCGCTGACTGAAGCGAACGGCGACATCGAGCTGGCAATCGAAAACATGCGTAAATCCGGTGCGATCAAAGCAGCTAAAAAAGCAGGCAACGTTGCTGCTGACGGCGTGATCATCACCAAAATCGACGGCAACTACGGCATCATTCTGGAAGTTAACTGCCAGACTGACTTCGTTGCTAAAGATGGCGGTTTCCAGGCATTTGCTAACAAAGTTCTGGACGCAGCTATTGCTGGCAAAATCACTGACGTTGAAGTTCTGAAAGCACAGTTCGAAGAAGAGCGTGTTGCGCTGGTTGCTAAAATCGGTGAGAACATCAACATCCGTCGCGTGTCTTCCCTGGAAGGCGACGTTCTGGGTTCATACCAGCACGGTGCGCGTATCGGTGTTCTGGTGGCGGCTAAAGGCGCTGACGAAGAGCTGGTTAAGCAGCTGGCAATGCACATCGCTGCAAGCAAGCCAGAATTCGTTAAGCCAGAAGACGTGTCTGCTGAAGTTGTAGAAAAAGAGTACCAGGTTCAGCTGGACATCGCCATGCAGTCTGGCAAGCCAAAAGAAATCGCAGAGAAAATGGTTGAAGGCCGCATGAAGAAATTCACCGGCGAAGTTTCTCTGACCGGCCAGCCTTTCGTTATTGACCCAAGCAAAACCGTTGGTCAGTTCCTGAAAGAGCACAATGCCGACGTAACTAACTTCATCCGCTTTGAAGTGGGCGAAGGTATCCAGAAAGTTGAGACTGACTTCGCAGCTGAAGTTGCTGCGATGTCCAAGCAGTCTTAATGTTGAAAAAGGAGCCGCCAGTTGGCGGCTCCTTTTTATCCAGCCTTAAATATCAGTCTGATCTGATACAGTTCTTGCTGATATGCGACACAATGTCGCCAGAGTTATCCATCCCCATTAGTTTACTGTTCTCAGGAAAGAAACATGGCTACCAACGCAAAACCCGTCTATAAACGCATCCTTCTTAAGCTGAGCGGCGAGGCCCTGCAGGGCACCGAAGGTTTTGGTATCGATGCGAGCATACTGGACCGTATGGCTCAGGAAATTAAAGAGCTGGTTGAACTGGGTATTCAGGTCGGGGTGGTAATTGGCGGTGGCAACTTATTCCGCGGAGCGGGCCTTGCGAAAGCGGGCATGAACCGCGTTGTGGGCGACCACATGGGCATGCTGGCAACCGTGATGAACGGCCTGGCGATGCGTGACGCGCTCCATCGCGCCTATGTGAACGCCCGCCTGATGTCCGCTATCCCTTTAAACGGCGTGTGTGATAACTACAGCTGGGCCGAAGCAATCAGCCTGCTGCGCAATAACCGCGTGGTGATTCTGGCGGCCGGCACCGGCAACCCGTTCTTTACTACCGATTCTGCCGCCTGCCTGCGCGGCATCGAAATCGAAGCGGATGTGGTATTAAAGGCCACCAAAGTAGACGGCGTGTTCACGGCCGATCCGGTTAAAGATCCTGCAGCAACCCTTTATGAGCAGTTGACCTATACGGAAGTGCTGGATAAAGAGTTAAAAGTGATGGATCTGGCCGCCTTTACCCTGGCGCGTGACCACAAACTGCCGATTCGTGTATTCAACATGAATAAGCCAGGCGCGCTGCGCCGCGTGGTGATGGGTGAAAAAGAAGGCACTCTGATTACCGAGTAATTTTACTCGAAGCTTAATCAAGGTAAGATTTGGCTTTACCTACACCTGAGAATAAACAGGGCTATACTTAGCTCGCGGCATAAGTGCCGCGGTGGTAAGCGTGGTCTGCCTTAAACCAGTTTTCAAGGAATCGTAACGTGATTAGCGATATCAGAAAAGATGCTGAAGTGCGCATGGAAAAATGCGTTGAAGCGTTCAAAACCCAAATCAGCAAAGTGCGTACCGGCCGTGCTTCTCCAAGCCTGCTGGACGGCATCGTAGTGGAATACTACGGCACGCCAACCCCGCTGCGCCAGTTGGCAAGCGTAACGGTTGAAGATTCCCGTACGCTGAAAATCAACGTCTTCGACCGCTCCATGAGCCCGGCCGTTGAGAAAGCCATCATGACTTCCGATCTTGGTCTGAACCCAAGCTCTGCGGGGAGCGATATTCGTGTTCCCCTGCCAGCGCTGACGGAAGAACGTCGTAAAGATTTGATCAAAGTTGTTCGTGGCGAAGCAGAAGGCGCTCGCGTTGCGGTACGTAACGTGCGTCGTGACGCTAACGACAAAGTAAAAACGCTGCTGAAAGATAAAGAAATCAGTGAAGATGACGATCGTCGCTCCCAGGACGACGTGCAGAAAATGACCGATGCCGCTATCAAGAAAATCGATGCGGCCCTGAGCGATAAAGAAGCTGAGCTGATGCAGTTCTAAGCGCCGCTTTGTCCGATTAAACGCCGTACGCAGGCCGTGATTCGCTTCACGGGTTTTGTTTACGGCGTTTTGCTTTTCGCGCAAAGGCATAGACAACCCTTATTTGCCGCCGCACACTTGTTCCTTACTACTACAATTCAGAGTCCTTCATGAAGCAGCTAACCCTCCTCGGTTCCACCGGTTCTATCGGCGCCAGCACCCTTAGCGTTGTCCGTCATAATCCCGAGCAGTTTTCCGTTACGGCGCTGGTTGCCGGGAAGAATGTCGCGCGCATGGCCGAGCAGTGTCTGGAGTTCCGACCGAAATGGGCGGTGATGGATGATGAGGCGTCGGCTAAACAGCTGCGCGAAATCCTGCGCGAGCAGGGGAGTGCAACTCAGGTGCTGGCGGGGCAGAAGGCCGCCTGTGACATGGCCGCGCTGGATGAAGTCGATCAGGTGACGGCGGCGATTGTGGGCGCCGCAGGCTTGCTGCCAACCCTTGCGGCTATCGCTGCGGGTAAGCAAGTTCTGCTGGCTAATAAAGAGTCGCTTGTAACCTGCGGGCGGCTGTTTATGGAGGCCGTACAGCGCAGCGGGGCGCAATTATTGCCTATCGACAGCGAACATAACGCGATTTTTCAGAGTTTACCGGAAACAATTCAACAAAACCTGGGATACGCTGGTCTGGAAGATAATGGCGTCTCGTCCATTATCCTCACCGGGTCTGGTGGCCCGTTTCGTGAAACGCCGATCGGCGAGCTGGCGGCAATGTCGCCAGACCAGGCATGTAGCCATCCGAACTGGTCGATGGGACGTAAAATCTCCGTCGACTCTGCCACCATGATGAACAAAGGTCTCGAGTATATTGAAGCCCGTTGGCTGTTTAATGCTCACGCCGACCAAATGGAAGTGCTGATCCACCCGCAGTCAGTGATTCACTCGATGGTGCGCTACCGTGACGGTAGCGTGCTGGCACAATTAGGCGCGCCAGATATGCGCACGCCTATCGCCCATGCGATGGCGTTTCCGCAGCGCGTGGTGTCGGGCGTTGAGCCACTGGATTTCTGCAAAATTGGCACCTTTACCTTTATGGAGCCAGATTATCACCGCTATCCTTGCCTTAAGCTTGCGATTGAAGCCTTTGAGCAGGGGCAGGCGGCGACAACCGTACTTAACGCGGCAAATGAGATTGTGGTGGATGCCTTCCTGCACCATCGCCTGCGCTTTACGGATATCGCAGCCCTGAACCGAGCGGTGCTGGAACAAGTTGACCTGACGGAACCACAAAGCGTCGACGAGGTACAGGCGGTGGATGCAGCCGCGCGTGAAGTTGCCAGAAATCTGGTGACGCGTGTCGCTAACCGGTGATAATTCAATCGGCTGGCGTCCCGCCATTTGTTAGCGTTGTGCTTCAGTGATATAGTCTGCGCCACCTTTCCATCGGATATGGCCGTTTGAAAGGTGGAAAGCCGTGTCATAGCACGGCTTTTTTGTGTGAAGACCGAAGCCATTCTCGAGTACCGCTTAATCCTTATCAGGGAATTATTACGCGTTATGTTGTCAGCAAACCAACAGTTAAGCGAAACCGCATCCGCGCATGGTGCACGCCATGTTGCCATTATTATGGATGGCAATGGTCGTTGGGCTAAACGACAAGGGAAAATGAGGGTCTTTGGTCATAAAGCGGGAGCGAAATCCGTGCGCCGGGCCGTCAGTTTTGCGGCAAATAACGGTATCGAGGCGCTCACGCTATATGCCTTCAGCAGTGAAAACTGGAATCGCCCGGCGCAGGAAGTAAGCGCGTTGATGGAGCTGTTTGTGTGGGCTTTAGACAGCGAAGTCAAAAGCTTACACCGCCACAACGTCCGCCTGCGTATCATTGGTGACACCCACCGGTTTAACGCACGCCTGCAGGAACGTATTAACAAAGCCGAAGCGCTGACCAGTCAAAATACCGGGTTAACGCTTAACGTCGCCGCGAATTATGGCGGTCGTTGGGATATTATTCAGGGAGTTCGGCATCTCGCCGAGCAGGTGCAGGAAGGTTTATTGCGCCCGGACCAGATTGATGAAGAGTTGCTTAGCCAGCAGGTCTGCATGAATGAACTGGCCCCCGTAGATTTAGTAATTAGGACAGGAGGGGAGCATCGCATCAGTAATTTTCTGATTTGGCAGATTGCCTATGCAGAGCTTTACTTTACGGATGTTCTTTGGCCTGATTTCGATGAACAAGACTTTGAAGGTGCGCTAAATGCTTTTGCGAATCGAGAGCGTCGTTTTGGCGGCACTGCGCCTGGTGGCGAATAAGCCTGTTGGGGGTCACTTTTGCTGAAGTATCGCCTGATTTCTGCGTTTATTTTAATACCTGTTGTCATTGCCGCGCTGTTCCTGCTGCCGCCGGTCGGTTTTGCTATTACTACCCTTGTCGTGTGCATGTTAAGCGCGTGGGAATGGGGGCAACTGGCTGGCTTTAAAGCGCGATCCCAGCGGGTATGGTTGGCGGTACTTTGTGGACTGCTGCTGGCGGCGATGCTTTTTGCATTACCTGAATACCGCCGTACGGTGCATATCCCCTTGATTGAATTCTCTCTGTGGGCATCGCTTGTCTGGTGGGGGGCGGCGTTGCTGCTGGTGCTGTTTTATCCAGCTTCTGCGGCTTTCTGGCGTAATTCCAGAGCGCTGCGGCTGCTTTTCGGTTTGTTGACTATCGTGCCGTTCTTCTGGGGCATGATTGCGCTGCGTAGCTGGCATTACGATATCAACCACTACACCGGGGCGATGTGGCTGCTGTACGTCATGATCCTCGTCTGGGGAGCTGATTCCGGCGCCTACCTGTTCGGTAAAATGTTCGGTAAACATAAGCTTGCGCCAAAAGTTTCTCCGGGTAAAACCTGGCAAGGGTTTATCGGCGGGCTGTTTACCTCGGCGGTCATCTCATGGATGTTCGGCATGTGGGCGAATCTGGACGTTGCACCAGCTATCCTGCTGGTTTGCTCCGTTGTCGCCGCGCTTGCATCCGTACTGGGTGATTTAACCGAAAGTATGTTCAAACGCGAAGCAGGAATTAAAGATAGCGGTCACATGATCCCCGGACATGGTGGTATTCTGGATCGCATTGACAGTCTGACGGCGGCGGTGCCGGTGTTTGCCTGTCTGCTTTTGCTCGTTTTCAGGACGATTTAACGGAAGGTTTTATGCTGAGCATACTCTGGAATCTGGCAGCATTTATCGTTGCATTGGGTGTTTTGATCACCGTGCACGAGTTTGGCCATTTCTGGGTTGCCCGCAGAATGGGCGTGCGTGTTGAACGCTTTTCCATTGGCTTTGGTAAAGCGCTCTGGCGCCGTCTGGATAGCCACGGCACCGAGTTTGTTATCGCCCTCATTCCGCTGGGCGGCTATGTCAAAATGCTTGATGAGCGCGTTGAGCCGGTTAGCCCGGAGCTGCGTCATTATGCTTTCAACAATAAAACCGTCTCTCAGCGCGCGGCTATTATCGCCGCCGGGCCGGTTGCCAACTTTATCTTCGCGGTTTTTGCTTACTGGCTGGTATTTATTATTGGCGTCCCCAGCGTTCGTCCGGTTGTTGGTGAAATAGTACCCAACTCGATAGCGGCGAGCGCACAAATTGCCCCAGGCACGGAACTTAAAGCGATAGATGGTATCGAAACGCCTGATTGGGATGCCGTTCGCCTTGCTCTGGTAGCCAAAATTGGTGATGAAAACGCGCGTGTTAGCCTGGCGCCATTTGGCTCCGGCCCTACCCGCGAAAAAACGCTCGATTTGCGAAACTGGCAGTTTGAACCGGACCGGGAAGATCCCGTTGTCTCGTTAGGTATCAAGCCGCGCGGTCCGCAAGTTGAAACGGAGCTTGAAGAAGTACAACCTGAATCAGCAGCCAACAAGGCGGGTTTGCAAGCCGGGGACAGGATAGTTAAAGTCAACGGTGCGGTTATCGCCCAGTGGACAGATTTTGTCAGCCTGGTGCGTGATAATCCGGGCCAGTCTTTGGCGGTTGAAGTAGAAAGACGGGGACAGCCCTTGTCTTTAACGCTGATACCGGATACAAAACCGGGTAAAGCGAAGGCTGAAGGGTTTGCGGGTGTGGTACCAAAGGTTATCCCGCTGCCGGATGAGTATAAGACAGTGCGCCAGTATGGGCCGTTTGTCGCGGTAGCAGAAGCCACGGGTAAAACCTGGCAACTGATGAAGCTTACGGTCAACATGTTGGGGAAATTAATAACCGGTGACGTAAAACTGAATAACCTCAGTGGGCCAATCTCCATAGCTCAAGGGGCAGGTATGTCGGCGGAATTCGGGTTGATTTACTATCTGATGTTCCTGGCGCTTATCAGCGTCAATTTAGGGATTATCAACCTGTTTCCGCTCCCCGTTCTGGACGGCGGGCATCTGCTCTTTTTGGCGATTGAAAAACTGAAGGGCGGACCGGTTTCCGAGCGAGTTCAAGACTTTAGTTACCGCATCGGCTCAATCTTGCTGGTGCTGTTAATGGGGCTTGCACTTTTCAATGATTTCTCTCGGTTTTAGAGAGAATTAGGTTAGGAAGAACGCATAACAACGATGGCGATGAAAAAGTTGCTCATAGCGTCGCTGCTGTTTAGCAGCGCCACCGTATACGGTGCAGACGGGTTCGTAGTGAAAGACATTCATTTCGAAGGCCTGCAGCGAGTCGCCGTCGGTGCGGCCCTCCTCAGCATGCCGGTTCGCCCAGGCGATACCGTCTCTGACGAGGATATCAGTAATACTATCCGTTCACTGTTTGCTACCGGGAACTTCGAAGATGTCCGGGTACTGCGTGACGGCGATACGCTGGTCGTTCAGGTAAAAGAACGTCCAACCATCGCCAGTATTACTTTCTCCGGTAACAAGTCCGTGAAGGACGACATGCTTAAGCAGAACCTTGAGGCTTCTGGCGTGCGTGTCGGTGAATCCCTGGACCGTACCACCCTCTCCGATATTGAGAAAGGGCTGGAAGACTTCTACTACAGCGTTGGCAAGTACAGCGCCAGCGTTAAAGCCGTGGTTACTCCGCTGCCGCGTAACCGTGTCGATCTGAAACTGGTATTCCAGGAAGGCGTTTCCGCCAAAATTCAGCAAATCAACATCGTCGGCAACCACGCGTTCTCCACCGAAGAGCTGATCTCGCACTTCCAGCTGCGCGATGAAGTGCCGTGGTGGAACGTGGTGGGCGATCGTAAATACCAGAAACAGAAACTGGCGGGCGACCTTGAAACGTTGCGTAGCTACTATCTGGATCGCGGCTATGCGCGCTTTAACATCGACTCCACTCAGGTTAGCCTGACGCCGGACAAGAAAAGCATTTACGTAACGGTCAACATCACCGAAGGCGATCAGTACAAGATTGCCGGCGTGACGGTAAACGGCAACCTGGCAGGCCACTCAGCAGAAATTGAGAGCCTGACTAAGCTGCAGCCGGGCGAGCTGTATAACGGCACCAAAGTCACCAAAATGGAAGACGACATCAAGAAGCTTCTGGGTCGTTATGGCTATGCCTATCCACGCGTGCAGACCCAGCCTGAAATCAACGATGCGGACAAAACCGTAAAACTGCATGTCAGCGTTGATTCCGGCAACCGTTACTACGTTCGTAAGATCCGCTTTGAAGGTAACGACACCAGCAAAGACTCCGTTCTTCGTCGCGAAATGCGTCAGATGGAAGGGGCCTGGCTTGGTAGCGATATGGTCGATGCCGGTAAAGAGCGTCTGAATCGTCTGGGCTACTTTGAAACCGTTGATGTGGATACCCAGCGCGTATCAGGCAGTCCCGATCAGGTAGATATTGTCTATAAAGTTAAAGAACGTAATACCGGTAGCTTCAACTTTGGCGTGGGCTACGGTACTGAAAGCGGCGTGAGCTTCCAGGTAGGCGTTCAGCAGGATAACTGGTTAGGTACCGGCTACTCTGTTGGTATCAACGGCACTAAAAACGACTACCAGACCTACGCTGAACTGTCGGTTACCGACCCGTACTTCACCGTTGACGGTGTAAGCCTCGGCGGCCGTCTGTTCTATAACGACTTTAAAGCGGATGACGCGGATCTGTCCGACTATACCAACACCAGCTATGGTGTGGACGGTACGCTCGGCTTCCCGGTTAACGAATACAACTCCCTGCGTGTGGGTCTGGGTTACGTGCATAACGACCTGTCCAACATGCAGCCGCAGGTAGCCATGTGGCGCTATCTGGATTCTGTGGGCCAGAACGCATCCCGCTCGTCTGATGACAACGGTTTTGCTGCGGATGACTTCACGCTGAACTATGGTTGGACATACAACAAGCTGGATCGCGGATTCTTCCCGACGGACGGTTCGCGTGTCAACCTGAACGGTAAAGTCACGCTGCCGGGCTCGGATAACGAATTCTATAAAGTAACGCTGGATACGGCGAGCTACTTCCCAATCAACGAAGACCACACCTGGGTCGTGTTGGGTCGTACCCGTTGGGGTTATGGCGATGGGTTAGGCGGCAAAGAACTGCCGTTCTATGAAAACTTCTACGCCGGTGGTTCCAGCACGGTTCGTGGTTTCCAGTCTAACAACATCGGTCCGAAAGCCGTGTACTACGGCGGTAATGATACGGACAACTGTAATAAAACCTCATCGAATGACGTGTGTGGTTCTGACGATGCGGTGGGCGGTAACGCCATGGGTGTGGCAAGCTTCGAGCTGATCACCCCTACGCCGTTCCTGAGCGAGAAGTATGCCAACTCGGTCCGTACATCCCTGTTCGTGGATGCCGGTACCGTCTGGGATACCAACTGGGAAAATACCGCACAGATGAAAAATGCTGGCGTACCGGATTACAGTGACCCAGCCAACATTCGTATGTCTGCGGGTCTGGCATTGCAATGGATGTCACCATTGGGGCCGCTGGTATTCTCCTATGCTCAGCCGTTCAAAAAATACGATGGGGACAAAGCAGAACAGTTCCAGTTTAACATTGGTAAAACCTGGTAACTGTTCTGTACGAAGGAACGCGATAGGCAGTGAAGCGCTGATGCCGGTCCGGCAAATGTCGGGCTGGTGCACGCAAAAAACAGTGTCCTCGGACACATATGGGATGGTAAGGAGTTTATTGTGAAAAAGTGGTTATTTGCCGCAGGTCTTGGCATCGCTATGGCTGCATCTGCCAGCGTTCAGGCAGCCGAAAGTATCGCCGTTGTAAATATGGGTAACCTGTTCCAACAGGTTGCACAGAATACCGGCGTATCCAAAACTCTGGAAAACGAGTTCAAAGGCCGCGCCGGCGAACTTCAGGGCATGGAAAACGATCTGCAATCTAAAATGCAGCGCCTGCAGCGCGATGGCTCCACCATGAAAGCCAGCGAGCGCAGCAAGCTGGAAAAAGACGTGATGGTTCAGCGCCAGACTTTCTCTACTAAAGCGCAGGCTTTTGAACAGGATCGTCAACGTCGTTCCGGTGAAGAACGCGGCAAACTGGTTACTCGTATCCAGAGCGCGGTGAAGAAAGTTGCTGATGACAAAGGCTATGATGTAGTGCTGGACACTAACACCGTTGCCTACGCTGGCAGCAGCGTAAAAGACATCACTGCAGATGTACTGAAACAGGTTAAATAAGTAATGTCTTCAATTCGACTGGCTGATTTAGCCCAGCAGTTGGATGCAGAATTGCACGGTGATGGCGATATCGTCATCACCGGCGTTGCGTCCATGCAATCGGCGCAGGCGGGCCATATTACGTTCATCGTTAACCCGCGTTATCATGAACAGCTGGCAACTTGCCAGGCTTCTGCCGTCGTAATGACCCAGGCCGACCTTCCTTACGCCAAAAGCGCGGCGCTGGTAGTGAAGAACCCCTACCTGACCTATGCCCGTATGGCGCAAATTCTTGATTCTACGCCGCAGCCGGCACAGAACATCGCCCCTGGCGCGGTGATTGATGCGACTGCGACGCTCGGTAACAACGTGGCGATTGGCGCCAATGCAGTTATTGAATCCGGCGTTGTGCTGGGTGATAACGTCGTTATTGGTCCCGGCTGCTTTGTTGGCAAAAACACCAAAATTGGTGCGGGCTCTCGCCTGTGGGCGAACGTCTCCATCTACCACGAAATTCAGATCGGCGAGCAGTGCCTTATCCAGTCAGGTACCGTCATCGGCGCGGATGGTTTTGGTTATGCGAACGATCGCGGCAACTGGGTGAAGATCCCCCAGCTTGGCCGGGTGATCGTTGGCGATCGCGTTGAAATCGGCGCTTGTACCACCATTGACCGTGGCGCGCTGGACGACACCATCATTGGTAATGGTGTTATCATTGATAACCAGTGCCAGATTGCACATAACGTCGTGATTGGCGACAATACGGCCGTCGCAGGCGGCGTTATCATGGCAGGCAGCCTCAAAATTGGGCGCTACTGCATGATTGGCGGTGCCAGCGTGATTAACGGTCATATGGAGATCTGCGATAAGGTCACCGTGACCGGCATGGGTATGGTCATGCGCCCAATCACTGAACCCGGAGTCTATTCGTCAGGTATTCCGTTACAGCCAAATAAAGCGTGGCGTAAAACCGCCGCGTTGGTGATGAATATCGATGAAATGAGTAAACGCTTAAAAGCCATCGAGCGTAAGGTCAATCAACAAGACTAAACATCGCCTGCTCTTTAGGCGCAGTGTTTCTGATTTGCGGCCTGCAAGCTGTCTCGTGATAGCCGCGGGCCGTGTTATTATTGTCATTTAGTATATTTAGACAGGAAGAGTATTTTGACTACCGACACTCATACTCTGCACATTGAAGAGATTTTAGAGCTTCTGCCGCACCGTTACCCGTTCTTGCTGGTTGACCGTGTTCTGGATTTTGAAGAAGGTCGTTTTCTACGCGCAGTAAAAAATGTCTCTGTAAACGAGCCGTTTTTCCAGGGCCACTTCCCTGGCAAACCCATTTTTCCGGGCGTTTTGATCCTTGAAGCAATGGCGCAAGCCACCGGTATTCTGGCGTTTAAAAGCGTAGGAAAACTGGAGCCTGGCGAACTCTATTACTTTGCTGGGATCGACGAAGCGCGTTTCAAGCGCCCGGTGGTGCCAGGTGACCAGATGGTCATGGAAGTAACTTTCGAAAAAACCCGCCGTGGTCTGACGCGCTTTAAAGGCGTGGCTACCGTTGACGGTAAAATTGTCTGCGAAGCAACTATGATGTGTGCCCGCAGCCGGGAGAGCTGATACGTGATTGATAAATCCGCCTTTATTCATCCATCATCCATTGTGGAAGAGGGTGCCGTTATCGGTGCCAACGTCCACATTGGCCCGTTTTGCGTGGTGGGGCCGCATGTTGAAATCGGTGAGGGAACCGTTCTGAAATCTCATGTTGTGGTCAATGGTCATACGATCATTGGCCGTGATAATGAGATTTACCAGTTCGCCTCCATTGGTGAAGTTAACCAGGATCTTAAATATGCAGGTGAGCCTACTCGCGTGGAGATTGGCGATCGCAACCGCATTCGCGAGAGCGTCACCATCCATCGTGGCACAGAACAGGGCGGTGGCTTGACGAAGGTGGGCAGCGATAACCTGCTGATGATCAACGCACACGTGGCGCACGATTGTACCGTCGGAAATCGCTGTATCCTCGCGAATAACGCAACGCTTGCAGGCCACGTTTCCGTGGATGATTTCGCCATCATCGGCGGCATGACCGCGGTGCACCAGTTCTGCATTATTGGTGCGCACGTGATGGTTGGCGGCTGCTCCGGCGTAGCACAGGATGTTCCGCCATACGTTATTGCGCAGGGCAATCACGCGACGCCGTTTGGCGTCAACTTTGAAGGGTTAAAACGCCGTGGTTTCAGCAAAGAAGCGCTGCATGCTATTCGTAACGCTTACAAACTGCTGTACCGCAGTGGTAAAACCCTCGACGAGGCAAAACCGGAAATCGCTGAGCTTGCTAAACAGCATCCGGAAGTTAACGCATTTGTTGAATTCTTTGCGCGCTCCACGCGCGGTCTGATTCGCTAAATGAAGCCTGGTCGTCCCCTGACAATTGCCCTGGTCGCCGGAGAAACCTCCGGCGATATTCTTGGTGCAGGTTTAATCCGCGCTCTGAAAGCGCGGCATCCGGATGCCCGCTTTGTCGGTGTCGCCGGGCCGCGTATGCAGGCCGAAGGCTGCGAAGCCTGGTATGAAATGGAAGAGCTGGCGGTAATGGGCATTGTTGAAGTGCTTGGTCGCCTGCGTCGCCTGTTGCATATCCGCGCCGATTTAACCCGCCGCTTTACCGAACTGCAGCCAGATGTGTTTGTCGGTATCGACGCGCCTGATTTTAATATCACGCTGGAAGGCAACCTCAAAAAGCAGGGCATTCGTACGATCCATTACGTCAGCCCTTCCGTCTGGGCGTGGCGTCAAAAACGCGTTTTCAAAATTGGCAGGGCTACCGATCTGGTGCTCGCTTTCCTGCCTTTTGAGAAAGCGTTTTATGACAGGTTTAACGTTCCCTGCCGTTTTATCGGTCATACCATGGCCGATGCCATGCCGCTTGATCCTGATAAAGACGCAGCCCGTGCAACGCTTGGCATCTCCCCGGATGTAAAATGTCTGGCGCTGCTGCCCGGCAGCCGCGGTGCAGAGGTTGAGATGCTTAGCGCCGATTTCCTGCGAACCGCGCAGCTTCTTCGTCGTCGTTTCCCGAACCTTGAAATCGTCGTGCCGCTGGTGAACGCTAAAAGGCGCGAACAGTTTGAGAAAATTAAAGCCGAAGTCGCTCCCGAGCTGAACGTCCATTTACTGGATGGGATGGGGCGCGAGGCAATGATTGCAAGCGACGCTGCGTTGCTTGCGTCCGGCACGGCGGCGCTTGAATGCATGCTGGCGAAATGTCCGATGGTGGTGGGGTACCGCATGAAGCCCTTCACCTTCTGGCTCGCGAAACGTCTGGTGAAAACCGATTATGTTTCCCTGCCCAACCTGCTTGCAGGTCGCGAGCTCGTAAAAGAGCTGCTTCAGGAAGAGTGTGAGCCGGTCGCGCTGGCGGCCGCTCTGGAACCGCTGCTCGAAGACGGGGCGCAGAGCCATCAAATGCACGATACTTTTCGCGTTCTGCATGAACAGATCCGCTGTAATGCAGATGTTCAGGCGGCGGACGCCGTACTGGAGCTGGCACAATGATGGAATTTATTTATCCGCACGCGCACCTGGTGGCGGGTGTGGATGAAGTGGGCCGCGGCCCGCTGGTGGGTGCCGTGGTGACGGCCGCCGTTATCCTCGATCCGACAAAACCTGTTATCGGCCTTGCGGATTCAAAGAAACTTTCGGAAAAAAGGCGCAATGCGCTCTACGATGAAATCATCGAGAAAGCGCTGGCCTGGAGTCTTGGGCGCGCCGAGCCGGAAGAAATCGACCAGCTTAATATTTTGCACGCCACCATGCTTGCTATGCAGCGTGCCGTTGCAGGCCTGGCCATTACGCCGGAATACGTGCTCATTGATGGAAATCGCTGCCCTGCATTACCCATGCCTTCGCTGGCGGTGGTAAAAGGGGATAGCCGGGTTGCAGAGATAAGCGCCGCGTCAATACTTGCTAAAGTCACACGCGACCGTGAAATGGCAACCCTGGATTTGAGTTTCCCGCAGTACGGCTTTGCTCAGCACAAAGGCTACCCAACGGCTTTTCACCTCGAAAAGCTGGCAGAGCACGGTGCTACAGAGCATCACCGTCGCAGCTTTGCTCCGGTCAGACGCGCCCTTGGGCTGGCGTCCTGATTCGCGGGTAACTGGTATACATTTAATCGGAATGAAAAATGGCTGAACCACGTTTCGTTCACCTGCGGGTGCACAGTGATTATTCCATGATTGATGGGCTGGCAAAAATCGGGCCGCTGGTGAAAAAAGCCGCGGCGCTGAATATGCCGGCTTTAGCTATTACCGATTTTACAAACCTCTGTGGCCTGGTGAAGTTTTATGGTGGCGCCCACGGCGCCGGGATCAAGCCCATTATCGGCGCGGATTTTAACGTTGCCAATGAATTACTGGGCGATGAGCTTAGCCACCTTACCGTGCTTGCCGCGAACAACGTCGGCTACCAGAACCTGACGTTGCTTATTTCTAAAGCCTATCAGCGTGGCTACGGCGCCACGGGGCCGGTTATCGATCGCGGCTGGCTTGCGGAGCTAAACGAAGGGCTGATCCTGATTTCCGGCGGGCGGATGGGGGATATTGGCAAAAACTTGTTGCGTGGAAATCATGTTCAGGTCGATCAGTGCCTGGAATTCTACCAGCAGCATTTTGCCGATCGCTTCTACCTGGAACTGATCCGCACCGGGCGTGCCGATGAAGAAAACTATCTGCATGCCGCCGTTGCCCTTGCCGAAGAGCGCGGCCTGCCGGTGGTGGCGACCAACGACGTACGTTTTATTGACGCCGCCGACTTCGACGCGCATGAAATTCGCGTTGCCATTCACGATGGTTTTACGCTCGACGATCCAAAACGCCCGCGCAACTATTCCACGCAGCAGTACATGCGTAGCGAAGAAGAGATGTGCGAGCTGTTCTCGGACATTCCGGAAGCCTTAGAAAACAGCGTTGAGATTGCCCGCCGCTGTAACGTTACCGTCAGGCTGGGTGAATACTTCCTGCCGCAGTTCCCGACCGGCGAGATGACCACCGAAGATTTCCTGGTGGTAAAATCCAAAGAGGGTCTGGAAGAGCGGCTTGAATTTCTGTTCCCGGACCCGGCCACACGCGCTGAAAAGCGCCCGCCGTATGACGAACGTCTGGATATTGAGCTTCAGGTTATCAACCAGATGGGTTTCCCTGGCTACTTCCTGATCGTTATGGAGTTTATCCAGTGGTCGAAAGATAACGGCGTGCCGGTAGGGCCGGGCCGCGGTTCCGGTGCGGGATCGCTTGTGGCCTACGCGCTGAAAATCACCGATCTCGATCCGCTGGAGTTCGACCTGCTGTTCGAACGTTTCCTTAACCCGGAACGCGTGTCGATGCCGGACTTTGATATCGACTTCTGCATGGAAAAACGCGATCGCGTTATCGATCACGTGGCCGAAATGTACGGCCGCGATGCGGTATCGCAGATCATTACCTTCGGTACGATGGCGGCAAAAGCGGTTATCCGCGACGTGGGCCGCGTGCTGGGCCATCCGTATGGATTTGTCGATCGCATCTCGAAGCTGATCCCGCCCGATCCGGGCATGACGCTTGCCAAAGCCTTCGAAGCAGAGCCTCAGTTGCCTGAGATCTACGACGCGGACGAAGAGGTCAAAGCGTTGATCGACATGGCGCGCAAGCTGGAAGGCGTAACGCGTAACGCCGGTAAGCACGCCGGCGGCGTGGTTATCGCACCAACTAAAATTACCGATTTTGCCCCGCTTTACTGCGACGATCAGGGGCAGAACCCGGTTACCCAGTTTGATAAGAACGACGTGGAATACGCGGGCCTGGTGAAGTTTGACTTCCTGGGTCTGCGCACGCTCACCATCATCGACTGGGCGCTGAAAATGATTAACCCGCGCCGGGCGAAACAGGGGCTTGAGCCGATTGATATCGCGGCTATCCCGCTCGACGACAAGAAAAGCTTCGACATGCTGCAGCGCTCGGAAACCACCGCGGTATTCCAGCTTGAATCACGCGGCATGAAAGATCTGATCAAACGCCTGCAGCCTGACTGCTTCGAAGACATGATTGCACTGGTGGCCCTGTTCCGTCCGGGTCCGCTGCAGTCCGGCATGGTAGATAACTTTATCGACCGTAAGCACGGTCGCGAAGCGATTTCCTATCCTGATATTCAGTGGCAGCACGAAAGCCTGAAGCCGGTGCTGGAGCCGACCTACGGCATTATCCTGTATCAGGAACAGGTTATGCAGATAGCCCAGGTGCTCTCCGGTTATACCCTTGGCGGCGCGGATATGCTGCGTCGTGCGATGGGTAAAAAGAAACCGGAAGAGATGGCCAAGCAGCGGTCGAGCTTCGAAGACGGCGCCAAAGCTAACGGCATCGACGGCGAACTGGCGATAAAAATCTTCGATCTGGTGGAGAAATTCGCCGGTTACGGGTTTAACAAATCTCACTCCGCCGCCTATGCCCTGGTTTCCTACCAGACGCTGTGGCTTAAGGCGCACTATCCGGCAGAGTTCATGGCGGCGGTAATGACCGCCGATATGGATAACACCGAGAAGGTCGTGGGCCTGGTGGACGAGTGCTGGCGTATGGGGCTGAAAATCCTGCCGCCGGACATTAACTCGGGCTTGTACCATTTCCACGTGAACGACGACGGGGAGATTGTTTACGGCATCGGCGCGATTAAGGGCGTGGGTGAAGGCCCGATTGAAGCCATTCTTGAGGCGCGTAACGAAGGCGGTTATTTCCGCGAGCTGTTCGATCTCTGTGCCCGTACAGATACGAAGAAGCTAAACCGTCGCGTGCTGGAAAAACTGATTATGTCCGGGGCGTTCGATCGCCTGGGGCCGCACCGTGCCGCGTTGATGAACGCGCTGGGCGATGCGCTGAAAGCCGCCGATCAGCATGCGAAAGCAGAAGCGATTGGCCAGGCGGATATGTTTGGCGTGCTGGCCGAAGAGCCGGAACAAATCGAGCAGTCCTATGCAAGCGTCATCCCGTGGCCGGAACATACGGTGCTGGACGGCGAGCGTGAAACGCTGGGGCTGTATCTTACCGGCCATCCGATCAACCAGTACCTGAAAGAAATTGAGCGCTATGTCGGCGGCATGCGCCTGAAAGAGATGCACCCGACAGAACGTGGTAAAATGACCACGGCTGCGGGTCTGGTGATTGCTTCACGGGTTATGATGACCAAAAGAGGCAATCGCATCGGCATCTGTACTCTTGACGATCGTTCCGGTCGTCTGGAAGTGATGTTATTCACAGATGCGTTAGAAAAATACCAGCACCTGCTGGAAAATGACCGTATCCTGATCGTCAGCGGACAGGTCAGCTTTGATGACTTCAGCGGCGGCCTTAAAATGACCGCTCGTGAACTGATGGACATTGACGAAGCCCGCGAAAAGTATGCGCGCGGGCTTGCTATCTCGCTGACGGACAGGCAAATTGATGACCAGCTTTTAAACCGACTCCGTCAGTCTCTGGAACCCCACCGCTCGGGGACAATTCCAGTACATCTCTACTATCAGAGGGCGGATGCACGTGCGCGGTTGCGCTTTGGTGCAACGTGGCGTGTCTCTCCGAGCGATCGTTTACTGAACGATCTCCGTGGCCTCATTGGTTCGGAGCAGGTGGAACTGGAGTTTGACTAATACAGGAATACTATGAGTCTGAATTTCCTTGATTTCGAACAGCCGATTGCAGAGCTGGAAGCGAAAATCGATTCTCTGACCGCCGTTAGCCGTCAGGATGAAAAACTGGATATTAACATCGACGAAGAAGTGCATCGTCTGCGTGAAAAAAGCGTAGAGCTGACGCGCAAAATCTTTGCCGATCTCGGCGCATGGCAGATCGCCCAGCTGGCGCGTCATCCACAGCGTCCGTACACCCTGGATTATGTCCGCCTGGCGTTTGACGAATTTGACGAACTGGCAGGCGATCGCGCATACGCTGACGACAAAGCTATCGTCGGCGGTATCGCGCGTCTGGACGGACGCCCGGTGATGATCATTGGTCATCAGAAAGGGCGTGAAACCAAAGAGAAAATCCGTCGTAACTTCGGTATGCCTGCACCAGAAGGCTACCGCAAGGCCCTGCGTCTGATGGAGATGGCTGAGCGTTTCAACATGCCAATCATCACCTTCATTGACACCCCGGGTGCATACCCTGGCGTGGGCGCGGAAGAGCGCGGTCAGTCTGAAGCCATCGCCCGTAACCTGCGCGAGATGTCCCGCCTGAAGGTGCCGGTCATCTGTACCGTCATCGGTGAAGGTGGTTCAGGTGGTGCGCTGGCCATTGGCGTGGGCGATAAAGTGAATATGCTGCAGTACAGCACCTATTCCGTTATCTCCCCGGAAGGCTGTGCTTCCATTTTGTGGAAGAGCGCTGATAAAGCACCGCTTGCCGCGGAAGCGATGGGCATTGTCGCCCCACGTCTGAAAGAGCTGAAACTTGTCGATACCGTCATCCCTGAACCGCTGGGCGGCGCGCATCGTAATCCGGAAACCATGGCCGCGTCGTTAAAAGCGCAGCTGCTGGCGGATCTCGCCGATCTGGATGTGCTGAACAAAGATGAACTGCTTAACCGCCGCTACCAGCGTTTGATGAGCTACGGCTACGCCTGATTGTCCGGGGCAGTTTAACGTTAAGGGCCAGATTTTCCGGCCCTTTTTGCGTCTGCTGCTTCAATGAAAAGCGCATTGCGCTATGCTTACCTGAGACTTTTGCCAGGAGGTAAGCTGTGAATATCATTGCCATTATGGGACCGCAGGGCGTTTTTTATAAAGACGAGCCGATTAAAGAGCTGCATCAGCAACTGGAAAAACAGGGATTCCAGCTCATCTATCCCACCAACAGCACCGACCTGCTAAAACTCATCGAACACAACCCAAGAATTTGCGGCGTGATTTTCGACTGGGATGAATACAGCCTCGATTTGTGCAGTGAAATTAATCTGCTTAACGAGTACCTGCCGCTTTACGCCTTTATCAACACCCACTCGTCGCTGGACGTCAGCGTCAACGAGATGCGCATGGCGCTATGGTTCTTTGAATATGCCTTAAGCGCCGCAGAAGACATCGCCGTGCGTATCAGGCAATACACCGACGAGTACCTTGATACCATCACGCCGCCCTTAACCAAAGCGCTGTTCACCTACGTCAAAGAAGCCAAATATACCTTCTGCACGCCCGGACACATGGCGGGAACGGCGTATCAGAAAAGCCCGGTGGGCTGCCTGTTTTACGACTTCTTCGGCGGGAATATTTTAAAGGCAGACGTCTCCATCTCGGTGACCGAACTGGGGTCGCTGCTCGACCATACCGGCCCGCATCTGGAAGCCGAAGAGTACATAGCCCGCACCTTTGGCGCGGAGCAAAGCTATATGGTGACCAACGGCACATCCACCTCGAACAAAATTGTCGGAATGTACGCCGCGCCTTCAGGAAGCACCGTTTTAATTGACCGCAACTGCCATAAGTCGCTGACGCATTTGCTGATGATGACCGATCTGGTGCCCATCTGGCTTAAGCCCACGCGCAACGCGCTGGGCATTCTGGGCGGTATCCCGAAACGCGAATTTCTGCGTGAAAGCATAGAAGAGAAAGTGGCCGCGACAAAAGATGCCCGGTGGCCGGTACACGCCGTCATAACCAATTCGACTTACGATGGCCTGCTCTACAACACCGAGTTTATCAAGCACACGCTGGACGTGCCCTCTATCCACTTTGATTCCGCCTGGGTTCCCTATACCAATTTTCATCCTATTTACCAGGGCAAAAGCGGCATGAGCGGCGAACGGGTGCCGGGAAAAGTGATCTACGAAACGCAGTCCACCCACAAATTGCTGGCGGCGCTTTCGCAGGCATCGCTGATCCACATTAAAGGGGATTACGACGAGCAAACCTTTAATGAAGCGTACATGATGCACACCACCACTTCGCCGAGCTATCCGCTGGTGGCGTCCATAGAAACGGCGGCCGCCATGCTGCGCGGTAATCCCGGCAAGCGTTTAATTAACCGCTCCGTAGAACGGGCGCTGCATTTTCGCCGTGAGGTTCAGCGCCTGCGTGAAGAGTCGGAGGATTGGTTCTTTGATATCTGGCAGCCGGAGCATATTGACGAAGCCGCCTGCTGGCCAATCTCGCCCGGTGAAGAAGACTGGCATGGCTTTAAGGATGCCGATGACAATCATATGTATCTCGATCCGATTAAAGTCACCATCCTTACTCCCGGTATGAGCGAGCTGGGAAGTATGGCCGATGAAGGCATTCCGGCTGCGCTGGTGGCGAAATTTCTCGACGAGCGCGGCGTGGTGGTCGAGAAGACCGGGCCGTATAACCTGCTGTTCCTCTTTAGCATCGGGATCGACAAAACCAAAGCGCTCAGCCTGTTACGCGGCCTGACCGAATTTAAGCGCGCCTACGATCTCAACCTGCGGGTCAAGAATATGCTGCCGGATCTGTATGCCGAAGATCCCGACTTCTACCGCAATATGCGCATTCAGGATCTTGCCCAGGGGATCCATAAATTAATCAGGCAGCATAATCTGCCGGATCTGATGCTGAGGGCTTTTGATGTCCTGCCGGAAATGAAGCTGACGCCGCACCAGGCTTATCAGCAGCAGGTGAAAGGCTGCGTTGAAACGGTCGAAATCGAGCAGCTTTTAAACAGGGTGTCTGCCAATATGATCCTGCCCTATCCGCCAGGCGTGCCGGTTGTGATGCCGGGTGAGATGATCACGAACGAAAGCCGCGCGGTGCTCGATTTCCTGCTAATGCTTTGTTCTGTTGGCGAGCATTATCCGGGATTTGAAACGGATATACACGGTGCGAAGCTCGGCGAGGATGGCATATACAGGGTACGAGTCTTAAAAAACGTGTAGCGCCTTGATTTACCGGGTTGGGCTGGTAAGGTGCCAAAAACAAAGGAGAGCCTATGTTGGGTTTAAAGCAGGTGCACCACATCGCTATCATCGCCTCGGATTACCAGATGAGTAAGCAATTTTACTGCGATATTCTGGGCTTTACGCTGCAAGCGGAAGCGTACCGCGAGGAGAGGGACTCCTGGAAAGGCGATCTGGCGTTAAACGGGCAGTACGTTATTGAGCTTTTTTCCTTCCCTTTCCCGCCCGCCCGACCAAGCCGCCCGGAAGCCTGCGGCCTGCGCCATCTGGCGTTTAGCGTTGACGATCTCGACCAGGCGATTGAACATCTGGAAAAGCATGGCGTAACCTGCGAGCCCGTTCGTATCGATCCCTTTACCGACAAACGTTTTACCTTTTTTGCCGACCCCGACGGCCTGCCGCTGGAACTTTACCAGCAGTAACGCTTGCCTCTCTCGTCGTTGCCCGGTAACGTGCCGGGCAAATCCTCACGTAAATTACTGATTATGGATCTCCATCCGTTACTGTCACTACTTCATCCGCACCGCAGCCTGCTGGTGGCGTTTAGCGGTGGGCTGGACTCCACGGTTTTGCTGCATCAGTTGGTTACGCTGCGTAAAACTATCGCCCCCGACCTGCAACTGCGCGCCATGCATATTCATCATGGGATAAGCCCGCATGCTGATGAATGGGTAAGCCACTGCGAACGGCTTTGCGCACGGTGGGAGGTTGCTTTTAACGTGGCCTATGTGCATCTGGTGGATGACGGACAAGGTATTGAAGCGCAGGCGCGCGCGGCCCGCTATCAGGCGTTAACCGATGAGCTGCGGCCGGGCGAAGCGCTGCTGACCGCACAGCACCTTGACGATCAGTGTGAAACTTTTTTGCTGGCGCTTAAACGCGGCAGCGGTCCGGCGGGCCTCGCGGCAATGCCGAAAAAACTAGATTTTGCAGGAACAACGCTGTTACGCCCGCTGCTTGGTAAGAGTCGCGCAGCCTTAGAAGCCTGGGCAGAAGCTCATCAGCTTGCCTGGATTGAGGATGAGAGTAATCAGGACGATGCTTACGACAGAAATTTTCTGCGGCTGCGCGTTGTTCCCGTTTTACAGCAGCGCTGGCCGCATTTTGCCCGCAGCGTAGCCCGCAGCGCCGAGCTTTGTGGCGAGCAGGAAGCGCTGCTGGATGAACTGCTTGCGGAGCAGCTTTCCGCACTGCTACAGGAAGATGGCGCTTTGCGTATCGCCCCGTTAGCCGATCTCAGCGAAATTCACCGGGCGGCGCTTTTGCGACGCTGGTTTGCTGTTCATAAAGCAGCGATGCCTTCACGGGCCGCATTACAGCGCGTCTGGGATGAAGTGGCGTCCAGCCGTGAGGATGCCAACCCCCGTTTGAAATTCGGCGATCGCGAGGTCCGTCGCTTTCAGGAGGCGCTTTACTGGGTGCCCGCGGTGGAAGGGCAGGGCGACACCGTTGTGCATTGGTTTGCGCCTTACGCTCCGCTGCACCTTCCTGCGGGGCTTGGCATCTTGAAACTTGGCGCTGATGGGCAGGCTGTTCGTGCCCCGCGTGATGATGAAGCGGTTACTATCCGTTTTAAAGCAGGCGGTAACCACCATATCATCGGGCGCGATCGTGGCAGAAGCCTGAAGAAAATCTGGCAGGAGTTGCAGATACCGTCGTGGCAGCGCAATATCACTCCGCTGGTTTTTTATGGCGAGCAGTTAATTACCGCCCCGGGTATTTTTGTTACCCGCGAAGGGCAGGCAACGGATCGATCATGCTGGCATATAGACTGGCAAAAGGAGAAGCAGCAATGAAACGAGCGGTGGCGCTGATTGGGCTGATGATGTGTAGTTTACCCGCGCTTGCCAACGGCGATGCGCAGGCGGGCGAACAAAAAGCGGTGATGTGCGTGGCCTGTCACGGCGCGAGCGGTAAAGTTTCCGTGCCCATGTACCCGAACCTTGCCGGGCAAAACGAAAAATATCTTGAACATGCGCTGCAGGCTTACAAGAAAGGTGAGCGCAGCGGCGGGCAGGCGGAAATCATGAAGGCTTACGTTAGCGGCCTATCCGATGAGGATATCAGCAACCTTGCCGCGTATTACGCCGCCATGAAGCCATAAAAAAACGGACAGCCGCCGGCTGCCCGCTTTTCGTGCATTTTACATCAGGATTCACTGACGACGACGGTGCCAATTTCAGGATGGCTGAAGCTGGTGATTTTATCGAGCCGAACTTCACGCGTGCTACCCGCATCATCGATAATCAAATATTCGACGTTTTTACGAGACACCAGGTCGCCTGCTTTCGCCTTCAAAACCTCTCCACTCTTCAGTTCCAGCGTCAGTAACAGGTGATGCTGACAGGCGAGCTCAAGATTGTCGTAGTCATCACAATTGATGGGTTGATAGGTATCATTCAAAGACATAATCGCTCACCAGTAAGTTCGCGGCAGCATACGCCGCCTGTTCCCTGATAGATTCTGGCTGTGCTTCGTTACAGGCCACTTCATTCAGCACCTTAAGGACGCAGCCTAATGCATCCGGAATGTAACCTAAATCACCGCTTGCGATCTCCGCATAGCGCTGTCGAACCAGTTCACAATACTTTTCCACACGCCCTCCTGTCAGAGTCTCGACTTCAGACTTAATTGTGGATGAAACTTAAGCCTACGAAGATAAACTCTGTTTAGCAAGGTGACTATACCACAGGCATGAAACCGATATCAGCAGCGTAAATACCTGCGGTTGTGAATACGCAACAGCGTTTTAACAAGGTTTTCGCTACAATGAGCGCCAAATAAATCTGGAGAAGTATGATGGCGTTAAAAGCGACGATCTACAAAGCGATGGTGAACGTTGCCGATCTCGATCGCAATAAGTTCCTGGACGGTAACCTGACGCTTGCGCGCCATCCGTCTGAAACGCAGGAGCGCATGATGCTACGCCTGCTGGCGTGGATTAAATATGCCGACGAACGCCTGCAATTTACCCGTGGTTTGAGTGCGGAAGAAGAGCCGGAGATCTGGCAGCGCAACGACCATTTGGGTATCGACCTGTGGATTGAGCTGGGCCTGCCGGAAGAGCGTCGAGTGAAAAAAGCCTGCAGCCAGTCGGCGGAAGTGGCGCTGTTTACCTACAATAGTCGTGCGGCTGAAATATGGTGGCAGCAAAATCAGAACAAACTGAGCCAGTTTAAAAACCTCAGCATCTGGTATCTGGACGATGAGCAACTGGCTAAGTTAAGCGAGTTCGGCACGCGCAGCATGAATCTGCAGGCGACCATCCAGGACGGCGCTATCTGGCTGTCCGATGCCGAAAACAACGTTGAAATTCACTTTACCGCGTGGCTTCGCCATTAATGATTAGCGTTTCCCGAACGGTTGACATACCCGAGCAAGAAGTAACGATTACGGCGATTCGGGCGCAGGGGGCGGGTGGTCAGCATGTGAATAAAACCTCAACGGCTATTCACCTGCGCTTTGACATCCGTGCTTCCAGCCTGCCGGAGTATTATAAAGAGCGGCTGCTTGCGGCGAGCCATCATCTGATCACACCCGATGGCGTGGTGGTGATAAAGGCGCAGGAATACCGCAGCCAGGAGATGAACCGTGAGGCTGCCGTGGCGCGCCTGGTTTCCTTGATTAAGGAATTAACCGCCGAGCAGAAAAGCCGCCGGGCGACCAGGCCGACGCGGGCTTCAAAAGAGCGGCGCCTGGCATCTAAAGCACAAAAATCAACCACGAAATCGCTGCGCGGTAAAGTTCGCCGCCCCGAGTGAAAAGGGGCCAGAGATAACCAGCATAAGGAATAGATGGTGAAAAAACTTTTATTATCAGCACTGGCCGCTTGTAGCCTGTTTGCCCTCTTTGGGTGTAATAACCGTGCCGAACTACAGACGCTGCAACCGTCGCAGGCTGCCGAATTAAAACCGATGCAGCAAAGCTATAAGGGCCTGCTGCCCTGTGCAGACTGCGAAGGCATCGAAACCTCCCTGTTTCTTGAGAAGGACGGCACCTGGGTGATGAACCAGCGCTATCAGGGCGCGAAATCACCCGCGGTATTTGCCTCTTATGGTAGCTGGGCACGCACGGCGGATAAGCTGGTGCTGACAGAAAGCGACGGCGAAAAGCTCTACTTCCGTCCACAGGCCGACGGGCTTGAGATGCTCGACCGCGAGGGCAATCCCATTGAGTCGCAGTTTGATTATACGCTGAAGCCAACAAACGACGCTTTGCCCGCCACGCCAATGGCGATGAAAGGGATGTATAAGTACATGGCTGACGCGGCGATATTCCAGGACTGCGCAACCGGCCGCACTTTTGCGGTAGCCAGCAATGCGGAGCTGGAACGCGGCTACGCAGCGGCGCGAGGCAAGGATATGCAGCCCGTGTTATTGATGATTGAAGCGCACTTTACCCTGCAGGCTTCGCCAGACAGCGGTGAGCTGCAAAAAACGCTGGTGGCGGATAAAGCCGCGAAGTTTAAATCAGGTAAAGACTGCTCCAACGGATAAAAAAAAGCCCTGCGAAAGCAGGGCTTTTTTATGCGAGCAAGTAAAGCTAGCGCTGGATCTGGCCCAGCAGGAAATCAATGATTTCACCGGTTTTGATCATCTGCTTTTCACCGACGCGGCGGTTTTTATATTCGACCTCTTCGCTGTCGAGGTTGCGGTCGCCGATAACCACGGTATGTGGCACACCAATCAGTTCCATATCCGCAAACATCACGCCCGGACGTTCTTTACGGTCGTCCATCAGCACGTCAATACCTTTGGCGCGCAGGGTGGCGTAAAGCTCTTCAGCCAGCTCTTTCACGCGGAAAGATTTGTGCATGTTCATTGGCAGAATAGCGACCTGGAACGGGGCGATGGCGTCCGGCCACAGGATGCCACGCTCGTCGTTGTTCTGCTCAATTGCCGCAGCGACAACGCGCGTAACCCCGATTCCGTAACAGCCCATGGTCAGCGTCTGGTTGCGGCCATCTTCACCCTGAACGGACGCTTTCATCGCTTCTGAATACTTGCTGCCGAGCTGGAAGATGTGGCCCACTTCGATACCGCGTTTAATCAGCAGCGTGCCTTTGCCGTCCGGGCTTGGATCGCCTTCCACTACGTTACGGATATCCGCCACCTGCGGCAGCGCTACGTCGCGCTCCCAGTTGATACCCACAAAGTGTTTGCCGTCGATGTTTGCGCCAGCGGCGAAATCGCTCATTGCCGCTACGGTGCGGTCAATGACTACTGGAACCGGCAGATTTACCGGGCCGAGAGAACCCGGGCCTGCGTTAGCCACGGCGCGGATCTCTGCTTCGGTGGCGAAGGTCAGCGGGCTTGCTACCTGCGGCAGCTTCTCCGCTTTCACTTCGTTCAGCTCATGATCGCCGCGAACCAACAGCGCAACCAGCGGATAAGCGCTGCCTTCGGTCGCTTTGACCAGCAGCGTTTTCACGGTTTTCTCAACCGGCAGATTGAACTGCTCTACCAGCTCAGCGATGGTTTTTGCATTCGGGGTATCGATCTGCGTCATTTCTACAGTTGGCGCAGCGCGACCGCCGGCAGGCGCCACGGCTTCTGCAAATTCGATGTTGGCAGCGTAATCAGATTCTGTAGAGAAGATAACGTCGTCTTCGCCGCTTTGCGCCAGCACCTGGAACTCATGAGATGCGCTGCCGCCGATGGAGCCGGTATCCGCTTCCACTGCGCGGAAATCCAGGCCCATGCGGGTAAAGATTTTGCTGTAGGCCTGATACATCGCGTCGTAGGTTTCCTGCAGGGATTCCTGAGAGGTATGGAAAGAGTAAGCATCTTTCATCAGGAACTCGCGGGAGCGCATGACGCCGAAGCGTGGGCGCACTTCGTCACGGAATTTGGTCTGGATCTGGAAGAAGTTCAGCGGTAGCTGTTTGTAAGAGCTCAGCTCGTTACGAATCAGATCGGTGATGACTTCTTCATGCGTTGGACCGAGTACAAATGGGCGATCGCCACGATCGACAAAACGCAGCAGTTCCGGACCGTACTGTTCCCAACGACCGCTCTCCTGCCATAAATCTGCGGGTTGAACAACGGGCATGCACATTTCGATGGCACCGGCGTTGTTCATCTCTTCACGCACGATATTTTCGACTTTTTTCAGGACGCGCAAACCGGTCGGCAACCAGGTGTATAAGCCGGAGGCAAGTTTGCGGATCATCCCGGCGCGCAGCATCAACTGATGGCTGATGACTTCGGCGTCGGCAGGTGTCTCCTTCAGAGTGGAGAGCAGGTATTGGCTAGTACGCATGTTGTTACGGTTCCATTTGAACGGCTGATAACCGGCTGCAAGGCAGCCTGCTTCAAAAAAGTGGTTTAGTTTACCAGTGTGGCAGGGATGTCAAAAGAGAGGGGGCGATAAATTAGCGAGCTTCAACAGCAAACACTTCAGAACCCTGCTCGGTAACGCGCCAGCGCACATTGAAATCAAGCAGCGCTACGGCATAAGTTTTGCCCGTTTCTTCGCCTTTACGATAGGCGGGACGAGGGTCCTGGGCCAACACCTGCTGGATAAAGCGCTCGATATTCGGGTAGGTATCGTCAAGCCTGGCTAACCGTTGCTGCACATCGTTGGTGAAATAAACCGGCATATCCGCCGCGGGTGCGGCCTGGGCGTAGCCCGCAACGGCCTGAGGCAACGCTTCGGCAAACGGAAGATAGGGCTTGATGTCGACTATCGGCGTGCCGTCAACCAAATCCAGGCTGCCAAGCTCCAGAATCACCTGCTTTTTCTCACAGCGAATGCCTTTTAGCTCCACCAGCGACATGCCGATGGGATTCGGGCGGAAGGTTGAACGCGTGGCAAAGACGCCCATACGCGCATTGCCGCCAAGACGAGGAGGGCGCACGGTTGGGCGCCAGCCGCCTTCCATGGTCTGGTGAAAGACAAATAGCAGCCACAGGTGGCTAAAGCCTTCCAGGCCGCGCACGGCATCGGCGAGATTGAAAGGCGGCAGCAAATGGAGTTCGCCGCCTCCGTCCGCCACCAGGCCTGGCTGGCGCGGTACGGCAAACTTCTCTTTGTACGGGGAGCGAATTACACCAATCTGTTCAAAGGCGAACGCCGTCATTTTTCCGAAACGTTCAGCGCAGAACCAACGCAAACCGCCTGGCGATAGCAGCCTGGCGTACCGCTGGTAACGTCACAACTGTGCAATAGCACCGCGTTCGCTTTCATTTTTGATGCGTTAACCTGCAGACGTTTGCGTGCGGTTGGGATATTCGGCGGGGAGTCCTGATTACTTGCCTGGCAAGATTCGCCGCTGACTTCGCCGAGGTCACGGAACGGTTTACCGACCAGGTCTTCTGCATTGGTATAGATTTTTACCGGAGCCGGACGCGACGCTTTAGGTTTTGCAGGTTCAGCTTTCGCGGGTGTTGCGGTGCTTTGAACGGGTTCAACGGGGGATCTGCTTAGCATAGAACAGCCGCTCAGCATGACTGCTAATAAACAGATCGGTAAAGCACGCATAATTTTTCCTCAATGAATGATAAATCGGGAATATTGAATCAAGCTCTTGCAAAAATAACAAGACGGGCATGAGCCCGTCTTTGATTATTTACGCAAAAAGAGTGAAAGGGAAATTTACCAGCCTTTAACCGCACCGCCGTTAAAGACTTTATTTGCCGCATCATAAACTTCGTCAGACTGATAGGCCTCGACGAATTTCTTCACGTTTTCTGCATCTTTATTGTCTTCGCGAGTTACGATCAGATTCACGTAAGGGGATTCTTTATCTTCAACAAAGATACCGTCTTTAGCCGGCGTCAGGCCAATCTGGCTTGCATAGGTGGTGTTAATAATCGCCAGGGCAATCTGCGCATCGTCCAGGGAACGTGGCAGCTGCGGCGCTTCCAGCTCAACCAGCTTCAGATTTTTTGGATTCTCGGTAACGTCCAGGACAGTCGGCAGCAGACCAACGCCGTCTTTCAGCTTGATGAGGCCTTGTTTTTGCAGCAGCAGCAAAGAACGGCCAAGGTTCGTTGGGTCGTTTGGCAGGGCTACCTGCGCGCCGTTTTGCAGCTCATCCAGCGATTTGATTTTTTTGGAGTAGCCCGCAATTGGGTAAACGAAGGTGTTGCCTACGGATACCAGCTTATAGCCGCGATCTTTGATCTGCTGATCGAGGTAAGGTTTGTGCTGGAAGGCGTTAGCGTCGATATCGCCTTTGCTCAGCGCTTCGTTTGGCAGCACGTAATCGTTGAAGGAGACCAGCTCAACATCCAGACCATACTTCTCTTTGGCCACTTTCTGCGCCACTTCAGCAACCTGCTGCTCAGCACCCACAATAACGCCAACTTTAATATGGTTTGGATCTTTTTCATCCTGACCACAGCCCGCCAGAGCCAGTGAACCAATCAAAGCACCAACCGCCGCAAAGGTTTTAAATTTAAAAGACATATCCCTTCCTTAACTTGAGTAAAAATGATGTTGTGTTGAACGTCTTATTTGTGAGTAACAGCCCGGACGATACGATCGCCTGATAGCTGAATTAAATACACCAATACCACCAGTAACACTAATACCGTATTCATCACGGTAGCGTTATAACCGATATAACCATACTGATAACCAATCTGTCCCAGGCCGCCTGCGCCGACCGCGCCGCCCATAGCTGAGTAACCTACCAGCGTAATTAAGGTGATAGTGGCCGCATTGACGAGGCCCGGCAGCGCTTCTGGCAGCAGGACTTTGCGGATAATCTGCATAGGCGTTGCGCCCATAGCGCGGGATGCTTCAATCAGGCCGGATGGGATTTCCAGCAGCGCATTCTCTACCATACGTGCGATGAAAGGAGCGGCGCCCACGGTCAGCGGCACAATAGCTGCCTGTAGCCCGATGGATGTGCCCACTATCGCGCGGGTAAAAGGAATCATCCATACCAGCAGGATGATAAAAGGAATGGAGCGGAAGATATTTACCAGCGCTGACATCGCGCGGTAGAGCTTCACGTTCGCGCTAATCTGTCCGGGACGCGTTATATAAAGCAGCACGCCTACCGGCAAACCGATAACAAAACCAAAGAAGCCGGATACGAAGGTCATCGCCAGCGTTTCATAGACTCCTTTAAGGAGTAACCACATCATTGGCTCAGACATAACCCAGCACCTCTACTTTTACATGTTGTTCTTGCAGCCAGGCGATGGCGGCTTCCGTGTTGTGATGTTCACCATGCATCTCGCACAGCATAATGCCGAACTTCACGCCGCCGGCGTAATCCATCTGCGCACTAATAATGTTGCTGTTGACGTTAAAGGTGCGGGCTGTCTCTGAAAGTAAAGGCGCATCAACTGACTGGCCGGTAAATTCCAGGCGCAATAAGGGAACCGCTTCATCGCGTTTTTCTGCGCCCAGACGTTGAGCATAATCTTCCGGAATGTCCAGGTGCAGGGTGGACTGAATAAACTGCTGCGCCAGCGGGGTCTTCGGATGGGAGAACACCTCGCTTACGGTGTCCTGTTCAATAAGTTCGCCGTCGCTGATAACCGCTACGCAGTCACAGATACGCTTCACCACATCCATTTCGTGGGTGATAAGTAGAATGGTTAAGCCAAGACGACGATTAATGTCTTTTAACAATTCGAGAATGGAACGGGTAGTGGCAGGATCGAGCGCGCTGGTGGCTTCATCGCACAGCAACACTTTCGGATTGCTGGCCAGCGCACGAGCAATAGCTACACGCTGTTTTTGCCCGCCAGAAAGGTTAGCCGGATAGGCGTCATGCTTTTCACTTAAGCCGACAAGATCCAAAAGCTCGATGACGCGACGTTTGATCTCTTCGCGCGGCGTATTGTCGAGCTCCAGCGGTAAGGCGACATTGCCGAAAACGGTGCGGGACGAAAGCAGGTTAAAGTGCTGGAAGATCATGCCAATCTGGCGGCGAGCTTTCGTCAATTGACCTTCAGACAGCGTCGTCAGCTCCTGGCCATCGACCAGTACAGAGCCCTGCGTTGGACGCTCAAGCAGGTTCACGCAACGGATCAGAGTACTCTTCCCCGCGCCGGATGCGCCAATCACGCCATAAATTTGCCCGGCAGGAACATGCAGGCTGACGTTGTTCAACGCCTGTATGGTGCGGTTCCCTTGCTGAAACACTTTGGTGATGTTTGAAAGTTTAATCATTAGGTTATTTATTATCGTATAAGAGTTAGCCGTGGCATTTTCTACTGCCGACAACGGGCGATGACCGTCATCGATATGGATGTTAAGGCATCCAGACGTCTAAATCAATCGGGGCGTGATTGTCTGTTCTCACCCGCTCCCTAAATCATGCGATACTAAGGATAATAATCCCGTATCAGGAGTTTCCAGGTGGCACAGTCCGTACCCGCTATTTTTCTCGACCGCGATGGCACTATTAATGTCGATCATGGTTACGTCCATGAAGTCGACCAGTTTGAATTTATCGATGGCGTGATCGACGCTATGCGTGAACTAAAAGAGATGGGCTATGCGTTAGTGCTGGTCACCAACCAGTCTGGTATCGCCCGCGGCATGTTCACGGAAGATGACTTTGAAAATCTGACCGAATGGATGGACTGGTCTCTGGCTGACCGCGGCGTGGATCTCGACGGTATCTATTATTGCCCGCACCATCCGGAAGCTGTTGTAGAAGAGTTTCGCCAGTCATGCGATTGCCGCAAACCGCAGCCGGGTATGCTGTTGTCCGCCGCTGAATATCTGCACATTGATATGGCAGCTTCTTATATGGTTGGCGATAAAGTTGAAGACATGCAGGCAGCGGCAGCCGCAAAAGTAGGAACAAAGGTGCTGGTACGTAGCGGCAAGCCGGTAACCGAGGAAGGAGAATCGGCAGCGGATTTCGTTATTGATAGCCTGGCTGACCTGCCAAAAGCGATTAGATCGCGCTAAAAATCGTCGTTATGATTAAAAAATGTTCGGTTGGAAATTATTTTAAAATTAGGGGTTGTCAGCCTCCGAAAAATCCCTATACTGCGCCTCCACTGACACGGCA